>PNKB01000162.1 GCA_013997645.1 Cyanobacteria bacterium PR.3.49
TCGCCATTAGATCAATTCATCTTGCATCGATTGAGCACAGTCGTCAATGAAGTGACCAAAGACTTCGACCGCTTCGAATTCTTCAAGTACTATCAATTGCTTCAGAATTTCTGCGGAGTTGATCTGTCCAGCTTCTATTTCGACATCGCTAAAGACAGGCTTTATGCCGGAGCGAAGAATTCCGAAACAAGACGCGCAGTGCAGACTGTTCTGGAAGAAGTATTGATGGCGCTGGTGAAAATAATTGCACCGGTGGCACCGCATCTGGCAGACGACATCTGGCACCATCTGCCTGAAAAGATCAAGGCGGCCAATACTGATGCGTCGAGCGTTCTGTTGACGGATTTCCCGGAAGCCAAGGCGCGTTATCTCGACGAGAATCTCTCGCAGCTATTCGAATCGCTGATCGATGTTCGCGAGACCGTAAACAAAGCTTTGGAGCAGGCGCGTGCCGAGAAGAAAATCGGCAAATCCACCGAGGCGCAAGTGGTTATCGCCATAGAAAATGCCGATCTGCGCACCAAGGTGGAATCTCTGGGTGCAGACCTGCCGGGCTTTTTCATCACTTCGCAAGCAATAGTGCAAGCAGAAGTAAACGGCAAGGGCAGCGGCAACAAATTATCGGAAGTGAATGAAAATGGTCTGACCGTACTGGTTTTCAGTGCCGACGGATCGAAGTGCGCGCGCTGCTGGAAATTCACCAGTGAAGTCGGTGCATCCAAAGAATATGCAGATCTTTGCTCGTCTTGCATCGAGGCTCTCAAGGAGAGCTAATTTAAAAGCTTGAAGAAACCGCTTTCTTCAAGCCTACTTAGTACTGAATTAAGGGTATAAATAAGACAGTATTTTGTCATTGTCCCGATTATTTGAAGCAGAGCAGTCTTGTCAAAAGACGATATCGAAAACCAGGTCAAGAAGTGCCGCGAGCAGTTGAAAGACGCGCAGGACTTCTATTGGCAATCACGCTTTCAAGAGTCGGAAGCCTTGTACAAAGAGTGTCTTGCTAAGCTGGACCACATTTTCCCAGGATACAGTCCTGAGACAGCAACCTGTTTGCAAGGTTTGGGTGACACCTACTATTTCCAGAGCCGTTACTTAGCGGCGATGGATCATTACAAGCGCCTTCTTTCCATGCGAGAAAGGCTGGCTTCGAGCGATCCGCAGGGACTGGTGACCGCGCTTATTAAGGTGGCGAAAACGTCTGAGAAGCTCAATGAAGCCGAAGAGGCGCTGCGCTATTACCGACGCGCACTTGAAGTTGCTCAGGTGTCGCTGTTTATCGGACACCCTGTTTTGACAAGCTTGCTTGAATCTTATCTGGCTTTCCTGAAGCGTTCACAAGGCGATAGCGGCATGGCTGTCGATATCGAGAAAAAGCTGAAGCTGAGCCGCGAGCGCTATTCTGAAGAAGAGCTTTCCAAGATCATGGGAAGCAACGACAAACAGTCCCCGTCGGCTCCTCGTGCTGGAATGAATTCTTCTCTATCCCCGCATGAGGAAGAGCCGGAAGAACAAGTTCCTGTCGATCACCCCCTTTACGAAGGCAAGTTGCCTCAAAACAATCTGCTCGGTCTACTCTGGATGATCGGCACGATCGTTGTGGTGCTCGGCTTAGCCGGTGCTGGCATTTATTTCGGCGCCAGTTTGGGAGAAAGTCCTGAGGCTGCCTGTGTGAAAACAGGTGAAAAGTTTTCCACCATAGATGGTGACAAGGAAGTCGCCATTGCTGCTAATCATGCAGTCGAATTGAATTTGAATGGCCAGAAGCAGACTGTGACAAGCAAAACCTTGAGCAACCCTGCCAGCGGTTTGATGTTTGCCGTCACTGATTTCGCCGGCAAGCAGCCGCTGTATATCCGCACAGGCAGCGTGATTACGGATCCCTCCGGGATTGTTCTCTACTCCACGACGGCGCCTGAGTGGCAGACTCTTCAAGCTATGAAGCGTGTGGCATCCACAATCCAGCTCTATGTGAATAAAAACCACAAGATGCCCGATCGATTGGAAGAGCTTATCGAGTTCGAGACCAAACTTGAATTTGCCAATCCGTTTACCGGTATGCGAAATTTGCCGGCGGTTTCTTCAGGAACATATGGTGAGCGTGGAGATGCCGACAAAGTCGAAGCAGCTCTCGTAAACTCAAAACAGCTCGATACCAGGAAATTGGATTCGAAGCTCATTTCGCTTTCACTGCCAAAAGTGGTGTCACCGGGGGCAGTGCTGGCAATTTGCTTGCAGGGCGACGATAAAAAGCCTTCTTCATTCTTTGTTGTGGGCGCAGACAAATCCGGTCAGCTCTTGCGCAATTGCAATAACACGGGCGCCCTCGTAATGCGAGGAGCAGCAGACGGAAGCTCGAAATTTGTCTGCCCGCTGGCGACGAAAAAAGACTTGCCGAAAGAAGACTCGATGATAATTTCCATTCGCTCAAGCAAACGTTTTGCAACTTTGCTGGGCATGGTGATTGCCGATGTCGTCTTGATTATACCGATCATAATCGGCTGGATTGTTCTTCAGCAGTTCACCGACAACACGATGATCGGCTATGGCACGATGAGCCAGAAGCAGAAGAAGATTAAAAGTGCAAGATGGATTTTCTTCCCCTTTGTAATGTTGTACATCGCCTACACTCTTGTCGTGCTGGGAGAATTCGTAATCGGCGGCGTCATCCCATAGTGACGCGGAGCTGGCGCTGATATGCCGAAGAAAGCGCAGAATTCTCAATCAGACGATCCGGCGCGAAAAGACCCGAGCTTGGATTTGTTTCGTCTGGCGGCAGATGCAATTCAATGTGACTTTGAGACCATCGACAAAGTGTACATTGCCGCCCATGACGCGAGTTCACCGACCGACATGCGTGCACTGATGTTTTTGCTTTACGGTGCCAAAATAGCCGGACAAGAATCGATTGCCAGACATCCGCAAATCGATGAATCAGACGGCTGGTTCCGCCGCGCTTATTATTTTGGTTTGAAATATGGCCTGCCTCCGCAACCAATTATGGTGTCGCGGATTCTCTCCTGCCAGGAAGGTCTGGATCTGGCGGTTGCTTACGTTCGTGAATGCGATGCGGCGCCTGTTTTTAAAATCAAAGAAGAACTCGGTCTGGCGTTGATGGATAGCGGCATGGATGCTCAGGGATTGATTTCCCTGTGCCGTGCTTTGCATGCCATTGAGCCGCTATCTGAGAGGCTTCTGGACGCCTCTGAGGAGATATCGCTGATCCTCCCTTCCATGCGTCATGTCGAAGAGCCGCAGGCAATAATTTTGAGACGCGAACAGGTGGACAGATTGGCCGCTCTGATCGGCGAGTACATGCTGCGCACGCGCTCGACAAAAGTAGTCATTTTGCTGGCCGGATTTATCAACACAATGCTTGCTACAGCTCCTTTGACCTCTGAGCTTGTCGGCAAGATCGAAGGCGCGCTGACTGAATTTCTTAATTTCGATGATGCCATGTTGGCCGACTGCCTGAAGATAGAAATCGACCAGGACCGCGGCAAAGTGATATCACCAGTTAAGGAAGTCATGGAAATTCTAAAGCGTCAGGAAAAAACTTCTTTGTAGGTTCAAGATCAAGTTTTTTTCTGCCTGACCGTTTCCGCTAGAGTTGTAATCCCGGCGGTGACGAGAATCATAATGGTGCTCAGTGCATTAATTTCAGGACTGACTCCGAACTTGACCATGCTGAAAATGCGCAGCGGCAGGGTTGTGCTGCCCACTCCTGCAGTAAATTGAGTAATGACAAAATCGTCCAGTGAAAGCACAAATGCGAGCAGTGCACCGGCGATGATACCGGGGGCGAGAAGCGGTAAGGTGACACGAAAAAATGCCATGACAGGCGATGCGCCCAGGTCCTGCGCGGCTTCTTCCAGCCTCGGATCCAGCCCTTCCATACGTCCCATTACTGTGAGCGTCACGTAGGCAACGCAGAAAACAATATGTGAAACGACTATCGTGGCTAATCCCAGAGGTACGCCGATGGCGATGAACAAAATCAGTGCGGCTACAGCCAGGGCGATTTCCGGAATGATTATGGGCAAAAGGAGAAGACCGCGATATGCACCCTTTCCTTTGAAGTGCATTCTCGTCAACCCTAAGGCCGCCATCGTTCCCATCACGGACGAAATTAGCACAGCCAGAGTAGCGACGATGAGGCTGTTAGCCAGAGCCATTCCGATATCTTCGTTTTGAAACAGTTTTAAATACCAGTCAAAGGTAAACCCTGTAATTCTGACAGGCAGACGCGATTGCTCGAAGCTGAAGGTAACCAGAACAAAAATCGGAATATACATGAATGCGTAAATGCAAAACGCAAATATGTGCAGCCATAGCGGCTTGGCAAGCATGTTTCAGCCCAGCTCCTTCAATTGCAATTGCATTTGCTTCAATGGCATCATATCGCCGCGCTTGGATGCGACTTCAATGCCCTTTTGCAAAATTTCCGCTGCTTGCGCTTTTCTTTCCAAGCCTGCAAATGCTTTTGCCAGATCGGCATAGGCAACGGTGTGAGTAGGCTTAACTTCAATTGCTTTTTGTAAGTAAGGCAAGGCTTTCTCGAAATGTTCCAGCGTGACAAGACAATTGCCCATGCCGCTGTTGGCCAGAAGATCTTCCGAGTCGATCTCCAAAACCTGGCTGAACATTTCCATGCGCCCTTGTGCTTCTTCTTTCAGGCGTTTTTTTTCTTCTTCTTGCTGGCGCTCGCGAGTGGCTTCTTTTGCAGCCATGCGCATGCGAATGCTCATGGAGACGGCTTTTTCTTCTTCGGCCTTTTCAATCAAACCCTGCTGCATGTAGAAAACGGAAAGATTTGCATGCGCCATAACCGAGTCGGCATTCAGATCAACCAGCGTTTGCATGAGCGAAACCGCTTCATCCAATCTGTTTCTCCTGGAAAGAATTACTCCCAAAGCCTCATAAGCGTCTTCCAAAGCCGGATTAAGCATCAAAGCTTCGCGCAGGAGCTGCTCTGCCTGAGACGTCTCATCGTCATCTTTTTCAGCGGTGAACAATGTCAGAGCTTGCGCGTAAAGTTCACGAGCTTTTTTCTCATTGGTAGCAGGAGAAATCAGCGGCAGAAGGGCCACCTCGATTTCAAATGGTTGCCCGTCTATGGTCACCGACAGAGCTTTTCCGACTATTCTGAATTCGCGTTTTATATACGCCAAAGCAACGTATTTGTTCAAGACTTTAGAAAAACAATTCGATCTCAGCCAGCCAATTGGTTGTGCTTCAAGCAACACTTCCGTGTTGATTGCAAAAGGTGGAAGCGTTTCTGAATTTCCATCGTTAGCGAAGACCAGCCCGACAAGCCCTCTTGATGGGGCTCCGTGTGACTTCACTCGGGCCAGAACTTCCTGCCCTTGATAGCAGCCTTTTGTGTAACTGACGTGGCTGTGATCTAAACCCGTTTCCGGCATAAGATTTTCGTCCGTTAGATCCAACCCGAACGCGACAATACCAGCTTCAATACGTGATGCTTCGATGCTCTCCTCATCCAGCTCGACCATGTCCAGCCGGCCGGCGTGCTCTTTGAGTTTTTGATAGAAGGTGTCGCCTCTGTCGTTATCCAAAAAAATCAGATAGCCATCTTCACCCGTCAGTGTTTTTGCAAAAACAAACACATCCTCATCAAGCAGTTTCAACTCACTCAAATGAAAGTCCAGTTGTTCAGCTGTTTTTACCCCGATCGACAGAAGCAATCGCCGCGCTCTGGGCCCTTGAACTGCAAAGAAACAGCCATTCAGAATTTTGAAATCGACCTTGTCCGCAAATCTAAAAGCGTCAAGCTGTTGGATTATCGTTTTGGCTTGATTGTTGTCCGAAACCAGAAAGAATTGATCACCATGCTTGTAGATGTCGAAAAGTGCCAGTACATGCGCTTTTCTATCAAGCAAAGCGCTCATTTGTGAGTCGGCGTCAGCCAGACTTTTGACGTCGCTGGTTGTCTGCGAGTGAAGAAAGCGCTCAGCGTCTTTGCCTTCCACCTGCACCACTTGATGGGAAGGAAGTGCAAAAACCGCGCCCGTGGAGCGCAGTCCATGTGTTTTAGTTTGCTTGTCCGTTTTAGTCGTCATATTCCAGCTGTGCTCATGGTCCGGGCCGCGTCTGCTCGTCAAGAGACAGGGGTTGATTGAGATTGATAAGCATAAGGCAAGCGGTTCTCCATAGCAAAAGTCCGGCCTTGAGAAAAGACCGGACTGGTTAGATTGTTGAGCCCGGATCCTTTAGGGAGCCTGCTTTTAGATGCTTTATACGCTAAAAGACGAGCCGCAGCCGCAGCTGCTTTTGGCTTGCGGGTTCTTAATCACAAAGCCGCGTCCTTCCAGCCCGCTTTGATAATCCAGAACAGTTCCTTTCAGGTAAATGGAACTCTTGGGGTCAACAAATACCTTCACACCATGCGATTCGATGATGTTGTCTTTCTCGGCCGGATTGTCGAAGCTCATGCCATAGGACATACCAGAGCAACCGCCGCCGCGGATCTCGAGTCTAAGACCAGAATTGCCAGGCTCTTTCTCCAGGAGACTTTTCACTTCCTGGGCTGCTGCCTCAGTGATTGTCACAATCGCAGGAGCTGTCACTGTTTGTTCTGTCATAGTCAGATTCCTCAAAAAGTAAATGGAGGCGCCGATTAGAGCCGCCACCGTAAATCTATCACATGACAACGCGGAATGGCGCTCAAGTAACGATCTATTAGGGCTCAGGAAGATAACTTATTGGAAATTATCGAACATGATTTGTCCCAGCTCTGAAATCGTATTGAAAGATTCCTTGACCACCTCCATATCGAGGCTGTTGAAATTTTGCGGCTGCGACATTGAAATGCCCGCATCGGTCCGGATTACAAGCTCTCCGAATTTGGCATAGTGTTCTAACTTCAATATCTTTTCCAATACTCCCGGAAAGTGGACGAAACGCTCGGCTCTTTCTCTTGAGTTATAGGAAACTAGAAAGTTAGACTTTATGCGCGGCTCGTCAATGGGCTGGCCTTTCGATTCGAGCAAGAGCAGGCGGGCGAAAAAAGAGCCGATACCGCGGGTCATGCGAGGATAGAAGGTCATGTTGAGGGCGTCTGGGTCGACCGGTTTATAACCCTCGCTCAAGTCACCTATTTCCAGAAAGTAAGTCACACCAAAAGGAAAACCGGCGCGGAACGCTTCCATTGTGACCGGAAAGCCCAAAAGGCTGCCTTTGATGCAAATTTCAACGCGGGCCGAGTCGTCTACTACTCGCCCTTCGATCAGATTGGCGACCGCCTCCAACTTCCATGTTTCAACACCCATTTATGGTTGGTCTCTTTTGATTTTTACTTCCAGGCGTCGGAGCTGGATTGTGTTTCGCTTTCCGGTGCGGGATTATCCGCAGGACTCGGTTTTAGATCTTGAGTGGCACTTGGTGGTTGAACAAACATCTCCACCTTTTTTTCTTCTTTGGCTTTGCGCTTGAAGAGTGGGAATCGCGGTGCCTTGTCCTTGCCGTCCGGTGTCACTTTATCCGGAGCCGTACTTGTAGTCTTCTTTTCTGCTGCAGCAACAGCACTGTCGCTTGCTGTTTTCTTGGCAGTGCCGGTTTCTTTGGATGCCGGCGATGCAGTCGTTTCCACTTGAGCTGAGTCGACTTCGCGCGTAAATTCTGTTTCTTCTTCCTTGATCATCTTTACGGCATCTCGCTGGAAGTCGGCATTGGGAGCCAATTCCATCGACTTCTTCAAAAACACATTGGCCTGGGCCGGATGTTTTGTCTTGTGTAAAATGCCGCCGATTCGATAATAGGCATCAGCCATTTTGGGGTTTGCCCCAATCGCCTTCATATATTCGCCGATCGCCGCTTTATCGTCTTTCTCGCTTTCCAAGGCATTGCCCATGTTGTAATAAGCGGAAGCGAAATTAGGATCGATCTCTATCGCTTTAGCCCATTTGTCTTTTGCTTCTGCGGCTTTGCCGCGCGCATAGAGGGCGTTGCCCAAACCGTTGAGAGTCGTGGGTCTGTCCGGCTTGAGTGCAAGTGCTTTGCTGAAGGCTTCTGCGGCTTTGTCATAACTTTTCTGAGCAAGATAAACGGCACCCAGGTTGCTGTAAGCCTCAGCCAGACGCCCGTCGGCAAGTATGGCTTCTTTGTAGGCTTTGATTGCCTGATTCAAATCGCCGTTTTGATGAAATTCGACGCCGCGATTGTAGTGCTTCACTGCCTCTTCGGCGTAGCCCTTTTTCTTCGGCTTGGAGGCGTCTTCGCCTTCGCCGTCAGCTTCTCCGGCTGAGACAGTATTAACGGCGGCATTGTGAGCGCAGCCGTAAGGCAACGCTTGCGCCGGCAGCAGTGGTGCAAGCAATCCCGACAAGCAGGAAACAATCACCAGGATTTCTGTTGTTGATTTACGATGACCCGTCACAGTGCGAATTCCGTTCGATTCCATTTACCAGTGGAGCTGGAGACCTATTATAACGTTATTGGCAAATGCCAGCCTGCTGGGGCTCTAAGCTTGACCACGCTTGTATATGCCCTGGACAAGCGAAGGCAATATGGGTATGTCATCACCCTGTCAAGTGGTGGCGTCTTTTCTCTCTGCCAGTGCTTTTACAAGTGCCATCAGACCGAGGTAATAAGAATTGGCACCAAATCCGGTGATGACACCAATGGCAATATCAGATAAATAAGTCTTGTGCCTGAATTCTTCACGCGCATAAATATTGGAAAGATGCACTTCGACAAAGGGAAGTGCAACCCCGAGAATGGCGTCCCTAAGAGCGATAGACGTATGTCCCAGAGCAGCAGGGTTGATAAGAATGCCGTCGATTTTTTCGGCACCGGCACGGTGAATTGCATCGATTAGCTGAGATTCGCTGTTCGATTGCAAGCTGGTGATGGTGCAGGAAAGTTCCTCGGCGATTTTTTTCAGTCCGGTGTCTATTTCAGCCAGGGTGAAATTACCGTATACGGCTCTTTCTCGAGTACCGAGCAGATTGAGATTTGGCCCGTGAAGAACGAGAAGTTTCAATTTAAACCCGATCTAGATCTTGTTGGCGGCAATATCAGTCTTGATCTTCATCCATGCCGTCTAATGAGCAAAGCGAAGCATTCAAGAATGGATCGTTGCGTTGCAAAATTTGCTCCGAGCGAATCAGCCCGATAATCTGAGCGAGCAGGTCGCGCGCCAAAAGCATCTCCGGACCATGCTCCACTGCTTTAGGAACGGTAAACATTGTGGAAGCCAGAAGCATCCGGGCTTCCACCGGACCCAGATCTTGCGACTGCAAAATTTCTGAGAGCAGCTGCGGCTCGACTTTGTTTTCGAAGACAATGGCTTTGCAATAATTGAGAATAGAGGGTTTCAAACCCTTGCTGCGGTCGCCCGGAAGAGAGGCTGCAGCTCTGATGAGATTGACTTTGTTGGAAACATCACCAAGCGATTCGGCACTGTCCACCAGGTTGCGGACCTGGTTGGCTTTGGTGTTGAACTGACGGCGCAATTCATTTTCGGCCACTTGAGCGACCGGTTTGGTGGCATTGTCATAGCGCTTGTCGTAGAAATCCTGGACCTGTTGACGCTTTAGCTCTACGCCGTAGGGCATAAGTTCGATAAAAATCGACTCCAGTCCTTCCAGCTGGGACTGCAAATACATCAATTCATCCTGGGATACGGCTGGCAAAACAATCTCCTTTACTGTCTCAGCGATGCCCGGCAGGCGTTTTGCACTTGACAAAAACCGGCAGGCGCGCGAACAACACCCATAATATTAGATCCTATTGCTCCGACTGTGGCACGTATCGTTCAATAAAGTCACCTGTTTATTGCCTGCTGCCATCTTTTACCCGACCCGGTGCAAAATTCTTTGTGCTACCGCATCGGTGGTTAGACCGTCCGTCAGGACCGTCAGCTGTGCTCTTTCATAAACCTGGCAGCGCTCTGATTCCAGAGCGGTCAGACGATTTCTTAATACATGTTCATCCGGCGCTCCCGACTCGCCAGGATTGCTTTTCAACAGAGGCCTGTCATGAGCCGTGGATAAACGGCTCATCAGTTCCTCGATGGACGTTTTGAGATATATGACCTGACCGAGGTTCAAAAGTTTATCCATATTTCCCTCAGTCATCGGCAGACCTCCGCCGCAGCTGAAGACGAATGAGCCCTTCGGGAAATGATCGAGCAGACTTGTTTCCATCTCTCGGAAGCGTTTTTCGCCATCTTCTTTGAAGATGCTGCTCACGGTTCGCTTCTCTTTAGTTTCGATCAATCGATCCGAATCAAAAAAAGAACATTCGAGTTTTGCTGCCAGGATCTCGCCGACACTGGTTTTGCCTGCTCCCGGCAAGCCTATCAGAATGAGTATCAAAACGCGCTCGCCAGGTCTGTCTTGACCCACTGGTGACCTATCCTGCTCAGCCTGCTCTTCCAGCGTTTGCGGTCATACCGATGCGCTTGTATGCCGATTCAATTTTATTGTGTGCGTCAATCAAATTGGGATCCAGTTGCAGTGCTCGTTTTAATTCGACAATCGAATGCCTGTAATCCTTGAGGTTGTAGTAGGCCAACCCGAGACCATAATGTGCGCTGGGCATGTCGGGCGATGCGCTGATTGCTTTTTGGAAATTGAAAGCAGCTTCGTGATACTGACCCTTGAGCGAATGCATGGTGCCAAGGTTATTGCGTAAGAATGCATTATTGGGATTGTGTTTTACAGACTGCTCCAGCACTTCCATTGCACCATCATGATTGCCTTGAGAGCTCAGCATGGTGGAGAAATGGGCGGCCGCTTCCAGGTTGCCGGGCTCCAGCAATAGGGCACGCTCGAACTCGAGCTTGGCTTTACCTGTGTCACCTTGCGAGGCGTATGTCATGGCCAGGCTGGTGTGGGCGATCGTGTCTTTAGGGTCAAGCCGCACGGCTTCGGACAATTCTCTTTCGGCCAAAATGAGATTGCCGGAGTGAGCCGCGACTATTCCCAGCTGTTGATGCGCAATGGCCACTGTGGCGTCCTTCTTCAACACGGCATTGTATTCGTTGACAGCTTCGGGCACGCGCCTTGCTTGCATGAGTGCTTGAGCGCGAGCCAGAGACAATAAAATTTCCGATGACATTCTTGTGCCGGGATTTTTGCCCAGCGCTGCACCTGCTGTGCCGATGCGCGGCTGGACCTGAGGCTTGTTCAAATCTGCGCCAACAGATATATCGTGATTGAGCTCATTCAGTTGAGCAACGACTTTGTCGTGCTGACCGAGGCTTTCGAACATCCGAGCCAGATTGCCGTGCGCGGCCGATAACTCGACATTCACTTTAGAGCAAGCAAGAACTGCCGCAGTGGCACCTTTGAGGTCGCCGGACTGCCTGAGCTTCTGGGCCTCGAGCGTTTTTTCTGAGATTTTCTGCCTGCTGACCGACACTACCCGTCTGAAGTGGTTGATGGCGTTTTCGAAATCGCCGGTCTCTGCGTAGATAAGTCCTATCTGGTTATGCAGTGCCGGATTGTCCGGATCTTTCTCCATAGCCAGCTGCAATTCTCGAGCGGCGCCGTCCAGCAATTTGACCTGGTCTCGTTTTTCGCGCGCCGTCTTTGAGGCTGAAATAACACCGCCTCTGGCAGTCGAAGGAGCTTTATTGATGATGCCCAGGATGCGCTGCTGCCACTCGTCGAATTTCGGCAGGGCTGGACCCGGCACACCCAAAAATGTCAGCGGCAAGACCGGCAAGGTGACCAGTCCGACTGCAGCAAAGAACACAAAAACAAGACGACCTCGACCGCGCCTCTCTCTAGGCTGGTTGATGGTCTGGTCGAAATTTTGTCTTGTCCTGAGTGATTCCAAAGTGAGATGCACCACGCCAGATGCTTTGCTGATTTTTGAGGACTAAAACTGCTCGGAACTTGCCAGGACCGATTTTTGAAAAAAAGAATATATATGCGCTCGTATGCCAAGAGTAATCTTGTTCGATCCCATAGTCAATACGGAATTCACGAATTACACTGCAATCGACACAATTGCCAAGAGGCTGAACGCGCTTGTTGTAAAGGGGTTTTGGGCGTTCTTTATTAACGACTCTTAAACCACAAGATGATCAAACCGAGCGTGCCCACGAAGAGATTAGGCATCCAGGCCGCCACCATTGGAGGTATACGGCCGGCTTCTCCTAATGCACCGGATGTCGATTGGAGAACGTAGTAGATGAAGACTACGACTGCCGAATAGATGAGACCCAAGTTGCTGCGCGATCTTCTGGCCAGCAAACCGAGCGGTGCTCCTGCCAGAGCTACAATCAAGCAAGCAAGGGGCTGGGAGAACTTTTGATAGTAGCGGACTAAAAGATCGTTTGATACCGCATTTGATTCCTTGAGCAGGTTGATGTAATTGCCCAGCTCCCACATATTCATTTCCTTGGGATTTACTTTGCCGCTCTCCATAACCTTTTGCACATTTTGAATGCCCGGCAGAGTCAATTTTTTGAACTGCAGGATACGAGTGATATCGCTGTTGCCTGCAAGAACATACGTTCGCCCTTCGCTGAGAATCCACTCTCCATGATTCCATACGCCATTGGCGGCACTGATGATTTGCACCAATTTGTCGCGCGTGAAATCGAGGATGATCACGTTATATAGATTCTTGCCATTGCACAAACCGATATAGAACACTCGATTGAGATTGAGATCCTTGCCTCGCTCCATGTAAGTGAAATTGGCTTGGCCAGAGGGAAGTTCTGACTTATACAGGGCGAGAAATTCGAGCTTTTTCGAAGTGCGGTTGGCGGCTGGAACCACCAATTCATTCACGCCAAAACTGGCAATGCTGGTCATCAAACCGAACAAGAGCGGAGCGACCATGATTCTGTAGAAGGAAACGCCGCTCGTGCGCATGGCGATGATTTCGGAATCGCTGGAGAGCCTGTTGAAAACGAGCAGGGTGCCCAGCAGAACGCCGATGGGGATGGTCATGACGATGATCTCGGGCAAGTGCAAGCCGAGGATCGTAAAGGCCATATTAATAGGAACGCCGGCGCGCATAATCAAATTGAAGATGGTCTTCAACTGGTCTGCACCGAACCAAACGCCCGTGACGATGCCGATACCGAAAAGGAGCGGCTGCCAGAACTCGTTGGCGATGTAACGATCGATAAGTTTGATGCCGCCGATCATAGAACGAAGTCCTCTCCGAGATACTGCTTGCGTGCCACTGGGCTGTCTGCGACTTCACGCGACGAGCCGGCCACTAGAATTTTGCCGTAATCAATAAGATAGGCTCGGTCAGTAATTTTCAGAGTTGCACGCGGGTTGTGGTCGGTGATCAGGACGCCCATGTTCCATTCATCGCGCAGGCGGCGAATCAGTCCTTGAATGTCCACAATCGAAATCGGGTCGACACCGGTGAAGGGTTCGTCCAAAAGAATGAACTCCGGCTCGATCGCCAGGCAGCGAGCAATCTCCAGACGGCGGCGTTCACCGCCGGACAGTGCCACTGCAGTCATATTGGCCAAATGGGTCAATCCGAACTGCTCAAGTAGCCAGTCGATGCGCTCGTTTTGCTCTCGTCTGGAAAGTTTGCGCATTTCCAAAACCAGACGAATATTATCTTTGCAGGTCAATTTGCGGAAAATAGAATTTTCTTGCGGCAAGTAGCCTACGCCCATGCGAGCGCGTTCATGAATCGACTTTTTGG
>PNKB01000163.1 GCA_013997645.1 Cyanobacteria bacterium PR.3.49
TCATGACCGGCAATATACGCTGGTTTCCAGTCATAATCATCGCTCTTATCTATTCGCTCGTGCCCTTCCTGGACACTGTTAACAATTGGAATGAGCTGTGCGATGGATACGACACGACCATTACTTTCGGCTCCTATCTTTCTACAGAAGTTGTTAAGGCCCTGGCGCGCATTGTGCCGGATGTTTTTGGCGCGATTATCTTATTCGGTGCTGCCGAAGCGCTATATCGAAAGACCTTCCCGGATCATGTGGCAGTGGAAAAACTCTTCACCTTGCCAGGCATCAAAAGCAAGGCCGTGAGCCTGGCTCTGGTTGCCGGTCAATTGCTCTTCATGATCGATCTGGGTTGGGTGGTTTTCTATTATCTGGTCGGACAGCGCATTGGTTTTTGGTGTCCGCTCGGTGTTGAAAATTTCGAAATCTTGAGCAGTTTTGTCCCCGCTCTCTCAGCAATGCGAGTCGGCGTCAGCGCGTCATTCATGGAGGAGGCGCTTTATCGCGTCGTCGGCATGAGCTTGATGATGAAAGTGTCAGGCAATTTTTGGGTAGCAAATTTCTTCCAGGCTGCCGCCTGGGGGTTTGCGCACAGCACCTACCCTCAACAGCCCTTTTACGCGCGCGGTGTCGAGTTGACTCTGGGCGGTTTGCTGGACGGCTGGATCCTCCGGCGCTATGGCATTCTTGCTTGCGTTTCGTCACACTATGTTTTCGACACTTTTCTTGGTGTCAAACCACTATTGACCTCCAGTGATATTGCCCTGAAGGCGTCAGCAGCGCTTTCAGTCATTCCCTTTGTTTTGCTCTTCATATTTGGTGCTGTAAGGTCCAAGGGTGAAAAAGAGGAAACATCCGATGTCAGCCTTTTGAATCAATCGGTAAACGAGACCATTCATGTAAAAGAGCTGGAGGAGGCAGAGCCGGAAGAACAGCCGATCAGCTACAAGCCTATACCTGCTCACCGGCGGCTTTTCTATTTCATAGTGACTGTAATTGTCGGTTTTGCATGTTTTCTCGTCCGCCCGCCGGCGCTGAATTCGGAAGCGAAAGTAGGTATCGACAGAGGACAAGCTGAAGCAAGGGCAGCAAAAATAATTAGCCGGCACGGTATCGATGCCACCGGATATACCGTTATGTCCTGGCTTTCCTCACAAGGTGCCGGAGAGTCGGAGCAATATTTATTCGAAAAACTCGGCTTCGCGAAAGCCGCCGAAATTGTCGGAAATTCGCACTCAGACGGCTATTGCTGGCGCGTCCGGTTTTTCAAGCCGAAAACACCGGAAGAGTATGAAGTGCAAGTCGATGGGGACGGGCGCGAAATCGGCACCGACATCCATCTTGCCGAAGATACCAAAGGCGCTTTTCTCAAGAAAGAGGAAGCGCTCAGTAAAGCACGACACGAAATTGAGACAACCTATCCTTATCTAAAACCATATGAATTGGAAAGCGCCTCTGAGCAAAAACGTCCGGCGCGCACCGATTGGACTTTTGTTTTTAGATCCAAAAAATTTGATGCGGCCGATGCGCGTTTTAAAATAAACATGAACGTGTACGGAGATATTGTCTCCGGTGCCAATTGGTCCTGGGAACTGCCGGACAAGTGGACTTTCGAGCGCAAGAAGACGAGCATGCGCGAGGAATTGGCCGGGCATGTGACGCGTGGTGCCTATCTTTTGTTTATCGTCCTGGCAGCTATTTGGGCTGTCGGTGTGCTCAAGGCGCGGGCTATAAAAGTCCGTCCGGCGCTTATAATCGGCGCGCTTTATGCAGTCATTTTGATTGCCGCGCAGCTCAATTCGTTGCCGCTATTTTTCTCTGAATATTCGACGTCGACTCCGGTCAGCAACTATTTGACCGACCAGATGTCCGGCTATATAAGCAAGTTTATAAGCGCTTTCTTCATGGCGGCCGTCTGCTCAGCATTTGCTATTGCATCGGTGCGAATTTTATTTCCGAAAGTGCGATTGTCGAATTATTTTCTCGCCGTTCTGCGCCCACACAACAGTGAGAACCAAGCTGTTCAACGAACTATGTGGGTGGATGGCGCTTTGGCCGGCTATGCCTATGTTGCAGTGATTGAGCTGACGGCGATAGCGGCTGGTTTTCTAAGAACGCGTTTCTCGCCTGAAATACAGCAATCGGGTTTGAACACTGTCTCGTCTTTGATGAATTTGCAGTTTCCTCCCCTTGAAGCGCTCATCACTGCACCGGTCCAAGGCGTCCAGCAATTAATGATCGTGGCTCTGGCAGTCGGGTTTTACGCTCGCTATTGCATCAATTCAAAAGTCTATTTCCTGATCGCCGCACTGGTCTCTCTTGGCACCTGGTTTGGCGCCAAGCACTATCAGGATGCAGCGATCGGGTTTGTTACTACTTTGGCTGTGTACATGATCAATTGGGTATTTGTGTCGAAAGTGGCAAAGACCAACGCAGTCGCATACTTCACGGTGGGGTTGGCGTCTGTGCTTTTCTCGCGCATCCTCTCCATTGTTTTTCACGGACTGCCGGTAATGTTGCCCACTCTGGCTGTTTCCGCCGTGCTTTTAGCCGGTCCGGCTATCGTCGCAGCCGTGCTTTCCATGCGCAGCGAATTGCCGGCATCTGAGGTAAATGCGCAACCGACCGTACCTGATCAAGTCGCCGAAAAATCCGGCGATGGGGCGGATGCGCAGTAATTATCGGACCGCGACGCCCCGTACCAAAGGCTTTGAGGTTTGTCAGATCTAAATAAGTGGTAGGCATCTATTAGTGGTGAGTCTAATGGTGATTTAGACCTCAGGCAAAATAGACCCGGGGTCCGATAATAGGCAGTCCCCTTCGATGTTCCGACCGCAGAAATCTCCTCCGCCCATAAGGTTGCCACGCATAGGGCAGCTGCCTTCCTATGAGCAGCTGATTAAGATTCTCGAGCAAGGGCATGAGGCGCGCGGGCGCACCGTCGAGCTGCCGTTCAATCCGGAAAAGCAGCAATTCGGCTATATCATTGCCGTCTGCTTCGAGCCTGAATATAGTGAACCCACCTGGACTCTCACCACCGGTGATGGAAACCGAGTCACCGTAATTTTCAAAATGCAGCAGTCGGACGTCACTTTTGTCCAGACTGTAATCGAAAGCCAATGTCTGGGTACCGATGTAGGTGAGGCGATCAGCCGCCGCGCTCAGACCACGGGTACGGAATTGAATCTAAAAGCCGGAATGCCTAATCCGCGTGACACCGGCACCATGGCATTCGGCATTACGATGGCCACTCTGCACGGCATGCCGGCGGCGCAAAATACTTTGAGCGAGCCTGAGTCGCAGGGAGTGGTGGCGGCGCTGGAAGGCGATTTGCAGAATATGCCGATTCCCAACCTATTGCAGTCAATTGCCATGTCGAAAATGACAGGCCGGCTGGCGGTTAAGTCTTCCAAAGGCGGCGGCGAGTTGTTTTTCGATCAGGGTGCTCCTGTCCACGCTGTGGCGGCCGATGCCCAGGGCGACCTGGCAATTCTTGAATCTTTGACCTGGGAAGAAGGTAAATTCCGCTTTTTTGAGCGCGAGCAAACCATCGAGCGGACGGTCAAAAAACGTCTTGATTCACTGCTCATGGAAGGTATTGGTCTTCTCGATCAGTTGAAGTATCTGCAAAATACAGGCGTGAAAATGGAGACTTATCTCTTTCGCAAGTCACCGAATTTGACCGAAAGAGATTTCGAGCAGCGCGTTTCTCAATTTGTGCCGATGGATATGAATTTGCAAAAGCAGTTCTATCAGAGCGTTGATAACACCAGCACGTTGTTTGAGATTTTGCGCCGCCGCCCGCTTGTCAAAACTGAGTGGGTGCCGATTTTATTCAACTTGCTGCATGCCGACTTGATTGCCTTTTCTGACAAGCCTCCTGCCGGTGTGCGCATGGGTTTGATGGAAGTTCAGAGTCTCGATCGCACTCAGATTCAAGGTGTGATGAGCAAACTCGTGCGTCCGGAAACCGGTCTTTATACGTATCCTATGTTTTTGTTTTTCCTGGAGCAGGAATTTCATCGATACGAAAGGCTGAATGTGCCGTTCAGTATCGTGTTATTCGATATGCGCTTGCGCGATGCCATGGGATTGCAGCCCATGTCCGGGCCTCTGCTGAATGAAGCGGTCCGTCGGCTCATTTCGGTAAGAAGAAATCTCGACATTATCGCCCACTTCGAGACTTTCGACTTTGCTGCTATTTTGCCTCATACCACCACTGACAGTGCCGCATTTTTCGCTCAGCGCGTCATCGAATTGATCATGCAGGCACCATTAGCTCCCAACCTGCACCCGTCGCTTATTTCTCTTAGTTTCGGCGTTGCTGGTGTTCCTGAAGACTGCGACGATCCGGCTTTCCTGATTGCTGCAGCAAAGGAAGCCCGAACGCGAGCATCGCAAACCACTATTCCGATTTGCCTTTTCAAAAATATTCACTCTTCCCAGCAGGGTTGATTCACAAGAGAAGTAGCACAGCACAATATGTATCGACCACCAAAGCCCCAGCCGCCACCACCGCCAATTCGCATGCCGACGTTGGGCAATTTGCCTGCCTACGATCATATCGCTCAGATGCTGGCGCAGGCGCAGCACGCACGGGGTCGGGTGGTGGAGCTGGTTTTCATCAACAGCAATCAGCATCATGAAAAAATGCTTGCTGTGCGCTGCCCTGTAGATGATTCCGATCCGGTCTGGCTTTTCTACGCTCAGCATGTGGACGATCCCAATCGCCCCGCCGACAATCCGCCCCCACCCTCATGGAGCTATCAGAGCCCCGATGTGGCGCTGATTCACAACCTGGTAGTTCGCGAGTGCACGGGTGGCCCGGTGGAGGAATCGCAAGAACAGGTGACGACTCTTTCCGGGTTCAAAAACAATAACAGTGGTGGCGCCGCCAATCTTGCCGAAGCATTTCGCAATGCCGGAGCGGGGCTGCAAGCGGCTCAGCAACAGGCTTCCATGCAAGGGGACCTGACTAATATTCAGGTGCCGAAACTGCTTTTGTCACTGGCAATGAATGAATTGACCGGGCGGCTGTACATCGAAAGTCCGCAAGGTGGAGCGGAAATTTTCTTCGAAGGCGGAAAACCACTGCATGCTAATGCGCTGGATTCGCAAGGCGATATGGCCATTATCGAGATGATGACCTGGCAGACCGGACGCTTTGAATTCTTCGACAATGAACGCACCTCGACGCGCACCGTCAGTCAGACAATGGATGTTTTGGCGCAGCATGGCGCACCGCTCAGGGAGTACATTCGTGAATTGAGCGCGCATGGATTGTCGATGGAGTCTTTTCTCGTGCGTCGCCTGCCGGACCTTACCGAGGCGGATTTCGAGCGCGCGGTGCGCGACGGCATATCGCTCGATTTGAATATGCAGAAATTGATGTATCAGTGCATCGATAATCAGAGCACCGTATTTGATGTCTTGCGCCGCAGACCCATGAAAAAAACCGAGTGGGTTCCGATTTTATACAATCTGGTCAAATGCGACCTTGTCGTCATCACCAACAAAGCTGCGCAGGTTCACAAGCAACTTCCTCTGGAAGCGATGGGTTTGGACCGCGGGGTAATTCAAGCCGGCATGCGCGCGCTTCTCAGACCGGAGACCGAATTGATTAATTACCCGCTGATTTTGCATTATGTTGAACAAGAGTTCTTCCGTTTTGAATCGAGCGGTTTGCCATTTTCAATCATCATTTTTGAAGTGGCGATGCGCACGCCCAATGGTCCTGAACCTTTGCCTATCCCACATATTCGCGAGATGGCTAAGCGCGTCAATTTGATCACGCGCAAAATTGATTTGCTCGCTCACTTCGAAACATTCGCTTTTATGATCCTCTTGCCATACACCAATGTCAATTCCGCCTCAGTGGTGGCAAATCGAATCACGCAAGCGATACTTTCTTCTCCACTCTGCGATCTGGATCCGCAGTATGTCGCAATCGCCATGGGCATAGCAGGGCTGCCTGAGGATTGCAGTGACATCGGCATACTTCTGTCCGGTGCCAAAGAAGCGAAAAAGCGTGCTCAGACAGGCTCGTCTCCTATCGTTCTTCTCAAAGACGTTATGCAGCAGTAGCTCAGTCTTGATTCTCTTTCAACTGCGGCCGCACTTCATCCATTCGATATCCCGGTCGTTGCGACTGTTTCATCTTCAACTGACTGCCGTCAGGCAGATCGAGAATGTTGGAAATGACGGCAAAGTGGAAAATTGTCCACTCTCGCAACTGACCCTTGCGAACGACATGCAGTCTCACCATGCAAGAATCCAACCTCGGCAAAAGTTTTAAAACCTCTTCTTTGGACATCTCGCTGCCATCCGGTTTCACCACCGGGCCTGCGTCTTTTGGTTCCACATAATCGGCAGCTTCGTCACCGAATATCTCGCGCAATTCTTGTGCGGCCTGATCGTTTTGCCGTTTTTCTCTGGCCAGCGCTTCTTCGTCTTTTTTGAGCAATCTGCTTTTGTCTTTTAATATCGCCTGAAACTCGAGTTCTGCTTCCTGGGAGATAGAGCCTTTTTTTGGCATGATTGCGTCCTTCTCGATGGACGGTCTGAGCCGCAAGTAAAATCCTTTATATGCTTCCGTATCCGGATCTTTGGCAAAAGCTCTCAATTCTTCTTCCGTCATTTTGTAGCCGTAGGCCATTTTCAGTGGAAGGAAATAGGGGCGATCGTTTTTCTCGAATTTGACCGGCACATCGACGACCGTGTCTTCCGGTCTTTCCCAGGGCACGTTGTATTTCGCAGGGTGGTTGACCTGGTGTATTTTCGGCTCGCCGACCTTGAAGTTCTTTCCTACTGTAAAGGCGAGGTTAGGCTCCTGAGCCGACACGTAGATCAGGTAAGAGCCCCAGCCACCTTTGGCCGGACAACGGCATACATTGCCGCCGAAGCGTTTCACCGCCCGTGAGAGATCTGCCGTCTTTATATCTTCAAGAAAAGCGAGTGCTTCTTCTTTGGGACTGACAAACACTGTGTTGGCCACCAGAAGTCCCATGGAAAGCGCGAAGACGAAGAGAATAATCAGAGGATAGAGAAATCGCATTTGCCGTATTTTTCCTTTTCTGCCCTTGCTCAAATCTCCCGCATTCTTAGCCCAGTTCTAACAGGTTGAAAACAGATGTCGTGCTAAATTGAGAGTGGTCGGCTAGAAGTTTATCTAGAGTCTAAACAAGTTCCGTCCAGCCCTGATTGAAGCCTCGCTGCTTTTCAGGCGGACTGTGTGTAGTCAGTCTAACACGCGTGTGTGGGAGGGTTGGTAGCCGCGATGATTGCATTGTCCAACAACGTTCTCGGTCTGTGCGGCGCGGTTTTGGCGATAATTTTTGTCTGGAGCTTTGTGCGTGCGAAAGTCTGGACCGAACTTAACACGAAAAATCTGGCTGCGTCTTTTCGGACATTTCTCTGCCTTCTCCTTCCTCTTTCCGCCCTTGCCGGTCTTGGTGTGGCCGCCAAAGTTTTTACTGCCGAATGTGTAGGCTTTCTTGCCCTTGGTGCGGCGGTTCCTTTCATACTCAGTCAGATCAACCTGCCAGTTTTTTATCGCTCGATTATTTTGCTGGTGCTTTCTGTAGCCCTTTGCCAATTAGTCAATCCAGAGCACGGAGCGGATGCAGTGGCTGCTGCATTGACCGGCTTGCTGAGTTGGAAAGTTGTCGAGAATTTGCTCAAGCGCCCCGAGTGCACATTTGAAGATATAGTTCCAGCATTTGTCTTTCTTTGCGGCGCCTTCTGGTTCAAAGTCGGTGGAGCTACTGGTGATGACGTGAGAAACCTCAGCCTGGTTCTGGGCGCACTGGTGATTGGGCTGTTTTTGCGCTGGAGTGAACGCCCTCTAGTCGGAATCGATCCGTATTGGTGGAGGCGAATATTAATCGCTGCCAGCGGAGGATTGTTTCTCCTCATCTTTATCAATAAAATTTTGGTCGCTCCGAAGATTGCCACCATTGCTGCCCTGGCTGGTGCTGCGTACTTTGTCGCCTATTTATTCGAATGGCTAACGCCTGCCGAAGGCGAGAGAGGCGAGATGCTCAAGGGGTTCAAATCCCTTGTTTTTGTCGGCATTTTCACCTTGCTGGCTACACGTCTTTTCGGCATGCTGGGTGTTCTTGTCGTCGCCGCCGGCGCGACAGTCGCCCGCCGTCACGGCATTGCTCAGACCGTAGGCATTTTTCTTGGTGCGCGCGTTTTGCTGCAAGGATTTATTGCCGAGTACAATCCAAATGTCACAGGCATCAACATAATGCACGCATATTCATACGCGGCTATGTTTGCAGGCTTGTTGTCGATGTTCGTCGTCAGTTCCTTATTCAAAGAAAACGATGCACGCAAGTATTTGCCGTTTGCTTTAGTGGGCGCTGGAGTGGCACTGCCTGTAGTGTCTAACTATTTCCTTCATGCCGAACCGTCCGGCGCGCTGATTGCCTCTGCGCTCGTATCGGCAGTGCTTCTTGCTTTGTTCTTGCCGCAGGCTTACGACTTGAAATTGCCGGAGCATGAAAATATCATTTTGGCTCCGCCTCTCATGATTTCTGTGGCATATCTTGCCGGCGAGTTGATTACCTTGGGCAACGATGCGCCTTCTGCACTCAAGACTCAGGTGATTGCCGGTTTGCTTATCGTTGCCACGATTACTTGTGTTGTTACTCACCTGGTAACAGGCAAGAACACACAGGCAGTGCAAGCGGATCCAGAACCAGAAGCCGAATAGTTAGAAGCCGCCGTCCGGATCGCTTTTGAAAACGCCGGCATCGCGTTTGCCGTACTGGCTGTATGTTCCGCCCTGATAGTTAGACTGTCCTGTGCCGTAGTTGGAATTATTTCCGTAACCACCACCATAGGAAGCTTGCACCTGGTTGCCTTGCGGTTGGGAAACTACCTGGTCGTGACTGCCGCCCCAGGCCGGTTGAGCCGCTTGTTGGTAATTGCTGTAGCTGGCGACTGCGGGCTGTTGCGGTTGCTGCTGATACTGCGAGTAGCCGGGCTGCGACGAGCCGGCCATTGTATTTTGCTGTGAGCGTGGAATCATCGGATTGTAAGCCAGTCGCTGATCTAATTTGATGCGGATATTTGCAATCACTTTCATCGACCCGCCAGGCAAGTTCGCAGCTTGAAATGTATGCTGTGTTCGTCCTACAAAATAACGGTCGCCGTGTGTTTCAATCACTCCTTCGTAAACATCGCCGGACATCCTGTACGAACCGTCCGGATTTTGGTAAATGACATTGCCTCTCATCAGTACACCGTCTCGGATGTCGGCAGGAATTGGGCACCACTGCACCCATTGACCGCGCATTCGATTGACCTCGACTTCGACATGCTCTTTGCCGAAAAGCCATGGACCCGAGTAGGTCTTGGAGGCTGCATTCAAATCGTAATAATGCTTGCCCGTGCTTGCGTCCGCGCGCAGGAACGTGTCGGTGGATTTTGCATACATCGCTTCTTGCTGGCGAGGCAAATCCTGATAGTTATCGTCTTTGATTTCGGCTGTGAGCTGCACTTGTGAGGCTTCTTACTTTTTTGTTGCTTTCTTAGTTGCGGTTTTGGGTTTGGCTTTGTGCGCAGCCTGCGACTTAGACGGCTCCTGCAATTTCGCCGGTTGTTTTGCCTCAGGTTCCGGCGGCGCTTTGGACAGATGATGCGGCCCGAAAACATCCAGATGTTTCTTCGCCAGCGCATCAGCTTCTGCGTCTTTCTTCAATTCTTTGAGCAAGTCGGAATAAACGCGGGGCAGTTCGTAAAGCTCTCTTCTGTGATGAGCTGACAGCGATTCGTAAGCAGGAAGAACTTCTTTCAATTGATTTTCCGCATCAGTGCGCCGTCCGTGCCGTTTTAAAAAGTGCGCATACTCAATAGCGCATTCGATCAATTTCACTCTGGCGTCCGTGTGATATTTGCTGGCAGTGCCAATCGCGTCTTTGTAGAGATCTTCTGCTTCTTTCGATTGGCCGTCGCTGTCCAGCGTGCGAGCCAGATTCAATTGATGAACCAGAGTGTCCGGGTGTCTATCCCCCTTGATCTTCGAATGCAGGGTCAGGGCTCTGCGATATACCTCGATCGCTTTGCCGTGCGATTTTTCTTCTGCATGCGAAAGTCCCAGGTAATGCAGTGACTTCACAGTGCCGGGACCGTCATCCAGCTTTTCATACAAGGCAAGGGCGCGGTCGAGATACTCGATTGCTTCTTTGTTGTAATTGTGGTGATACATGACGGCACCAAGATTGAAATAGTCTTGCGCCACTTCCTTGTGGTCTTTGCCGTAAGTCTTCTCGTCAATTTCAAGGGCTTCCAAATAGAGCTTTCGCGCCTCTTCGATGCGGCGCATTTCGCCATATAGATTGGCCAGATTCGTAAGAGTAATGGCCAGAGAATTGGAGTTATTGCTCTTGCGCTTTATCTCGATAACTTCTTTGTAGAGCCTCTCTGCATCGGCATCGTGTCCTGATTTGTGTTCTACCAGAGCGAGATTGCCCAGAGTTTCAGCCGTCTTCGGATTGTCCTTACCCAGTTCCTTCTCTCTGATTGCCAGCGCGGCTTGCAGGCTGGAGCGCGCTTCATCGAGCCTGTGCTGTTTGAGAAAGAGATGTGTCATTTGATTCAATGTCTCGGCCAGATTGAGCCTATTCGAATCTTTTTGCGCCAATGCAATTGCTTCTTTCCACTTAGCTTCCGCTTCCCTGTAAGCGCCTGAAAGAAAGCTTGACTCCGCCTCGTTTTCCTTCTGTGTCCACGGGCTTGTTGGCTCAGATGTTTGAGCAAATCCGGCAAGACTAATGGTAAGACTCGACGCAAGCGCTAAAGTCAGGCTGACTATTTTGATTGAGCAGGATGGCAAAACGATACCTCTTTGACTGCGGCGAATGGCGCCAGTCCAAGCTGCAAATTATATCCCTTCACGAGATTTCTCTGGGTCTGTTGGCAACCGTGTAAAACACCCACCAGTACTTATATATCTGAACCGTTGACGGTTCGGTTTTGGAATGTGGGAATGAAAAGTGGACTTTCTCGCCGAGAGAAGCTTGTCAAGGGAAAGGGTCCACATTAGGGTAAACCCATCCGCATTAAGGTATCCCACAGAGTCCCCCGAAAAGAGAGCGAAAGGCAATTTGGTGCGTGTTTTCACCATTTTATAAACCGTGCTTGAGCGCTACGATTCGGACAAATCACCTTGTACCCAAAGAGGCTAGGGCAATGGTCCAAGCATTCGACGCCTTAGATGGCGATGGGAGCCCAAACAATCAAAACGAGTCAGTGCACGCCAGCATGCTAGGTGAAGTCATGGACTTTGTCGGTGAGCACAAGACTTTGAGCACCATTGCCGGAGTCGGCATGGCGGCTGGAGCTGTCTTTCTTGCCAGAGCACCAATCGGGCGATTTTTGAGTCGTTGCGGCGGCTCTCTATTTGCTTCGGCAGATGACGGTGCGCGCATAATATCCAGAAGCGAAGCACCTCTGGCTCGCGTGCTTGCAAGCGGTGTTTCGACATCTGACGATATCGCAGCAGCGTCACGCATTCAGTTGGAAGCCGGCGTGGTCGGCGGGCTGAAGTCGCAGTCCCCTATTCTGCGTGCAGCCGGTGACGATGCTATCGTCAGTGGTGCGCAAGCAAAACTCGCCGGCGATAAAGCAACGCAAAACTCCGCCAGGCCTCTTTTGGACGCGCTTGATGATGCAGTTAAGACCGGCCAGGCAAAAACAGCACCTGAGCCTTGGGTTTACAACGCAGACACAAGAGTAGACGTCAACAAATTTCGCTTCCTGCGCAAAAGGTCATGACACCAATTTGCGGCGTGCTCAGCGGGCTGCCGACAGCGGCAAGGAGTTGACGTAATTCGTGCTCTCTGGCTCTGCCAGTAGTTCGGTAAATGTATCTACCCAGAGATTGAGCGGGTTGGCATGCAATCTGTTGTTCATTCTTCTCACGCATGCCGAGCGGTCCTCCTCGGGCATCATCAAGGCATGATAAATCGATGCGCTCATTTCAATCGGAGATTGAGGATTGACTTTTACCGACCATGGTCCCAATTCGTCGAATACACCGGCGTTGGGAGATAAAGCCAGTGAGCCGGGGTTGGCTGATTGGCAGGCGACGAATTCTTTGGCCGTAAGGTTCAAGCCGTCACGCACAGGATTGACGAGCATGACTGAAGCATCGCGATACAAGGCGGCCAGTTCCGCAGAGTTCAGCGGTCCGGGCACGTCGACTACTGGTTGCCAATCGTCGGTGCCGTGCTGTGCGTTGACCGAATTCACCAGACTTCTGGTTTCCCAATAGTATTTGGCGAACGCTTCGATATTCATGCGCGACTTTCCACAAATTTGAGCGAAGGTGATCTTTCCCTTCAATTCGGGATGGAAGTCGAAAAAATGCGCAATAGATTTAAGCCGCGGTATCACTCCTTTGGTGTAATCAGCACGGTCGACCGAAAGAATGTAATCTGTTTTCAGCAGGCCGGACAATGGGTTTGCCTGGCTGCGATCGGCTGCCAAATTTTGCCAATAAGCGACATCAAGACCGAGAGGTGCGACAACTACTTGAGTTTGTCCGCGACTCTTGGCTGGATACACCTCGATTTTGCCTTCGAAAAACGGGTGGATGTAAGGCATATACGTCTTGGCGGTTTCTCTGGTGATCGTCAATTGGTCCGGGAAAGTTTTGAAACCCGGTATGTGTTGTTCGACGAAATTGAGAAAGTTTTCTGCATACTCGGTTGTGTGAAAGCCAACGTACTGTGCCGAAAGCATGGATTTAGTCAAATCGATGATTGGTTCCAGAAATTGCTCAGGAACAGACTTAGGCCAGGGAATGTGCCAGAAAACAGCTGTATCGGCATTGCACAGACGCTTCAATTGCAGCGGCATAAGAGCCAGCTGGTAGTCTTGCACGAAGAAGTTTATTGCTGATGTGTAACGTGAAATTTTTCGAGCAAGGATGCGGTTGAATTTTTCGTAGGAGATCCTGTGCTCTTGGCTGTAAGTGGCGTATTCAGACAGGTCGTGCATGATCGGCCAGAGAAACTCGTTGCAGTATCTGTAATGACCGTCAACAATTTCTTTGGACAGTTGACCGATCTTTTCTTCCTTGTGGCCGCCGAAGCGCGCGCAGACTTCACCGTCCGCACTCAAAAACCACCAACTGCTATTGCCGTTGGCACTTGCTTCCAACCGCGACAAGCTGGGGGAAACCCCACCGCCCATCCCCGGGCCACGGTAAGATATAATGTGCATTTGGATCTCCTTGCATCTGCATGGCGTTGAAGTCCATGCTTGTCTTTTCCGGCACTTAACTTCGACCGGTAAGACTTCGCAGTTTGCAGAGAGTTCCCGCATTAAATGTCGCATCACAACTACTTGCAGGAAATCTAGCTGTGACAGGAATCCTTGGTAATAACGCAGGAAACTCAGGCAAGGAAGGGACAAAGGCGCCCATCCTGGTTGTTGATGACAATAAAGTGAACCAAAAGGTGATGACGGCATTGCTCGATCGCCTTGCCTTAAGCTCGGAAATCGCCAACGACGGGCAAGAGG
>PNKB01000164.1 GCA_013997645.1 Cyanobacteria bacterium PR.3.49
GGTACACAAAACAAAGCCGGCTGGTGAGCCGGCTTATGTACAAAGTCCTTGCAAACGGTGAAACGATCAGTTGCCGTTGGGCTCAACGTCGACAACATCTTCTTCCGAGGATGACGAACTTGGTCTTTTGAGTGATTCACCGCAGCTCGGGCAAAACGACTTATCACGGGCTGCAGGAGCGTGGCAATTCGGACATTCGTAGCCTGGGGAGGTGTGGAAGCCGGCGCCCTTTTCCGCCTTTTTCGAAGTCGGCACTTCGGTATCGACCTTGAGCGAATCCAGCTCAGCTTGCAGGACTTGCATTTCGCTCTCATAGCCGGCGACTTCATTGGCTTTGTCTTTGAGCACGTCCTCAGCCACTTCTTCGCCGCGCACATACTTTTCCGTAACCAGCCGCCCAATTTCCAAAAGCTTGCCTGTTTTCTTCTTCTCGAGCTCGCGCAACTGCGTCTGCAAATTGAAGCTTTGCATCATTTCCTGACCGCGCGCCTGAACACGGCTGACTTCTTTTCCTATCCCCTGGACAACGTCATCTAATAATCCCATTGCGTCATCTCCCTTAGAAAACTGCCGGCTCTTTGTCCTATCTGGTCAGTTGTGAAATCCGATTCTTCAGACTTCATGCCCGCAAGATAGGCTGAAACGTCGAATGATCGCCCATCTTTATAGGTTTCTTCAGCTTTATATCTAGTTTTATATCCGAGAAAAACTTTCGCCGCCTCAGGACTAACCCTGATTGAGACTTTCCCTCGTGATGCCAATATTGCGATTAGGAGGTTTGGCGTCCGGTTTGGCATGACCATTGCCGTCTGGTTCGTCCAAAGCCTTCTCATGGTCAGTCTTCCCGGCAAATTCAGTCAGGCGCGTTGTGTCATCTTTGCTGGCGACGTGCACTTGATTGCGGCCGTTCTGCTTGGCTGCATAGAGAGCGGCGTCAGCCTTCTGGAAAAGCTGATCGGGATCGTCGGCATGTTTGGGATAGCTGGCAACGCCTATAGAGGCAGAGATTGTACCCGGACCTTCGACATGCACTTCATTGATCTTGCGCCGAATCCGCTCTGCCAGCTGCTCGGCCATCTCAAGCTCTGTGTTCGGCAAGAGCAGGCAGAATTCCTCGCCACCATATCGTGCCGCAACGTCGCTGATGCGAGACGACTGCTTCAAAAGCTTGCCGATGCCGGCAATGGCGTCGTCGCCGGCTTTGTGCCCGTAGGTATCGTTGATTTTCTTGAGGAAATCCAGATCGATCATAACCAGCGAAAGCGGCTCGCTATAGCGTCTGGCGCGCTCGAACTCTTTGCTGAAAGAGTCGTTGAAGCTGCGCCGGTTGGCAACGCCGGTCAAGCCGTCAGTGACAGCCTGTCTGGCAATTTCCTGGTGCAGCTCGGCGTTTTCAATCGCCACGGACAGGTTGTCCGCCAGCGAACCCAGAAGCGATATGTCGTCGATGCTCCAATCTCTGGGCTCGACACAATCCTGCAGAAATAAAACGCCCAGTACACGTTCGCGCATTATCAGGGGAACTATCAGAGCCGAACGAATGCCCAGCGTCTTTACAAATGCCTTGTCATAAGTCATACGCGAGTCGGTCTCAGGATCTCCAATATCTTGAGGAGCCGATTTGCTCAAAGCCTGATGCGCAAATTGAAAACCAGCTTCAGAGAAGAACAACTCCTTGACCGGCTTGGCGCCATCGCGCGTGTATTCCGAAACATCGAGCTGATCGATAGCATCAATGGAACGAAGGATGATGCAACGGCTCAGGCTGAACGTTTCACCAATCTTCTCAACAGTTGTGTCCAGAACATTCTGGACATCTACGGTACTGCGAACCAGGTTGGAAATCCAGTAAACAAGCCTCTCACGCTCGACGTACTTCATGCGAATGCTATCGCGAAAGGTGACGTCGTGAATTAACTGGTTGGTTTGCACTTCCAGCATTTCGGTTTGCTTTTCAATTTCATCGTAACTGGAGCGAATGCGGTCATTCTCACGCTGCAATTCGCAGTGTTCCCAGGCATTGCTCAATCCCACGCCCAACGGTAAATCAGCCAGCACCTGCGTAATCGCCTCGGGCTCGAGCGTCGGTGCAGAGATAAGAAGGCAGGCGACCAATTTCTCGTCATTGAGCACCCGGTAGCGGTAAACAGGAAAAATACTCTTCGAAGGAGCAACATCCAGATTGCCAAAATCAACCTCGACGGTTTGCTCTTGCGAGTCCTGATACTCTTCACAGAAAGGCTCGCCAATGACACTCAGCTCTCGTTTGCCGTCGCCATACCAGAACCGGTCAGCCAGGGTGCCCATGTCACGGTCGAAAAGTAAGACCCCTACCGACTTTGCGCCTGTGCGCTCGGTGACGATAGAGGCGACGACGCCTGATAATTCCTCCAAATCCAGGACGGACAGGAGCCTAATCTGCTGCAGATAACTCTCTTTAGCTGATGACATATGTATAGATGTGCCCCTCCGTCATCCAAAACAATCCCATTACAAGCGCTGAGCGGATTTCAGGGGGCGTCAGCTCCAGGAAAGCGCCTCCTGCCCAAAATGAGGACTATCCTTAACCTCAGTGCGGTCGGACCACCTACCGGCTACAATTAGCCCTGTAAACGCAAGTTGCGTATGGAGAGAAAGGCGATGCCCGTAATCAATGCAGGCAAGAAATTCCCAGGCTATGGCGGTGGAGGAAGCAGCACCGAGATGCTGGAGCGCGCGATGGCAGGTCTGTGCTACCTCACGGTCGGCATTAGCGGTCTCATATACACGATTATCGGCGGGCGCTTTGCTCGAACCAACTTTTTTCGCACCCATTTCCTGCAAAGCATTCTTCTGGGCATTATGGGCATGCTCCTGAGCAGTTGTTCATCGATTCTTGCCAATATTTTGGGCGGCATTTTCGACATGATCCCAGGCATGAATTCAGGAATGGTGATGTTTATTCCCATGGCTATTGCGTGGATTGTACGCCTGGGCATGTTATTGCTCGTATACGGACTGGTGATGGCCCTTCTGGGAAAACACGCTCAAATTCCCGTGATCACCAAACTGGTCAATCAGCAAATGCGCTAGACAATGGGTTTCTGTTGACAGCGCCGGCAGTGACAACACCGCATGCGGTGACACAAATCAAAAATTCAATTGAAAGATACATCAAGGTGAAGCGCTAAGAAGACAGCGCCTTACGCTTTTCCAACCATGCCTTATAAGCATGCGGCGCGTCTGTAATGACGCCGTCGATTTGCCAGTCCAATGCCATCTGCCACTCGCGGGCCGAATTGATCGTCCAGGCATTGACTTTCAAACCGGCCTCATGAGCCTCTTCCACCGCGTCTTTTCTAAGCGAGCCGAAACATGGGTGCCAGTATTCGGCGCCGATTTGTTTGGCCAGATCCGCGACATTGACGAGCAAAGCATCAGCCAGAAGGGCAATCGCTAAACCCGAGTTTTTTTCCTTCAGCTGGTACATCAACTTGTGGTCGAACGAGCTGATTATCAGTTTGTCGCGATGAGGATAATCGCAAAGAAGGTCGAGCAAATCATCCTCGATGCCCGGATACTCGACAGGAGCATTTTTCAATTCGATATTAATGACGGCGCGTCCGTCCACCAGAGCGAGAACTTCCTGAAGAAGAGGAATTTTCTCGCCTTTGAAGTTTATCTCGCCGGCATCTTCGTACTCTTCATGCCAAAAACTTCCCGCATCCAGCCGTTTCAACTCATCATAGGTAATCGCCTCGACCAGACCGACACCATTGGTGGTGCGATTGACCAGCTCGTCATGTATGACTACAAGTTCGCCGGACGCGCAGCGCTGAACGTCCAGCTCTAAACCGTCAACGCCGATGTCCAGACTGTTCTTAAAAGCGACAAGAGTATTTTCGGGCGCCCAATGACGCCCACCTCGATGCGAAATATTTGCAGGTTGGCTTTTCGACAAGACTAAATCTCGACGACCTTCTGCGGACGCAAAAGACCAAGCTTCACAGTCACGATAAGATTGGGCGGACTGACCAAAATCTTCTCGAGCGGCAAGTCCACACCGTGTTCGACAGCCACCAGTCCGACAATATCATTGAGAAGCAGTTTGCCTTTTTCGTGGGTAACCTTGAAAGCAATTTTTTCTTTCTGCTTGATCAGGTATTGTCCCCATTTTTCAACGGCTGCATGCTCGTTGATTATATTGATGACATCAGATTTGCGGGCGATCTCATGCACATGGGTAGCGAGCACGCGAATCAAACCTGGGATTTTGTCCGAATCACCAAACGCGCCCAATAGCACTCGGTTGACTATAAGCCCCGGCAGAGATGAGTCTTCCGGACGGTCGTGCAAAAAGTTGATAACACCGGAAAACGGGTCACTGGCTTTACTGAGAAATTTTGATGCTGCATCAATCAGCTCTTGCTCTTTGTCCAAAAACTTCTGCGCAATCGGTCCCAGGGACGATTCGTCGCGACAGCAATTACAGCTCAATGGAAATACCTCTTTGGGTAGTATCGATTCTTCTGTGTTCAAGATTCCCAATAATCGGAACTTGTCACTCGGATTCACCCGAGAAAAACAGATTTTAGGAGGTTGGAAGAATTCTCTCGCTCTTCAGCCTTAACCGGAAAACCGGAATGTCCAAACAGTTTTATCAAAACATTGTTCGTACACGAACAGTGGTGAAGGGCAAGAAGGGTTAACAATTGCTAATAATCGCAGCAATGAAAGCGACAAAACGCAACTGACAACCCGTCCGGATCATTCCATACTTTGAAAAACGTTTCCAAAAAGCCCGCAAATTGATAGAAGCCTCTAAAATAGGCATTCTCGCTTTCCTGTCCCCGGCAAGAAGAACCAATACTCAGCAGGTAGAACCATGACGTCCAGCAAAAAGCGCCAGATTGCAGCCATCATCCCGGCTCGTTATCAGGCCAGCCGTTTTCCCGGAAAGCCGCTGGCAATGATTGCCGGAAAGACCATGATTGAAAGAGTGCACGAACAAGTGAAGAAAGTGCGTGGTCTGGATCGCGTCATTGTCGCCACTGATGACGACAGGATCAGAGCCGAGGTTGAGCGCTTCGGCGGCGAGTTCGTGATGACTCGCAGCGATCATCCTACAGGGACGGACAGGCTGGCTGAAGTGGCCGAAAAGCACCCGGAAATCGATGTCATAGTCAATGTTCAGGGCGATGAACCACTGATCGATCCATTGAATGTAGAACAAGCATTTGCTCCCTTTCTCAAAGAGAAAGACCTGCAAATGGGCACTCTCGCCTGGCACATCAAAATCGAAGCAGAAGCTTTCAGCCAAAACGTCGTCAAAGTCGTTGTCGACAAAAACGACTTCGCGCTCTATTTTTCTCGCCTGCCGGTTCCTTTCTATCGAGACGATCGCAATTTTGAGGAACGCAATTATCTGGGACACGTCGGTTTATATGTATTCAGTCGAGACTGCCTCTTGAAAATTGCGTCGCTGAGCCCCACTCCACTGGAGACAAGTGAAACCCTCGAGCAACTGCGAGCTCTTGAAAACGGCATTCCGATAAAAGTGTCCTACATCGAAAGCCGCTCTCTGGCTGTCGATTTGCCGGAGGACATCGAAAAGGTCGAAAGCGCACTCAAGGTTTTGCGCACTTAAGGCAACACCTGTAGAATCTCTCCTAGAATCTTCATCAAAAAAAGATTTCGTTGGAACTGTTGAAACCGTCAGCTAATCCCAATTCTTCCAGGTCAAAAAAAGATATGTACAACAAGCGCGCCACTTCCAAATTTTTGATTGCAGCCGCAGCGTCAGCGACATTGCTTCAAATGATGCCGCCAGCACAAGCAGCTCGCAATGATTCGCGCGCACCAAGATATGCGCCTTCCATCGCACCCTCGCGATTGACTCCGGGCAAATTGATGGAGCCGAAAAATCTTCCGGAGTTCGCAGAGCATTCTTATTCGCCGACTTCCGGCACTAGAATCGGTGGCGAAGGTGATCCCAGCGGCCCCGGCACGGCGCTCAAGATTGGCGCCCAATCAACAACCCTGCCCGTGGAGACAAGGTTAAAACTGGTTTTGGAAAGTTCGGTCGACGCTAAAGAAAGCAAGCCCGGCGACATCTTCGAAGCTCATGTGAAAGACGATCTGGCTGTCGGCACACAATTGCTCTTGCCCAGAGGCAGCCTGGTGCGCGGGCGCGTCGTAGAGGTGGCAAAACCGCGTCTGATCAGCCGCGCCGCCAAGATCGGCTTAAAACTCGAGCAAATCGTCACTCCCACAGGCGAAGTGATTCCGCTCGATGCCGCTCTTGAATTTCGCAAAGGGACAAGCAACGAAAAAGGTCAACTTGATCCCGGCACCAGCTTTGGTACCAGAGTTTCGGGCAGCGTAAAGTCAGTGGCCGGCATCAATGCTGACGGCTCCAGAAATGGCGCGCTCATGGCGGCAAACATTGCCACTCTCGGCGCCCCCGCCGCAGCGACCCTGATCGGCAGTTCCGCTGTTGCTCTTTTCCGCTCGGGCGACAATGTCAGCTTGAGTCCGGGACAAGAGCTGGAAGTTCTACTCACCCAAGATCTCGGACTGCAGGTCAACTGACAAAATTGATCGACGGCAACATTTCAATTCGATGATTTCTATTCGCTCAATCAGTTTCGATACTTCTGATTGGATTCAGCTTGAATCAAGTGAGACATGCGTTACCTGGCACAACGACAGGCGCGAGGTGCTGTTTTTGCACTACTTCCCGATTCGCCCGGACATTCCGTGTTCACTGAACGATCTGGTCACGCTGCGCGACTCTTACAGACGCGGTGTCACTCAATCCGGTGGCGCGCTCGTCTCTGTCAACGTGGTGCGCGTCCAGGGACTTTTGGGCACGCGCACCATTTTCAAATTTCCTCAACAACCTGCCGGCATCGCTTACGTTGCATCACTGACATTCCCGTTTCGCGATTTTAGTTTTGTCATCAAATTGCAGTGCCCTGAAAACGGTCCCACCGGCACCCGAGAAGCGGTGGTATTCGAACAACTACTGAAAGCAGGCGAAGTTTCAATCTCGCCTGAAACAGGCAATCCGGTCGGATGGTCACGAGATCCGTATGAACCAAATCTGGTATCAGGAACTCAGATGACGCTCGCTGAGGAAATCAAATACGACGAACATTTTCCGGAACATCCGCTCTCCCGCGCACGCGGCTTTTTGACGCGCGTCGCCAACAGCATCACGTTTTCACCGGAAGTCTTGAATTCAGCTGCCTTTCCGAATTAGGCGCCGACGTCCTTTTTCTTCATCATCGATTTCACAGAATTGAGATTTTGTGCAAAAGTGCGATTTGCAGGCTCGAGCTTGATCGCTTTTTTAAACTCTTCTTCTGCTTCTTCCAGATAGTTTCGTTTCTGATAGATAACACCAAGATTGTTGTGAACCCAGGCATTTCTGGGCGCCAATTTGACGCACGCTTTCAGCTCACGAAGCGCGCCTTCGAGGTCGCCCTTCTCAATCAATAGGTTGGCCAAATTATAGTGCGGGTCCACTTTATAGAAATTGATCTCTATGGCTTTTTTGTATTCGGACTCCGCTTCATCGAGCTGTCCGGTTTTCTTCAAGAGCACACCAAGATTCACATGCGCTTCGATCATATCCGGCTTGAATTTCACCAGACGACGATACTTGCGAATGGCTTCATCGTTGCGCTCCTGCATTTGCAATGACAGGCAGCCGACATACATGGCGTCCCAATACTGCGGATTGAGTGCCAGTGCTTTATTTACTTCCGTCAAACAAGCCTTGTATTGCTTTTGAGCGAGCAAATCCTTAGCCATCAAGTAATGCCGGCGCGGGTCGACACTTGCACTTTCTTTTCTTTTTTCCGGCTCTTCAAATTCTTTGTTTTCTTCCAAGACCGAGCGATCGGCTTTCTCACCAGGCAGCTTGCGAGTTTTTGTGTCGCTTTCTTCGGAAGTTTGCTCGCCCTCGGCATCTTCAGAATCTTCCGCCATATTGGCTTTGCCGGCACCTTCATTCGATGAGCCTTCATCAGTGCTCATCTCGCTTTCGCCTTCCTCGCCTTCGGTCATATCGCCGCCCTTTTTCGGCTCGGCTGACTTTTTAGCAGGGGGTGCGCTCTGCTCTTCAGGCTCGTGATCATCACTTGTCTCTTCGGCAGGCGGAGCCGCCTGTGTCTTTTCCTTCTTGCCGAAGAAAGGCAACTTTGGCAGTGCTTGGGCATCGGGGCTGCTTGCCAGCAACATAATGCCGCATAGACCCAAAACATATTGGCTTGCTATTTTCCTGCTCATACTGACCTTCGCCACTGACTGAAGCGACTACTGTAGCACTCAAAAACTATATAATACCTAAGCGCTGCCGCATCCTGGGCCGGCGCAGTGAGCTGAAACGACCGGTGTTGCTTGTTTTTGAGACGACGGCGCCGGAAAGAATTACACAAAAGTTAGATACACAGCCGCGAATTGTGCGGCAATTGCAAATTTCGGCACATGCGACTTTACAAAAAACACGATTTTCCGGGAAAACTTTTCGTCGTAGAAGGCGTGGACGGTTCTGGAAAGTCCACTCAGCTTGACCTTCTGCGCAACTGGCTGGAATCGAAAGGCGAAAGTGTCATCTTTACGGAATGGAATTCTTCCAATCTGATATCAAAAACAATCAAGCAGGCAAAACGCTCCAACAGCTTGATTCCAGTCACTTTCAGCATTTTGCATGCAACAGATTTCGCCGACCGCCTGGAGAACATCATCATTCCGGCTCTAAAAGCCGGACTTTTCGTCCTGGCCGATCGCTACTGTTTCACAGCCTTCGCACGCGACGTTTCCCGCGGAGTCGACAAAGAATGGGTGAGAAATCTCTACGGTTTCGCTATCCGCCCGGACGGTACCTTTTACTTTCAAGTACCTGTCGAAGTTTCCCTCGGTCGCATCAACAACATGCGCATGCCCGGCTTCTATGAATCGGGCATGGACCTTGGCATTTCCAATGATCCGCGCGAATCGTTTCGCATATTTCAATCAAACATCATCAATGAATACGACCAGATGGTGGACGAATTCGAATTTCACGTAATGCCCGCCACTCAAACCATTCACGAACAGCAAATGCTCTTTCGTGAGAAAGTCACCAGCCTCCTCAAAAATTAGAACGCCTTCAGGCGACAGGAGATAGCGCGCAATGTCCAACGAAAATCAATCTCAGAAGCCGCTTGATAGGGTCAAACACGACTATCCGGGCAAGCTTATCGTGATTGAAGGCACAGACGGCGTCGGGCGCTCGACGCAGACAGAATTACTGAAAAACTGGCTGGCTGTGGAGGGATATGGCGTTACAGTGACGGGCTGGAAGTCTTCGGTGCTGATTTCCAATGTTATTGAGAAAGCGAAGTCGAAAAATGCTCTCAACACCATCACCTTTTCGCTGCTCTATGCCACCGATCTGGCCGACCGCCTCAACCACATCATTGTTCCGGCGCTGAAAGCGGGGCTGATGGTGATTTGCGACCGCTACTACTACACTGCGTTTGCGCGCGACGTCGTGCGTGGCGCCGATCCTCAATGGGTGCGCAAACTCTATGGTTTTGCCGTGGAGCCGGACCTGGTTTTTTACCTCAAAATGCCGCTGGACCCGCTGCTTCGACGCATTATCACAACCAGAGGCAGCCTGGATTTTTATGAATCAGGCCGCGATATCGGCATGTCGACTGACTTGTATCAGTCCTTCAAGCTCTACCAATCGCAAATTATGTTCGAATACGAGCAGATGATGGCTGAATTTCCTTTTGTGTCTGTAGCTGCCGACGATACGCCGGAAAAGATTCAGCGCTGCCTGCGCCAGCACGTCGGCAAGCTTTTGGATAGAGAAACCAAGCCCGAAGTAATGCTTATCCGGTAATCACGGCTGTTTGCGCACTTTGGTTTTCCAAAAGCATGGTTACTGGTCCGTCATTGACCAGCTCCACTTTCATGTCGGCGCCGAAAACGCCAGTCTCCACCTTCTTTACGCCCAGCGACTTAAGTTGTTCGACAAAGTGCAAATAGAGACGCTCGCCCTCGGCCGGGGCCGCGGCACGCGAAAAGCCTGGACGGCGACCTTTTCGCCAGTCGGCAGCCAGCGTGAATTGGGAAACGACCAGACAGCCGCCACCCACATCCATTAATGACAGGTTCATCTTGCCGGCTTCATCGTTGAAGATTCTCAGCTCTGTGGACTTTTGCGCCAGGTAGACCGAGTCTTTCTCAGTGTCGCCCTGCTCGACTCCAATCAGAATCATTAATCCCGAACCGTCGATGGAGCCGACGATTTGACCGTCAACCGTGACACTGGCGCGAGATACTCGCTGCAATACCGTCTTCATAAGGTGAGAATCGTCTCCTTTCTGCGGCAAATCCGCTGCGCCGAGAACCCAATAAGCAAAGTACCGCCCAAAAGTGGGCTGTGGCAAGGCACGAAACCTGAATGTTAACATTCAAAATGTCATGCCCTTGATTGCTGCTTTGTCAGGCCGCATCCTGGTAAGATCGTAAGTCGCGGGGTGGAGCAGTCCGGTAGCTCGTTGGGCTCATAACCCAAAGGTCGTAAGTTCAAATCTTACCCCCGCAACCAATTAAAATATAGATGACCGGCGAGTTTCAGAGAAAGCGCCGGTTTTTTATTGGTGGGGCAATCTTTAGAGGTCGCCCCACCGCACCCTGATGCAGATCAGCGCAATCTTTCTACAGGTAGACTGAGAAAGCTCACAGGCAACCGCTCAGCGCAAGGCAGAGCTGCGCACTTGCGACACCGCATGCGGTATCAAACGCGCATAACGCCATTCGTGTGCTGTTAAGGGAAAAGCGGACAGGCTTTTTGACCAATTTAGACTCCAAATGGTTCTTTTTAGGTTCCAAATCTATGGAAAGTAAGTAGTCAGGTTCCACTTTATGCGAAAGACGGCGTCAAGGCTCCAGCTCTTCCGTGCAAGCTCAATTGCTCAAAAGCAGATAATGGAAAAAAGCGCTTGACACTCGAACAACATTTCGATAATATTGGAAATATGAAAACGAAAAACGCAGTCAGCGCCTTAGCCGCACTGGCGCAGGAAACACGCCTGGAAATCTTTCGCCTTTTGGTCAGAAAAGGATCTGCCGGAATGGCAGCCGGTGATCTGAGCACTCATTTTGGAATGCCACCAGCTACGATGTCATTCCACTTAAAGGAACTCACAAATGCTGAATTGATCGTTTCGAGACGCGAAAGCAGATCGATTATCTATTCAGCGAACTATGACCAGATGCAAGAGTTGCTCGGCTTCTTGATGGAAAACTGCTGCGCCGACAATGGAGGCAAATGCTAATGAAGAGATTCCATGTACATGTTGCTGTGGCAGATTTGCCCCAGTCGATTCAGTTTTATTCGACGTTCTTCAACACTCCGCCTTCTGTTGAAAAGGAAGACTATGCAAAGTGGATGCTCGACGATCCGCGTATTAACTTTGCTATCTCTACCAGAGGAAGAGAGCCAGGTCTCGATCACCTTGGTATACAAGTAGAGAACTCCGACGACTTGCAGGAGATTTCATTGCGCCTGAAAGCGGCTCAGCAACCAATATTAGAGCAAGAGCAAACGACATGCTGCTACGCCAAAGCAGATAAAACCTGGGTGCACGATCCACAAGGAATTGCGTGGGAGAGCTTTTACACAACGGGGGCCGCTACTACCTACGGCGAAGATGCCAACTTCGAGACTCAGACAAACTCCGCATGCTGTGCGCCTATGCCTGAGGTAATCCCAGTAAGTTTTGGAAAGAAAAAGGATAGTTGCTCGTGAAGAAAGTGATTTTTGCCTGCGTCCACAACGCAGGCCGTTCACAAATGGCGGCAGCATTCTTCAACGAATATTCTGACCTCTCAAGGGCTATAGCAGTCTCTGCTGGTACTCAGCCAGCCGACCGCGTTCATGACTGCGTTTTGGAAGCGATGAAACAATCGAAGATCGATTTAAGCACGGCTAAGCCACAACTACTAACTGAAGAACTCGCCGGCGGCGCAGACCTCCTCATTACGATGGGCTGCGGGGAAGCATGCCCTTATGTACCAGGACTAAAACGGGAAGATTGGCCGTTTATCGATCCGAAAGGAAAATCGATTGGTGAAGTCTGTGCAATCCGAGATCAGATAAAAGCTCGCGTACTCAACCTGTTGGAAGAATTAAATGCCATCCGCCATTGCGAGTCTAATGCATGATTACAGACGATGACAAAGCTTTCTTACTGTCCTTTGAGGAGTGCTCACTGGGCGCAAAATGCTGGACTCATGCGGCGCATGTTCGAATGGGTTGGTTAGTGCTGGAGACATCGTCTTCCTTTGATGAAGCGCTAGAGCGGATTAGAGGCGGGATTATGCGATTTAACTCTTCGAAAAATAGCATCGGCTATCACGAAACCATTACCATTGCTTTTGCTCGGCTGATTGAGTCCAGGCGCCTCAACGGGGAAACGCTGGAAGCTTTTGTCGCGCGAAACCCAGATCTCCTGGAGAAGGACTGCCTGAAGCGGTTTTACAGTCCGGCAATATTGGCGTCAGAGGAAGCTCGCCACCGATTCATCGAACCCGATCTTGCTGCTTTGCCTCAACCAAGCGCATGCGCAAGATCGACTAGTTAAACGAGAAACTGAAACGTAGGCACTTCGCATGACCAACGTAAGTTCAAATCTTACCCTTGCAACCAATTTTAAAAGCAACTACCGACATCCAAAACTTGCAAAATGCTAGAGTCCACACTTTGATACCAAATATGGTGCAGGCAATACGATTGGTCACCGGACAAAGGTAGCGTTTACCGATCGACAGCGATAAAAGTCGGCCGGGTAAGTGTATTGGTACAATGAGGAAACTCTTCCCTTCCCACCTGCCAAAATGTCACTTAAACCTGCCCAAGAAGGTAAACAGTATTTCCAGTCCGGAGAATTTGCCAAGGCGCTGCCGCTGCTGCAGGGGGCCTACGCCAAGGGCGACGCGGAGGCGGCCTACAACCTCTCGATGATGTACATGCAGGGGTTGGGTGTTGCGGCTGACTCCAATGAAGCCATGAAGCTGTTGTTCTACGCCGCGGTGCGCGGCTGGCCTCAAGCCCAATCCAACGCGGGCGTCGCTTATGCCTCCGGCATAGGCGTCGAGCAAAGCTGGACACAAGCAGTTAAGTGGTGGCAGCGCGCGGCCAAGGCTGGCATGCCCGACGCGCAATACAATCTGGGACGTGCTCTTCTCGAAGGCAGCGGGGTTAAACAAGACTTCAAAACTGCGAAACAGTGGTTGGGGAAAGCTTCAGAGCAGGATGTCGCCCTCGCGCATTACTTCCTTGGCTCAATGTATTCACGTGGATTGGGTGTGGGAAAAGATCACGCCGCAGCGTTCAAA
>PNKB01000165.1 GCA_013997645.1 Cyanobacteria bacterium PR.3.49
CGGCTTTGCCGCGGAATTGCTCCGGCGATATATAGCCTTGCTTTCCGACCACCGTGCCTGTTGCCGTGCCGATAAACTCATTGGCTGCCCCGAAGTCTATGAGGGCAAGTTTTCCATTCGGACGCAAGACAATGTTCTCCGGCGTCAAATCGCGATGCACTATGGGCGGTGACTGTTGTTCCAGATAGACTAAAACTTCCAGAATCTGACGCAGCCATTGCAAGACCTTTCTTTGCGAGATCTTTCCGCGCCTCGCGATAAGACGGCGCAAATCTTCGCCTTTTATGTACTCAAGAGACATATAGTGCCGACCGTTTTCAACGAAATGGTCGTAGATTTTGGCAATGTCTTTGTGATTGAGTTTGGCAAGAAGGGACGCTTCCTTTTTAAACATCGTCAGTGCTTTGGCGCGAGAAGGCTCGTTCAGGCTGTCCGCAACGACAAATTCCTTGAGCACAATTGGCGTCCCGTTGCCGCGGCGCGCAAGATAGATCGCAGACGATCCGCCATAAGAAAGTGCCTTTTCGACGATCACTCCGGACAGCAAAATTTTTCCCGGAAGCAAAGGGACATAAGTGGTGGCGCGGTAGCGCAGAGTCATCTCCGATTCCCAAAGCGATGTGAAAGTGCTGATGTCCAGAGGCATTTGCTCGATCATTCGCTCGGTTTCCAACTCTTCCTTTTGCCGTTCGTCTGCCGGTGCAAGGGTGCGCGAGGCAATCAGCAGTTTGTTCAAATCGTCCTCGGACATTTCATTGGCATCAAACACAACGAAGTTTCCATCGAGAAAGTTCAGCTTGAGACAAACATTGCGGCCGTCGCGTTTGATCAGAATTGATCTTTTTAATTCAGCCCAGAGCCTGTTTCTATGGCAGTAAAACTGCACACAGAGCGACAGGGGCAAAACCAATCCCTGACGCGAGAGCACGATGCGATCGTCGAGAAACATCAATAGCAAAAGGCAGCCGGCCAGGATAGTTGCTATCGGCGCAGCTATGAGTGAGAAGTATTCTAATAGTGCATTTTCTATGATGTAGGCTTGGTCGTAGCCACGTACAGCGTGGACGAGTACCCAGAGAAATTGGCAAGTGCAACCGCAGATCCAGAGCACCGGAACAACGCACCAGATGACCGAAGTCAATTTGAGGATACGAACCAGGGTGCGGCTTACTGTCGTTGAATAACGAATAGAAACAGACTGCATGCAGAATCTCCGGTGGGAGGACCGCGCTCAGGCTATGAAAAAACGCAAAGACTGGCTGGCTCAGAAGCCGGCTCAATTAGCCTGTCTGCCCAGTCCACCTCGCGCTGCAATCAAAACACAAATGGCTGACCAAATTGTGCCGAAACTGCCCAGTCTGAAAAAGGGGGTTTTGGATAGTTTTTCTCAGGCGCGTTCCTCTTCGCTGACCTTCAAAGTTTCACCTTTGCTTTTCAAAGCTTGAGCGGCGGCCGGCAAGAAGTGCATCGCTTTCTCGACAGCGCCCGGGTTTTTGTTGAGAGCTGGCAAAAGCTCGATGGGAATCGGGAAGATGAGAGTGCTGTTTTTCTCGGCGGAAACTTCCACCATTGTCTGCAATTGTCTGAGCTGCATGGCTCCGGGTTGTGAGGATATGACCGCTGCAGCCTGGGCGAGCTTCTCGGCAGCCTGCAATTCGCCCTCCGCCGCCACAACTTTGGCGCGGCGTTCTCTTTCCGCCTCTGCCTGGCGTGCCATGGCCCGCTGCATCTGTTGTGGAATTTCTACGTCCTTAATCTCGACTGCATTAACCTTGATGCCCCAGCCTTCGGTCTGGCGGTCGATTATCGCCTGCAGCTTGGCGTTAATCTTGTCGCGCTCGGTCAGTACATCGTCCAATTCGTGCTGACCGATGACACTGCGAAGGGTGGTTTGAGCGACCTGGCTGGTAGCCATCATCGCATCTTCGATTTTGGTGACTACTTTTCTCGAGTCGATGACCTGATAAAAGCAGACAGCGGCGATCTTCACCGAAATATTGTCGCGGGTAATCGCTTCCTGCATGGGGATGGACATTGTCACAATCCGCAAGTCGACCTTTTGCGAGCGTTCTATTAAAGGAACGACAAAGCCGATGCCTGGACCTCTCTCGCCGACTACGCGACCGAGGCGGAAAACGACCAGCCGGTCATACTCGTTGATAAATTTGATCGATGAAATTGCCAGCAACGCACCAAAAAATAGAAGAAATCCAGCCAGCTCAAACATCTTTTGCTCCTTGCTGCTTTTGCAGCGCCAACGACTTCATCTTTCCACTTAATGGTTTTCATGACTACCGGACTTCCTAGCCCTTTCTTCCATCGTTTAGCGGGGGTAAATCCCAGGGAAATTACTGTACAGATGCTCGTTGTCATCAGATAAAGTGGAAAAGCAGATGGCGCCCGGGTGGCGCCGAAAATGCCGCCAACATTAAATTACAGGCGGCGAGGAAGTCCGAACAGCAAAAAGTCGCGGAGGGATCCGGCTCATGGTATGGACTTCAGATTATCCGGAAGGCAGAAAGCAGTCGGGCTCGACGCCGCAAGGCGGTTCTCAAAAGGCCGGCAGCGCAGCTAAGTCCGACCAGTCGGCAGATTCCGGCAAATCCGCTAATTCAGGCGGAGCGGTTGCAACAGTCGAAAAGCCTGATACTAAATCGGAGTCTAAGGCTGGATCGGGTTCCGGCTCTGTTCCTGATTTCGCAAAACCGCCATACAATCCAATCTCCGGCGGCAAAACCAAGAAAATGGGTGATCAGAAGCCACCCACCAAACCTGGTTTCTTTCTGCTCTTTGGCGGAGTGATTCTGCCTGTAGCAGCGACGGCTTTCGAGCTGACAACGCACTTTTGCGCCCGCACATTCTTCGATCCGTTTCCCACCCCTGCGCACGTTCTTCTTTTCTCGCTCATACCACTGTCCAATTTTCTTGTCTGGATGGCATCTCGCCGCAACATGACCGACCTTCTCGGCGCCCTGACTTTAGGCACCGGCATGGCGATGGGCGTGGCGATCCTTTATTCGCTCATGTTCTTGCCTGTTGTTCCTCTTTCGGTTCTGGCGATACTTTTCTTCGGCTTCGGGCTGCTTTCCTTGTCTCCGCTTCTGGCCATTCCTGCCGTCTGGAAGTCGAGCAAATATCTCGTTCACCTGTCCAAGAACCAGAAGACTTATTTCGATGGACATCAACTCGAGCACATTGGTCACATGATCATTCTTTGCACGGTGGTGGCAGTCGAGTTGCCGTCTACTTTGACGCGCATTCATATAAGCGATGCCGTTAATTCTAAAGAGCCGGCGAAAGCGACCGAATCTATAGAATGGCTGCGTGCGTTCGGCAATCCGGAAGTGATGCTGAGAGCTTGTTATGAGCGCTCCGGCAGAGCCACAGATATTCTCGGCTCGCTTTACGAAGTGAAGAATCCGACCAAAGTGGATGACGCGCGCAAGGTCTATTATCAAGTTACAGGCAAACCGTTCAATAGTATTTCACTGCCGCCTACGCTGCGAGCGACGCGGCAGAATATGGGCTATGTGGTCAACGGTGAGGCGGACGATCAGAATGCCGATGACGAATTCGATCAAGATCCTGATATCGCAGGTGAAGCCGTCAGCGGCGTATCACGCGGATTGTCGATGACTGGATCACGATTGAGCGGATTAATCAACGGCAATACCTGCATTGCCGACTTGAATTGGACAATCACTTTTGGAAACACGTCCAAGTACGATCGAGAAGTCCGATCCAAAATACTTCTTCCTCCAGGAGCCGTTGTCACTAATGCATTCTTGATTGTCAACAATACGGAAAGAGAAGCGAAAATCATGGGACGCAGCCTGGCGCGCAGCCGCTACAGGTCTGCCGTAGCAGCCAAAAAGGATCCATTGCTCGTCAGCACCAGCGGTGCCGACACCGTACTTCTTCAGCTCTACCCAGTTGCTCCCGAAAGCAAGATTGGCGTTCGTCTTCATATAGTGGCACCGATGGCGGTGACCACTGCCGATAAGGCAGAATTGGCATTGCCGACTTTCGAAGAGCGAAATTTCCAGGTCGACATTCCCACAGCCGTCGATCTTAATTCAGGAACAAAATTGGCATCGACGGCAAAAGATTTGAAACTTATTCCCGCCGGCATTCAAGGCTCGGTCACGACGCCCGAACTGGCACGCTTCGGTGCTGCAGTTATCGCCGAAAGAGATCCTAAGTTCACCAGACATTTCGCCAGCGACGGGACAAGTCTGGTCATCGAAAACATCAAGGCGAAAACTTATCCTCGCCCGCGTGCTCTGAGCGTGGTGATAGACGGCTCCAATGGAATGAGCCCTCACTTCTCGTCAGTGCTGAAAGAGCTGGCTACTCTGCCCGATGATATGTCGGTTCGCTTTGTCTACGTAAGAGACGGTAAGCTGCAAGAAGGTATCGATGTGTCAGCCGGAAACCCACAGGCGCGCGCCAGTGCATTGAGCCAGATTTCCAAAATCGCCTGTGCCGGTGGACAAATCAACCTGCCTGCTGTCACTGCGGAGCTCTCCAAAATGATCACTACTGATGGTGGGGCCGTATTATGGCTGCATGCCGCGCAACCGATTCCCGGAAAGCTTGAAAGACGTCTGGACGATAAAGTCCGCAAACACACAAGACCTCTTCTTTACGATTTCGCAGTTGCTGCCGGTCCTAATGAAGTTCTCTCAGGTTTATACGCCTGTCCGGCACTCGTGCGTGTCGATAGAGGCAGCAATGTTCAATCCGATTTGCACAGATTGTTCGAGCAGTGGAAGCAGTCAACTCCCGATACCGCTCTTGGTGGCATAGTCTACTCACGCGGCAGTGCTGCCAATGTGGATATCCAAGCCACCGATTCGGACATCGGCAAGCTGGTAGCTTTCGATGAGATTTCGAAACTGCAGATAGGACACCCCGGTCATACTTGCAAATATGCTCAAAAAGCTGTGGATATTGCCACCAAATATCACCTGGTCACGCCATTCTCGAGCGCGATTATTACTGAGCCGATTATGAGCACTACTCGCGTTGTGAAAGCTGATAGTCCGAAGTCGCATGGCCGATTCAGATTGCATAATCCTATCGGACGCGATTTGGGAATGTTGTCGCCCATGCCGATGATGATGCGGCAAGAGCAGATTACTGAAAATACGGGAGGTCAGCGCCTCAATGCCCTTCGTGCGATAAGAGAGGAAGTGTATGCCGACAAAAAAGCACAAAGCATTCCGGCCGCTGCACCGCCTGTGCTGCAAGGTGCCACGAATGGAACCGTAGGAGCGGCTGGCGACGTTTTCAAAAGCAATCCTATGATTGGCGATCAATTCTCCTCTGCTGCAACGGAAGGTAATACCGGAACCCAGTCCTATCAGTCATCCGGAAATAATGAGATGGCGTCGTGGAGTAATAGTCAGGCTGAGAGCAAGTTGTCTGCTCAAGCTGATGTTGGTGCCAAGAGTTTGCGAGCCAAGGAGAGTTCGTTAGGAAAGGATAGTGTCGACGAGGGCTTCACGGATGAAGGGGCCGCAAACGGTCCTAACTACGATCAAAAAGTGCCGCAATCGCCGCTGCCGTTCATGGATCAATCTGCGGCTTCTCCGATTGTGCCTGAATCAGACACCTACGTTCTTTTCGGAGTCGGATTTGTCGTCTTAGGATTCGGAATGCAACAGTCGCGCAAATTGAGAGCCAAGAAAGCATGACCATACCAGGCTTGCTGGCGCTATTTGTAAGCGTCTTTTGGCCTGTATCAATCTGGTATTTCGAGAGGCTTTTGGATAAGTCCGATGAGCCTCTTGGTGTTCTCAGTCTGATCGCATTTATTGCCATCTCGTTTTCCCGCCGCACTGCCGGTAGTGCGAGTTCTGGAATAGCAGTTCCGATTGCTTCAATAGTTTGCACCCTCATCTATGCAATTTCCTATCCTTTTGCGCCGAAATTGCTCAGTGCCGTTTTTGCGGTGATGGCGATAGGTTTCATGATCAGCGGTACTAGTGGGCGCAACAAGCTCGATCTGGGCGGTTGGTTGCTGCTGCTTTTCTCACTGCCTATAGTGTCATCTCTGAATTTTTACAGCGGCTATCCCCTGAGACTGGTGGTTGGACAAATGGCCGCGCCGCTGATTTCCATGGTCGGCTTCCCGACCGTAGCCGATGGGACGACCCTCATCTGGGCGGAGCATATGGTTCAAATCGATGCACCGTGCAGCGGCATTAAAATGCTCTGGTTCGCACTTTTCATTGGTGCCGTACTCGCATCGATGCTGGAATTGAAATTCACCCGCAGCGCCATTGTTCTCACATCAGCAGTCGTCGCCGCCCTGGCGGGCAATGTTCTGCGCATCACTTCTTTGTTCTTTATTGAAACCGGCATAGTCAGTATCGATCATTCGCTGGATCAATTTGTGCATCAGGCAATCGGTGCTATCGCCTTTGCCATCTCCGCCGGACTAACAGTGTTGGTTGCGCTCAATCTGTCTCAAAAGAGTTCTGCAGGTGCGCACGAGAAGAACGAGGAGGCGAGCCGGCAAAGTGCCGACGGTCAAGTTTCTAAATCACTAACTTTCAAATCTCCTCGTTTTGTAGCGCTTATTATTGTTTCTCTCCTCGCTGCGATCGTGCCAGCCGTCGCATCGAGAACAGGGGACACGACAATTTCGACGCAAGATTTCCCCGGCTGGCCGGCTCAATATGATGGAGTCGGCTACCAACCAGTCCCTCCGAGCAAGGCTGACATTGCTTTCTATCAGGAATTTCCGGGCAAGATTCAGTGCGTCTCACAAGGGCAGCGGCGAGTAATTATGCGCTGGGTGGCCAAACCGACACGCCAATTGCACCCGTCATCGGACTGTTTTCGCGGACTGGGATATCAAATAAACTGGCAGCCTCTGGTGACTGATGCCACAGGCGTTCGCCGCTCTTGGTTTATCGCGGAGAAAGACGGCAAGCGCTTCTCCGTGAAAGAGAGAATTTATGACAAAGGAGGAAAGAACTGGACCGACATCTCGTCCTGGTACTGGTCCGCCTTGCTAGGAAAGACCAAAGGACCCTGGTGGTCGGATGTCGAAATAGTGCCTATTTAAGGCTTCGGCTATCATCACGATCTAATCACGCTCTGTCTGGCATACTTCATGCTCGGCGGGAGTTTCCCGCTTCAGACCTCCTCTTCTCCCCGCTTAATCAACACCGCTGCAGCGTAATGACGTTGTTGCATTTAGCGTTTCCCTCTCTTATTACAAGCTTCGAAAAACATGGTAGAACAAACCGCCGCACCGGCTGAGGCTCGCGTGGCGCCTGTGGAAACACGTGAGGCGCCTAAAATGACGGAATTCGCAGACAACTTTTGGGGCGGCACCACTGCCAGCGACACTTCCAACTTGTCGCCCAATAAGTTTGCAACTCGTGCTGGTGAACCGGCAAGCGGAGTATTGGACTTTAGCGTCGACGATCCACTAAAAGCTTTCAGAAGTGACAATCAATTCAGTCCGGCTTCGTCAATGGACGGCGCAATTCGCACCTCTCATCTGCGCGTGCCTGAGATGAAAGAAAGGCCGGTTCAGGGTCCGGTGGAAGATACTCGCAGGCTATTGAGTGCCATAACGGCGATGGAAAAAGGTGATACCTCTCAACTGTCTCAATACGTAAGAGAGATGAACGATCCGTCCAATCCTCACCGCCAGAAAGAACTACAGGCGAGCATGAAGATTGTCACGGACCACATGAACAGATATGGGGTGGATGCACACTTGATGTCCGGCAATTTGTCGCTCACATTGCCGGGGCGTGAAGGGAAATCTTTGACGATTGACAGCAATGGACGCGTGAATTTGAGCGGTGATGCCTTGAAAGCATTCGGGAAGAAATTCTTCGATCACTTCACTGAGAAGGACAGCACACCCAATCTCTCCGATCGCATGAGTCGCAGGTTGGATGGCATTCTCGATGATTTGGACAGAAACGATCTGCGTGGATTGATTGGCGCTTTGAAGGAAATCGGCGATAAAGTGCATAGTGTCAAGCCTGGGGCGGCCGGCGAGTTGGAAAGAAAGACGGCAAAAGAACTGCAGGGGATGCTCGATGCTCTCGGCGGTGCATTGAGTACCAACCTGGTTGATGCGAGATACGATCCGCAGACCGGCAGTTTCAAAATTACTCAACCTAACCGCAATGGCGCCGACCAAACTTTGACAATCGACAAGTTTGGTCGAGCTTCCATGCGCGGCGCGGACTTGAATATCTTCCTTTTCCGCATGAGAGTCAATCAGAGCAGGCAGCCGACTGTTTCAGTCTGATATTGAAAATCAAATCTTCGCCATGCCGGCAGCGCGCCAGAGATACCATGCCGCCACTGTCCGGTAGGGCTGCCATTTCTCACCGTATTCCATAAGTGCCGAAGGCGTTGGCAAGTCGCCTGTCTTATAAGTGTAAGCGAAGCCTTTGCGCACACCATAATCGGTGGCGGGCAAAATATTCAATCTGCCCAGCCGAAAGATAAGGAGCATCTCCACTGTCCATTTGCCGATGCCTCGAATGGCGCTGAGGCGCTCCACCAGCTCTTCATCGCTCAGCATGTGCATCTCTTCAAGAGTAGGAACCTGTCCTTCCGTCGCTTTTAACGCAAGGTCTTTTATTGCCGCTGTTTTTGCTCGTGATAATCCTGCAGATCTAAGCAGCTCATCGGTGGTTTCCAAAAATCGATAAGGCTGTGGAAAAGTTGTGGCCGCTATCATCGGCTTAACATCTTTATTCAGGTCGTCATATTTTTTCAACTCGCTCTTTGTTCGGTTCCTTGGAGCAGCCAGGACCTTTTGCTTGGCAGCCTCCTCTCTCAGCCCGTCTTCGAGAAACAAATTTTTCACGCGCTGACTGATGGTGGCAGCCGCTTTTCCGGAAAGTTGCTGGTAGATAATTGCTTCGGCAAGAGAAGCAAAGGGACTGTGCATCTCTTCCAGCTTGAGCAGACAGGGACCGACTTGATCGATTATTTTGCCGAGTTTTTTGTCACGCTTTTGCACGTGCTCGGTGGCGATAATCAGCTCTTCTTCGAATGCCGACAGTTTTTTCTTCGGTGCCATATATGAAGGTTTCCTTGTTCTCTCAACTGTCTGATTTGTTCTAGCTGCTTGCGCTGACAAGATACCAATAAAGTTTTTTGCTCTTGTTCATCAAAAGGCGCTTTCGAGATTCGCTGTAAGAGTTTTTGTAACTCACTTCCAGGCATTCGAGTTGATCTTTCTGCGTCAGGGCATCAGCATCCTGGGGGAAGTGCTCGAGGAAATCCTCACTGTATTCGGACTTCCAGTGAGTGTTGTACGGCTCATGGAAATGGGAGAGATTCTTCAAATTTAGAGGTTTGTCGCATTTGAACCTGCGATAGGTTCTCGACGACATCATGCCGCCATCCTGTACCAATTTCAATTCACGAAATTCATACGAGGGCATACCGAACTCGCGCAGAAAAAACGCATCGTTATTGGCGCTCTCCTGGAAAAGCCATGCTGCCGCAACGCATATTGCGAAAGTCACTGCTGCAGCGGCTTTGTGAGGAAGTTTCATCGACTAGACAACTGGCGCAACGGCGCATTTTGCCGGCAACGCACTCTCATATTGCAGCAACTGACGTTTGGTATCCAGCCCGCCGTAAGCAGTAAATCCGCCGATGTTACCGGAGGCGCTCAACACTCGATGACAAGGCACGATCACGGATATCGGGTTTTTCGCCATTGCCTGACCTACTGCCCGAGCCGCTCCCGGCGATCCGGCCAGCGCTGCCAGATCGTTGTAGCTGACTGTTTTTCCGGTTGGGATTTTTTGCAGAGCTTGATAGATTTTTGTGTGAAACGGCGGGACGCCCGTGAGATCCAGGCGAACATTTGAAAAGTCTTGAACATTACCTTCCAGATGACGGCGCAGTCTTCTTGTCAGCATCACGATTTCGTCCGGTGGCTTGCTGGCAGTGGCTGTCGGAAAATGGCTCTTCAGTCTTGCTTCTGTAGCCTGCGCATCTTTTTCGGGAAGCTGGTGACCGCAGACGCCGTTGGCTGTCCAGGCAATCGCGGCTACACCAAATTCGGTGTCATATAGGCAGAATCGAACGGAGGACTGCAAATCGTTGTCGGTATTCAACTAAGCGTTTCTCTCATTGTGTGGTTTTGAACGGAGAGTCGAATGATTTGTTAGTGGTTAAGCGCTCATGTCATGCGCGCCGTTGTCATAAAGAAGCCAGCCTTTGCGATTGCTGAATGTTTGCCAGTCATATGCAGTTGTATAAGTCATGCGCTTATTTGTTTTGCGTCTGTATGCTTCTGTGGCGATTCTTGTCAATGCAATGAATTCGACATCTTTAGGCATTTCTTTGGGATTCTTCAAAACGTCTTCGTACGGATTCTTGCCATTGGCGACAGCGCAGCAGCGCACACCGAGGAACCAGTCTTTGGAGAAATTATTTCGGTTGCCGTCGAAAGCCTCTTCGCCAATTTCGCGCGCAAAGGGCTCACCATCCAGGGCATAGAGTTTTTCAGAAAGGATGTCCTGGAATTGCATGACGTCTTGCGTGGACATGGCAGCCAATTCTTCCACCGCCGGTTCAATCACTTTCTCGTCGTCGCCTAACTGATCCCAGTCGAGCATGCCGATAATTTCCCAAAACTTAGACTCGTCGAGTGTTTGACTGGGAGCGGAAAAGTCGAGTATCGGAAAATCTTCCGAGAGCTTTCTTATGGTCTCGGCATCTTCCTTTGAATCGAGAGAGCCGAACAATTCTTCATCCGTCATCTCTTCCATGTTTTTAGGCGGCAGCCATTTGATGCGGCAACCGGGCAATTTTGTCTTCAAAGAATCGACGCCGTCTTTTGTCACCTGCGTATTGAAAAGGTAAACGCGAATCAGAGAATTGAGTGATTCGAGCGCGTGCAAACCGTCGTCCGATACCTTTGTTCCGGACAGACCGAGTTGAACCAAATGGGGCGGCAAGGTCAATCCGGCCAGACCGTTGTCATCGATATCGGTGGAGCTGAGCCAGAGTTCGCGCAAATTTTTCAGTTTGGAAAGAATCTGCAGACCGTCGTCACTGATGCGGCTATGGCTCAATCCGAGCGAGGTGAGATTGGTCAGCAAAGCGATGTGAGTAAGACCGCGGTCGCTCACGTCTGTTGATGTCAATTCCAAAACTTTTAGCCCACTGAGCTTTTCGATGTGAAGAAGACTGAGGTCGGAAAGATCGGAATGCGAGAGATCGAGCGTATGGAAGTCATCCGGGCGCATCTCGGCAATCGGAGCCAGGGACGAACCGCGGGGAGCAACTTTCAACTTCAGCTTGGTATCGGCTGGGACCTTAACTGCGCCGCGCGCTTCGTCCAATACTTCCCACTTGATGGGGTTATTTTCCGGGGAGACGACCAGACCGCGAACGACCGTCAGCAGCTCCCATTCCTCAGGTTGGTCATGAGGAGCGACGAAAAGAGTGCCGATGGAGCGGCGGTGCGGGAAGCGAATAATTCTTTCTTCGGCCATCGATAAATTATCCGATATGTTGGGGCAAAAAACCTTCACTTGAATTCGTCAGGCTTTTAGTAAATGTCGTCTAAGAAATGAGCCGAGTGCTATGCTACATCTCTTGAGACAAATTCTAATTAACTGAGGGCGGACTGAGCGAGTAAATCGGTCGTCCTTACAGCCGGAACAAGCATTTGGAGACTTGAGATGGATGAGATTGACGCCCAAGGAAGGCAGTTGCTGATCGACCGACCTTTGCTGACGCGCGGCAGGCTGAGTGTCTATCGCGAAGCGGACGGAGTGGATGATTGGTTTCCCAGGCTTAATGTCACCCTGAAACGGTCAGGGACTGACGATGTCCTCTGGCAGTGGACTACACACACCTTACCAATCGATTACGACGAGCCGCCGCCCTACGGCGACGAAGTCCTTCTGGAGAAGTATTTCGAGCTGGCAGCGCCGATTCGTTCGCCGCGCGGGCTGGAAGCCGTCTTCTCGCTGGGACCCGGCGAAACACGACGCGGGTCGGTGAGCCAGTTCTCAGCGGCTCTTTATCTGTATCCCAATTCCTTTGAGGACAGAGGCGTACAGGTAGGCGTGCTTGATTTCACGCAAGGGCTGACTACAGGCGGTGTTCCGCTGTTTTTCCGCGTGAACTTTCCCTGGTAATGCCGCAAGCCGGGGTTTAAAGAGCTGTCATGTTTAGTAAATTGCGTCCGGTGCGACTCGAACGCACGACCAATCGGTTAAAAGCCGAGTGCTCTACCGGCTGAGCTACGGACGCATAGCAGGCGAAAGTCATCGTATCAACCACGCTGACTGCGTGTCAAGAACACCGATTTCCGCCTTCACATATCGATCAAGAGGAATCGAGAGGCTTACTGGTTGAAAACACTGCTGGAAAGCATTCAACAAAAGGCTGAGAGCGCCGCTAATAACCTGGGCGTACTCAGGCAACCGTTCGTTTTTCCGGCGCTTCTATTTATAGTTGCTTTCGTAATTCGAGCCGCATATCTGCTGCAAAGCGAACATCGCGTTTTGCAATTTGGAGATGCTTTTTACTATTTGACGACCGGCACCGAGCTTGCCAAAGCGATTGCGTCGTCAACCGATTGGCAATCTTTATTCAACCAACTGACCCCTTCAGCGCCTCTCAACCAGGAAGACAACAACTCTTTTCTCTCGGTCGAGCTGCCCATGCGGTTGGTTCTCGACGGGCCGATATATCCCGGTTTTCTTGCTTTGGTCGCGACATTATGCGGTTTTGCCTCGCAAGTAAAACCTCAGTTCGACTCATATTGGCTTCAGGTTGGATTGGCAAATGCGCTGGTAGATTCCTTCAGCTGCCTGATGATTTACTACCTCGGCAGTCGTGCTTATGGGCTCAAGGTGGGAGCGGTTGCCGGATTGTTGTGGGCAAGTTACCCCGCCGCATCGATCAATTTGGCAAGAGCATATAGTGAACAATTCGCTTACTTTCTCGTTCTGGCACTGTTATCAACGGCCGTGCTTGCCCGAGAAGGCAAGCTCAAACTGCCGGCTTTAGCTGCAACAGGTTTTCTTTTCGGTGGTCTTTTCGCCGCCGTTACGCTTGCCAGACCAACTTTCGTATTGGTAGTCGCTGCCATAGTCGGCGCTCTTTTCTTTTCCGACTGGTTCGCCGGCCGCTCTTCCGGTACGCCGTGGTACCAGAGCTGGTGCGGCAAGCGCCGTCTGACAGCAGTGATTTTGTCCTTGGCGGGTGCTGCTTTTCTCTTTGCACCATGGGCTCAAATTACCACTAAGTCTCTGGGTAAACCGGCCATGCTGGTCAGTCGAGCCCCTGCTTACAATCTTTTTGTCGGCAATCAAGTTGTCACCG
>PNKB01000166.1 GCA_013997645.1 Cyanobacteria bacterium PR.3.49
GTAACAACTCATCTGTCCGACGCATCGGCAGCTGTGTCAAAACGCGCAACCGACTTGTACAATTCCTCTCCTTCGCTTCAATACATGGGCGTGCCGATTAGGTACATCGGCCTGCCGGTTATTAATGGTGTCTCCTCGATACCGGCAAACATCGGCAGGATAGCTGAAGGTATCAAAAGCATCGCTACACCATCGGAAGCCACCCGCACTTCAGTGCTTTCGTTCGCCGATCGAGGCATGCAAAAAGCAGAACGAGGCGTAGTCAGTTTCAACAACAGTTTGGAAAGCGCAGGGAATGCATATATCTCAGCAGCACAATTTACCGGCAATCGCGCAATGGCGGTAGGAAACTCGGCCGTAACGTACGTAAAACCACATGTCGAATCCGCAATTACGGCGGCAAAACCGTATGCGACAAGCGCACTAGAGGGGACTAAAAACGTCAGCTCCAGAGTCGTGAACGGCACGGTTGAAACTACGCGGAATCTGTACAACGCTGAGCGCACGCAAAACGCGATTACAAGTACGCGAGATGCCTACGACCTAACAAGAGCAACAGCAGTTGTAATAGCTGACTCCCTTAAAAATTCTGCGTCAGTGATGGGCGAGAGAATCAGTGCGCGAAGAGCCGCACTGAACGAAAGAGTTGCAGTTGAACGATTCACTCATGAAGCGGAAAGGGTTGCCCAGGATTATTTGCGCCTACCGTCCGTCGGAAGAGTTTCAGCCGTGGATGGCACTGAGCTGGGACCTATAGTACGAAATGCCTACGGAAATCACTTTTACATTGAAAATTTACTTCGCGGTCGTGGCGTGGTGCATCCGCTGCGGGTTGAGAATCAGCAGTATGGCAACGCACGATTTGTTGATGTTCCTCACGGCTTACATGCAACATCGCCCCTTGACCTAGCGCCCGGAAAAATTATCCCCCTAAACGATGTCGCAATTTCTCCAAACACAAGATGGATTGCGCTGCACAACTATCGGCTCAATCGCCGCGAATCGATGTAGCGATTAACTCAGACACGCCCTGTCAAATTTAAGTTTCGTTCTAAAGATATTTCCATTACATTAGGAACTGTAGGTTTCGGCTTCGGCAGGTCTATGACCGCACTTTTTGTCACCGATTTAAACAAGCCAGCTCCGATCAGCTTCCTTTTGCAAGCCGGAGTGTTTTTATCCCTCATGTTTTTTCAGCTTGTGGCGCCGTATTCCGGAATTGCTTTTAATAAACTTGAGCCCCTTCTGTATTCCTTCTCGCAGAGAACGAATCATGAATTGTTGGGAAGGCTTGCCCTAATTCCTTTGAAAGAATTTCCCTCAAGTTTGTTTCGCGAAATGCATGCTGCCGACCGTCGTGCCTGGTTCCTCAAAGGTGAGGGTAAGTATAAGGAAGCAATACAGCAGGAAGAACGCGCGGTCGAGCTTGCAACATTTGTTTGCGGGACCAATGATGTGTTCACGATCTTATACAACACTGAGTTGGCTTTACTCAACGAAGATTATGGTCGTTTCGGAGTTGCTGAAGAACAGCTCAAAAAAATCATGCAAACCAGTAAAAGTGCTCTTGGGCCAAAGAGCTTTCACACAGTCCGAACTTATTGCGCTCTTGCATATCTATACGAGCGACAAGGACGCCATGCTGAAGCGGAAAAGCACAACCGCCTCCGTCTTGAGTTTGAGGAAGATCAATTTAAACCACAATGCTTGAATCGTCTTGCCCATGTATACGTCCGAGCTGGAAAGTTTGCTGCCGCCGAGTCAATCTACAGTAAGCTTGCAGCCAACGCTCCACGCAGTATTAACCAAGGGCTATTCGACCTTTATGTAAAGCAAAAACGGTTCAAAGAAGCGTCGCGGCTACTCACACGAGACGGGCAACGCTTAGCAATATTTGATAGTCCCACAACTCAAGCTAACTTTGCCGAACTTCAGATTTGCCTCGGCAATGAAGCATTGGCTGAAGAAGTTTTGTTGAAAAACATCCGAGCGAAAACACCCTGGTATACGCCCGGGCACCCTTACCCACGAAAGTTATTACCATCGGTTTGCACCCTAGCTGATTTGTACGTAAAACAGAAGCGTTACGCAGAGGCAGAAAAGCTTTTCAAAGCGTATTTGTCAGAAAAGGAAAATGCCCTGGGTAAAGGGCATATCCAGACGTCAATAAACCTTGACGATTTGGGACGTCTATACGAAACGCAGGGCAAGTACAATCTGGCAATTAGCTATTATGTGAAGGCTCTCTCCGTGCGTGAAAATAGCTTGCACGCCGAACATCCGGAGATTGCTGAGTCATTCAATAATTTGCGCAGGGTTGCAGATAAATCTGACTGCGATCTGTTTGGTGGGCCCGGTCCTCAATCTTATTCTCAAGTCCTTAATTGGTCAGAGCGAAGAAGCGACTCTGAACGCTAAACGCATCACATGATGTCGATGCCGACGCGCTTCGCTTTCCTCTTAGCGTTCAGAAGTTTATAAACTGCCGGCAGAACGATGAGTGTGAGAATGGTTGCTGTAATCAACCCACCTAAAACCACTGTGGCTAGAGGTCGTTGAACTTCCGCGCCGGTTCCATGTGTGAGTATTTTAGGAAGCAAACCAACAGTCGCAACCAGAGCCGTCATGAGAACTGGCCGCATGCGAATCTCAGCGCCTCTTATTACGGCTTCCTCCGTTGAAACGCCTCGATTCTCTAGTTGCATTATGTAAGTAACCATAATCACGCCGTTTTGCACCGCCACACCGAATAGCGCTATGAAACCAATGATCGCAGGCACGGAGAGCGTTTGATGCGATAGAAACAGCGCCAGAACTCCTCCGCTCATTGCAAACGGAACGTTCAACATAATGAGCATTGCATTGCGGAACGAATTAAACGAGGCGAAAAGCAAGAAGAAGATCAATGCAAGAACAATCGGAACAACGATCGCCAGGCGTTTCATCGCGCGTTCCTGGTTTTCAAATTGTCCGCTCCAGACAAGTTTATAGCCCTTCGGAAGAGTTACGTTTTGCCGAACTCGCTCTTGAGCTTCAGCGACAAAACTTCCCAAATCGCGCCCTCTCACGTTCGCCATCACAGCAGTTCGTCTTAGCCCGTCTTCTCTGTTTATCGCCACAGCACCACGTTTCAACTCAATCGTGGCAAGCTGATCGAGTGGCACATGAACACCATCGGGAGCCTCAACAATCACATCTGCAATTTTCGATGGAGTTTCTCTATAACTCTTTTCGAATCGGACCAGAAGTCCAAATCGTTTCGTTCCCTCAATGACTTCAGTGACGATATCACCGGCTAAAGCAACGCGAATGATATCGAGGACATCGTCTGTATTAAGCCCAATCCGCGCCAGATTAGGGCGTTTCAATTCGATGTTCAGCTCAGGCAAACCGAGCAGGTGCTCGTGCTGCATGTCGGCAGCGCCTTTGACTTTGCTGACTTCAGTCTGAATTTTTGTAGCCAGCTTCGCAAGCGTTTCGATATCATCGCCGAAAATCTTGATACCAAGGTCGGCACGAATACCGGCGATCAGGTCATCGACCATGTCGGCAATCGGTTGCGAGAAGCTGAACATCAAGCCAGGCACTTCATGCAATTCCACCGCCATCTTATCGACGAGTTCTTCTTTCGTATGGGCAGTTTTCCACTTGTGATGCGGAATCAGACTAACGTAAATATCTGAAGAGTCGACACCATCAAGACCAGGACCAGTTGTCGATCTGCCTGTGCGGGAGACGACCATCGCCACTTCGGGAAACTCTTTCAGAATTTTCTCGATGCTCGTCACATTCTGCCTTGATTCCGTGTGCGAAATGCTGGCAGGCATTTTTACGCGCACTAAAATAGGACCTTCATCCAAGGCAGGAATGAACTCAGAACCGAGGAATGGAAAGGTGGCCAAACTGATTACAAAGGCAATCGTTGCGACAACCAGAGTTTTCTTTGGATTGGCAACAGCAGCCTTGAGGACAGGAACATAAGCGTTCTTGATCGCCTCAAGCACCGGGTTGTGCTTTTCTTTAATCGGCCCGCGCATCACCCAATAACAAAGCACTGGTATCACCGTCAGTGACGCGATGAGAGATCCGGCCAGCGCATAAATAAATGTCAAAGCCAGTGGATGAAACATTTTGCCCTCGACGCCTTCCAGCGTAAACAGGGGCAAATACACAGCCATGATGATGCAAATAGAGAAAACAATTGGTTTTCCGATGTGTTGTGCGGCGTTTCTAATTACGGAAAGCCGGTCGAAATTCGGGCCGTCCTTTTCATATGCACGCGCCAGGTGTCGGTAAATGTTCTCGACAATTACCACGCCGGCATCGACGATGATGCCGAAGTCGACAGCGCCGAGCGTCATCAGGTTGGCCGTCAGTCCCGAATACTTCATCAGAATGAAACTGAACAAGAGCGACAAAGGAATAATAATCGAGACGATAAGCGCGCTCGGAATATGCAGAAGCACTGCCGTCAATATGACTATGACTAGCCCGCCGCTGAAGAGCAAAATCTCTTTGACCGTCTCGATTGTCTTGTCGACCAGTTCAGTCTGATCGTAATAAGGAACAATTTGCACGTCGTGCGGAATATCTTGCGCAACTTCGTGGACTTTCTCTTTGACCTTTTCCACAACCGCTTTGGTGTTTACGCCCTTGCGTGTGTAGACAATGCCCGTGACCACTTCGCCGTCTCCGTTCATTGAAGCTGAACCACGCCGGAAAGCCTGTCCGATTTCCACTTTGGCAACTTGCCCGACAGTTACAGGCGTGCCTTTGACTTCTTTGAGCACGATGTTTTGAATGTCGGTAACAGATTTGATTCTGCCGACACCACGGATTACGACTTCTTCTCCGGCTTGCTCGATGAAATTGCCGCCGGCATTGGCGTTGTTTTGCGAAATAGCAAAAACCAGCTCATTGAGCGTGATTGTAAAACCATGAAGTTGTCTTGGATTAACGATCACCTGATACTGTTTGACAAAACCGCCGAAAGTAGCGACGTTTGCGACGCCTGGAACAGAGCGCAAACGCCGGGAAATATTCCAGTCTTGAAGAGTTCGCAACTCCGTCAAATCATGTGTTGTACTCTTCAGGTAATACATATAAACCTGAGAAAAGCTCGACACGACCGGTCCCAAAACCGGCTGGGGGCAATGCTCCGGCAACATTGGACCAATGGAGGAAAGCCTCTGCTGGATTAGATTGCGGGCGAAATATACATCGGTGTCGTCGTCAAAAATCGCGGTGACAACCGAGAGTCCGAAAGACGAACTCGACCGGATTTTCTTCACCTTGGGCAAACCGTTGAGAACATTTTCAATGGGGTAGGTGACCAGGGCTTCCACTTCTTGCGTCGCCATACTCTCAGGCTCTGTGATGATCTGAACCTGGACGTTGCTGACGTCAGGGAAGGAATCAACAGGCAGATTGAGCATGCAGAAGATGCCAGCGACTATAACTCCGATGGTTACAACGGCTGTTAAAAGCCGGTGTGACAATGCAGCAGCTATCAATTTTTCAATCATAGGAATTCCAAATGCAAGTGTGTTTGCGCGACAAACTCAATCGAGCGAACTAGACACAGCAAATGCGTGCGCAAAAGCCTGTACTAGAACATGCCTAGTTCTGCAGTTTGGAACTACTTTTTAAATCCGCAAAATCCGATGGGAAAGCCATAGCTTGCAAGGTCGTATCGCCACGCCTTTCTCTATGCTTTCGGTAGATGGATTAGAAATTGGGTGCTCGAAAATCTCATCGACGAAGCGGACCGAGACAGGAGGCTTGTTACAGACAGCCGGCTCACTCAGGAATACGACCGACTTCGCGCAACCTTGAGAATTCAAGAATGGATCGATAAAGACAATATCTTCCAGACTCATATCATTAATGCCGTCGTTCTCAAGCGATGCGAGTACCTCAAAAGCCCCGCAGATAGAGATAATCTGGGAGATCAAGAAGAGAAATATCGGAGCAATGAGAAGGGCACGAAATTTCATTAGTACAGGGTATCAAATTCGGGCAACTTACGCACGCAGTTTGCGCGAAGTCTACTCTTTCCTGATGCCTACAAGATCCTCCTTAGCACCGTCGGCAGTGATGCGGGAATCTTCGGCGCGCAATTGAGCCAATGTTTCGCTCATCATTTTGTGCGCATCATCTTTCATTTTGCCAGGCTTGCCTGCGTAATCTTCGGGCATCAGAGGAGGAAGAACACGCGCGTGCACGGGTTGAAAGGTTCTCAGCTCGTTGCGTCCTTTGGGAAAAACTTCATATGTGCCGGAGATAACCACAGGCACGACCGGCAGCCCAAGCTCCAGCGCCAGACTAAATCCACCGGCGCGGAAAGGCAGCAACTGCCCGTCTTCCGTTCTTGTTCCTTCAGGAAACATCATTACTGAGGCCCCTTTTTTGAGCCAGTCACGGCAAGTGCCCATCATTTCCTTGATGGAAGAAAGATTGCCGCGCTTGATCTTCACATACTGATTCAAATACATGTTCCAGCCAATCAGCGGAATTTTGAATATCGTTTCTTTGGAGACGAATTTGAAGTTTCGAAACAAAGAATAGAGAACCAAAATATCGAAGTACGAAGAATGATTGGCGATAATGACGTACGTTTTGTCAGGATCGATATGCTCGCGGCCTTCGACTTTATAGCGCCAGAAGGGGTTTACGTACATGTAATGAGTTCCCCAAACGCACGAAAGTTGATGAACAAGCCGACGGCGCGGATCGAACGGAGCAGTGAGCACTGTTGTAATTGCAGTCAACGAATTGAAAAACATCGAACTGAGGATGAAGTAAGTAAGAAAAGAGACCGAGAAAAATTTGTCGATCACTTTTACCAATGGGCTTCTTGAATCGGCGGATGCATCCATGGTTTTTTCCAACTTACCTGTTTACTTATTTAAACCGATTGCGTGACTGGACTCGGGGCAATTTCAACTTCTGCTATCGCAGGTGGCGTATGCCCCCATTCCACATCGCGAGGCAAGAGGCTGTCACACAACAAAAGTTTGTTGACAGAACGTTCAATATTTACGCAAATTCTGTCCAGCGGCAAATCTTCTTCGGCGGTGCCGAAAGGGTGCTCTTTCTCCTCGGCAACAATCTCCAAGCCGAGCACCATATAAGCACCAACAAGCACTACAGGAACGCTCCACATTCCAAATTCGGGAGAGAGCGAAAGCGCCATGAGCAGAAGATAAGTGACGATGATGTGCAAGATGATGCTCTTGTGCGATACCGTAATCGGTGACGTGGCAATACGCTCACAAGCACCCAGAATATCGAGCAGGGCTCTAGGATGCGGATCGAGCACGTTAAACATCATGTCGTTGAGCCGACCTTCTCGACGCTTCTGTTCCAATAACGCGTAGATCTCTTCGACAATCAGCATCGGATGTTCGGAGACGGGGTTTTCACATTCCGGCGCGCGCGAGTGTGTCGCATCTAGAAGTCGAAGATGATCCTTCGTCGCATTTGCAAATCTGATCAAAAGAGCGGCCATCTGCTCACGCTCTTGTAAGTTTGGACGGACGAATTCGTAGTACTTGATGGACAGATTGCGAAGGTCATTAACCAACTGTCCCCAGGCTCGGCGCCCTTCCCACCAGCGATCGTAAGCGCTGTTGGTACGGAAGACGAGCAGCAATGAAAGAATTATTCCGGCAAAGAGGCTTGAATTTGCTTGAATTATTTGTTTGCCGCTTATGTAACTTGGCGCAACCAGTGCGATCACTGACGAGATGCCGGCAATTACAACTAAATACCACTGCAACTTTTTCAGAACTGAAAAATTCAGCAGTCCGATCAGAATCGCGTTTGAGTCTCTTTTCATTTTGGTCTGAGTGTGTCCCGGGCTACAAGCCCGCCTCTCTATCCGATTTCAGGATCATAGCATCTAGAGCCCGTGCGGCTACCGCGTGTTTCCAAGTATAAAAAAAGAGCGTCCACTCGACAACGAATGCATCTCGAAGAGTTGTTTAACGAAGACTTAGCTTGAAATTGGAACAGCCATATTTCACGCCCGTCTGAGGGTTTACTGGGTCATTAGACCTTGCTGTTCAGCCGAGCATCGCCCCCATAAATTGAAAAGTCACCGAAGTAAATGTCTTTGTTATGGCTTGACTGCTACGATCTTGTCGGATCTCGAGCGGTTCGACGATTGTCAACATCTTAAATGTCTCGGGAAACCATCTGGAAAATGACTACTGGACTCTCTGCGAAACCTTACACATTAGCGGCGATAACGCTGGCTCTGCTTGGCACATCGACGCCGGCGCAGTCGCAAAGCGATCCGTATCTCAACAAAGTTCAGACAGACCCGGCGCTGCAAAAGACCCTCACCGATCCCGCCCTGCAATCGCAGCAGGACATTCCTACCCCGCCGCCCACAGGCTTTCTTACTAATCCGCCTGCCAGTACGAAGTTGGAGGATCTTTATCCAACAACAGCTCCGCGCGCTCCATATTCCGGGGGACTTAACGATCCAAAATTGCAGGGGCAAGACCTGGAAAGGGCTCGAGAAGTGACTCTAGACCCTGTGCCCATGTCTCAACTTTTGCCTATCGGAAAAAGAAAACTACCCGCTATCAGACTGGAAGCAACCTATAACGACATCGTATCTCTCAAAGACTGCCTCAACTACTCTCTCTATAACAGCCTGCCCATCCGCATCTCCGATGCCGGGTACGACTCACAAAAATATTTATTCGTAAGCTCCCTCGGTCAATTTTTGCCCGATTTCACTCAGACTTTTCGCTACCAGCAGGTAGACAGCCAGCGTCCGCCCATCACCAACACTCACACGGATTCAACCACCGTGCGCTTTCCCGTTTTCCAGGGTGGTGGTGTTTTTTACAACGCACTGGCCAATCTTAATCGAACAAAAGCGGCAAAAAGCAGTTATAAAGCCACGATCAACGACACTTTGCTGGAAGTTTATCGCCGCTACAACGAGCTGATTCTCAATCACGTCCTGCTGCAAATCCGCGTCAAATCAGTTGAGTTATCGCGTGCGCAGCTTGCACTCAACGAACAACTGAAGGAAGCGGGTGTCGGTACCAACTTTGCAATTTACCAGTCGCGCACCCAATTGGCGCTCGACAAGCAGGCGCTGTTGCAGCAAGAAGTCGCAGTCAGACAGTCGGCAATTCAATTGTCCGTGGCGATGAATTCGAATATTTCCAACAACATTTTTCCCGACGAGTTGCGCGCCGTCGAGGCCCGTATAGTAGATCAGGACTGGAGCATCAACCAGCTCGTTGCAGTCGCAGCGAAGCGCCGTCCAGAACTGAAGCAGTTTGAGGAGCTGCGCATTGCCGCCCGGCGCAACGTGCAAGTAGCTGCATCGCCGTTATATCCGACCTTCCAATTTTTCGTTTCTAAGACGCACAGCACTGTCTTCAGCAACGGCAGAGGCAACAATGCCAACAACAACGCGGCCGGGTTGTCCGGCTCGACGGTCATCATTCCGACCGGCGGTGGCGGCGGCGGCATTGGTATTAGCGGCAACGGCGGGCGCTCTTTCAGCGGCGGCTTCGACTTGAGCTGGAACCTGGACGGGATGGGAGTGGTCGATGCCGGCCGCACTCTTTCCGCAAAAGCGCTGGCCAGGCAAGCGATGTTGCAGTCGAACCAGACATTGCTCAGCGTCCTGCAACAAATACACGGCTCTTATCTCACTATGCTTACAGCCTCTGAGCAAGTCGACGTGGCCGGCGAAGCAGTCTTCTCATCCAGCGAACAGCTGCGCTTGGCGAATTTGCGCTTGCGCTATGGGCAAGGCATCAACCTCGAACTTATTCAAGCACAGCGCGACTACATCACGGCCTTGACCAACCAGGCGCAGGCGATTATTACCTATAACATTGCCCAGGCTCAACTTCTCAGGGATACAGGTATGATTTCCGTGGGAAGCTTAACGGCTACCCGGCCGCCCAAAATAAGTTCGACAGGCACCCTGCAGTACTAATATAGGTAGGAACATGTCTTACTTGCACACGTCGATTTAAAACATTACTGTTTACATCTATGAATTGGTTGCAACAGCTCTTGAATCCTAAAGAAGCCGAACGCGAGGCTAGCCGCGAAGCCAGTCAATCTACAAATGTACCTCGCAAAAAGCGATCGAAAAAGCGTATCTGGATTATCAGCTCGATTATTATTGTTGCGGCGGCTGCCGGCACGTATTTCATGATGCAGGGCAAGGGCGGCAATAAAGATTGGAAGAAAGACGCAACCGTGGTCAAACGCGGCAAGGCGACTTTGAAGGTGATCGCAACCGGACTTATCAAGCCGGTTAGAGAAGTGAAGCTCAGCCCCAAGCAAACCGGGCTACTCAAAGAACTTTATGTTCAGCAGGGCGACCACGTTAAAAAAGGCCAGATTATCGCCTTGATGGACGACAGCAATTTGCTCGGTCAAATTGCCGCAGCCAGAGGCGCTTATCTGTCATCAGTAGAAAACAGCAAAAAACTGAAGCATGGTAATCGCCCTCAAGAAGTGCTTGCTGCGCGCTTCCAACAGCAGCGCGCCAGAGAAGGTGTTCGCAATGCCGAACAAAACATCAGCAGGCTGTCCGCGCAAATGGAGGCGCTCAAGGCTCAACTCAGGCGCAACGAGCAGTTCGCCAAAGCTCAAGCTTTTCTGGCTAAAAGTGGAGCTATTTCAGAACAAACTAGTATTGATGCCGAAACCGCAGCTCACGTCACGCGCGCCCAATTGCAAGCTGCTGAGCGAGAACTCGGGCAAGCCCATGTCGCCAAAGCACAGAGTGAAGCAGATAGAGAAGCGCTCGAACAGCAGTACAATCTCATGAAGTCCGGCTTCAGAACAGAAGATGTTGCAGCTGCATTTCATGCATCCGAGCAGTCCAAAGGTAATTTGCAGTATCTTGAAAGTCTGCGCAACGATACGCGCATCAAGGCGCCCTTCGACGGAATCGTCACTCAGAAGTACGCTGATTCGGGAGCTATAGTCACACCCACGACTTCAGCAGCAACTACGTCGGCAACCTCAAGCTCGATTGTTGCACTGGCGGGAAGGCTGGAAATGGTGGCACAGGTGTCCGAGGCTAATGTGCCGAAGATCCGCATAGGACAGATGGTTGAGATAGTCGCCACTTCATTCCCGGACAAAACATATCACGGAAAAGTAACGCAAATTGCTCCGGCTGCGATTGTGACGATGAACGTCACCACCTTCGAAGTGCACGCTGAAATCGTCGACGATCCTGACAACAAGCTGCTTTCAGGAATGAACGTCAGCGCCGGATTTTTGGTCGGAGAACAAGACGACGCTCTTATGATCCCTGCCGTTTGTGTGGTATCACGGCGCGGAGAAACCGGTGTTTATGTACCGGACAAAGAAGGAAACCCTGAGTTCAAGAAGGTTAAGACCGGTGCTTCAGTAGACAGAGATATCGTAGTTCTGGCCGGATTGAAAGAGGGCGACTACGTATTTAAAGGTCTGTCCAAAGAACATCTGGAAAAGGAAGGCTACCTGGGCAGAGGCGGCGGCATGGGCGGACCCGGTATGGGCGGCGGTCGCGGCGGCAGAGGCGGCGGAGGCGGCATGATCCCGCGCGGACTCGGACGCTAATCGCATGGGCGCACGAGAACTTATCATAATCGCCTGGCAGGGCATTCTCAGCAACAAATTGCGAAGCAGCCTCACTGTTCTCGGCATTGTCATCGGCATCGCGTCAGTAATCACGCTCATGGGCATAGGTGAAGGCGCTAAAAAAGAAGCGGAAAAACAAGTTCAGTCACTGGGCGTCAACCTTATATATGTTCGCCCTGGCGCGGCCAGCAATGCCAGCATCTCACAAGGGCAGGGAACGGCTCCTACACTCACTTACGAAGACGCCAAAGCGATAAAAGAAACCTGCCCTTCCGTCGATGAAGTGGCGGCGCAATACAACAGCGCCTTTCAGGTTCAGCGCGGCGAGTATAACACTTCCACTACAGTGCTCGGCACGGACCCTGCGTATCCCGAGGTGCGCAATTTCCACCCTGCTCGCGGACGCTTTTTCAATGCTGACGATATAAAAGAATGCCGGCGTGTTTGCGCAATTGGAGACACAGTAAGAGAAGACCTCTTTCCTGATGAATCGGCGGTCGGCAAACAAATTCTCATTCGCGGCGAACTGTTCCAGGTGATTGGCGTTATGGAAAAAAAGGGCGCCAATCAGATGACCGATATGGACGACCAGATTTTTATACCGATCACGACCGGCTACAGCACTCTATTTGGACTCAATACAGTCACCGGTCAGGCAGTAAAAATGGTACTCGCTCGCGCCAAGGACGGGCAGGATCTGCAAGCACAATTTCAAATTACCAACTTGCTCAGATTGCGCCATGGCGTAAAAACCCCGGACCAGGACGATTTCCAGATCAGAACCCAAATGGATATCATGCAAACGGCACAGTCCATCACTGGTGTTTTTTCTCTTTTGCTAGGCGCCACCGCGGGCATTTCTCTCGTGGTCGGCGGTATCGGCATCATGAATATCATGCTCGTATCGGTCACGGAACGGACTCGCGAGATTGGCATAAGAAAGGCTATTGGAGCCAAATTCGGCGACATTCTCTGGCAGTTTGTTTTGGAGGCGATTATTCTTTCTTTGACTGGTGGTCTGCTCGGAATTACCCTGGGCATGATCGGCTCTGACTGGATCGGTCGATTTGCAAAATGGACCTGCATTGTCACACCTTTCTCGATCATTCTTGCTTTTGCCGTTTCACTGGCGATCGGGCTTTTTTTCGGTATTTATCCGGCAAGAAAAGCTGCGCTGCTCGATCCTATCATTGCCCTGAGGACCGAATAGCATGGTTGAAAATGTCGTCGAGCTCAGAGCTATCAACCGCGTTTATGAAATGGGAGAAGAGCCTCTTTACGCGCTCAAAGACCTCACTCTCACGATTGAAAACGGCGACTATGTTGCCATAATGGGACAATCAGGCTCGGGCAAATCAACTTTGATGAATCTGATCGGCTGCCTGGACCGCCCGACCTCAGGGCGTTACATACTCAATCACAAAGACGTTTTCGAATTGAATGACGACGAGCTGGCGGCGATTCGCAATACGACAATCGGTTTTGTTTTTCAGCAATTCAATTTGCTCTCTTCCATGACTGCAATCGAAAACGTGATGCTGCCTCTTGTTTATGCCGGGGTCGAGAAAGAGCAACGAACATTGCGCGCGCAATTCGCATTGCAGCAGGTCGGTCTGGATCAAAGAATGTATCACC
>PNKB01000167.1 GCA_013997645.1 Cyanobacteria bacterium PR.3.49
AGCGCGTCATTCGAATGCCGGAAAAGATGCGATTCGTCAATCGCAAGAAGCAGCATACAGATTCATGTCGGCAATGGCAGGAAATCTTCCCGGCTTCGAAGAATCAGCGCGAGCGCTTTTTGCCGGCGACGAGAAAAAATTCCGCGAACATATTTCCGCATGGCCGGGTGATTTATCAGCTTATACACTAAAGCTTGCGTCTGCCGCACTTAAGCAAAGGAGCTAGAGTCAATTGACTTATAAATTGAAGAGTACGCTGCCGACTTTGCTCATTGCATTTATATCGATTTTGCCAATCACCATCCGCGAAGCTCGCGCGGGAGACGACGGGCAATTTTTCTATTGCGCTGACCGCAATTCTTTTCCGGCGGGCGTTCAATACTTTGATTACGACAGCAGACCATGGAAAGAAGACGAAAGCAAACAAATTGAAAAATTGCTGAGTGAAATCAAAAAGGATGCGCCAGGCGTCGTGGAGATGGCTTCGCAGCACGGCAAAATCGCAATTCTGCGCAGCCCTCATATTCCGTACAAAACCATTCTCGGCAAGACCACCAACGCTTATGTCCTCGCCGTAGATGGTGCGATGTTCCTTGGTGATGGAGCTGAAAAACAAAAGGACCTCAAGAGAATTCTGTTGCACGAACTTGTTCATATGGCCGATCTCGGACGCCATGTGGCTTACTCGCAGACCTGGTCAGATTTCGCAAAACCTGCGCTTCAGACAGCAAGAAGACAGGTGAGCTGCCAGTTTCTCCTCGATTCGAAAACTTCCGACTTTGCCGATCAACGATGGCCATCCACGGAATCTTGCACGAGCCTAAAGGAATCGCTGTGCGAATTCGTGTCTCGATATGTGCTTGATCCAAATTTCAAAAAACAGTTCAGAGCGGCGGATCCGGCAATCGAACCATTACTCAATCCGAGCAAAACAGATTTGAGCTTTGCCAAACACTTCATGACCGGGCGGATAAATTTTAGAAACAACAAACCAGACGAAGCGATTTCGGAATTCGAGTTGTCCGCAAAGGATGATGAATTTGCCCCGTCACCGCATGTCTTTCTGGCTCAATGCTGGTTTCTAAAAAGCGATAAAGAAAAGGCTCGCCAAGAACTTCAGAAAGCCATCGATCTTTTTGAACGCGCAAAAGTTTCTATGACCGAATCGTTGCATTGGCGTACGATATCAATGCTTGCGAACGATCTCATGATTTTGGGTAAATTCGACGATGCAAAAATACTTTTGGACCGGCTAGCTCTCTCGCGCGTGCAGTACGATTCATCCATTTTTCAACGCCGCTCGCACTGCAATGAAAGAGAAAATAATCTGCAGCAAGCGCTGGTTGATTTTTACGACTATCAATTCTTAAACGCACATTCTCTTGATCCTGCACATTACTTCGATTTTGTCGAAGACAAAGAGTTTCTTCCGACTTTCTTGCAGCGCCAATTTCCAAATCGTGATGGCAGGCGATCGCACGTTTTCTCCATCTGCTGGGAAAGACTCGCGCTGGCAAGTAAGGGCGAGGAAAGGAGCAGATTCATAAAAGCAGCGCTTGCAGAAGTGTCCATTGCGGCAGCCGCCGGATATTACACGAAGGACGAAGAGACAATCAGGAAGCGTTATCTCGGCTACTTAAACGGCGAAAAACCGACCGACTACGAAAAGCTCGTCGAAGTCGACACCAACAAAAAAGTATGGCGCGAGTTTGACATTATCCGCTATCTATCCGGCAAACCATTCCCCGCAAAAGGCAGCGAAGAATTCACAAAAATTTTGGGGCAAGCACAACCGACTGACGGCAAGGAGACGAAGTGGCTGTTCTGAGTTTCGACAAAAACTTGGTGGCAGATTTCGAGTCGAATGGTTTTGCTGTAATTAGAAAAGCAGTTCCAGACGAAGAAATCAGCGAGTTAGCAAACTTTATTGAGTCATATCGGGAAGAGAACCAATCAGCACTTTCTGCCGGTTTTAGAAACTTGTTGAAACAGAAGCAAATTAGAGAATTTGCGTATTCGAAAACAATTAGAGAAATCGTCACCACATTCCTAAACGAAAACGCAATTCCTGTCCGTTCTATTTTCTTCGACAAAACACCCGCGTCGAACTGGTACGTCACATGGCACCAGGATCTCTCAATCGCAGTCGAGAAGCAGGTTGACACACCGGGCTACGGTCCGTGGTCAACAAAAGAAGGAACGCTCCACGTACAACCTCCAGCGGCGATTCTGGAACAAATCATTTCGCTGCGCATTCATCTCGATGCCTGTCCAAGTGAAAATGGTGCGATCAAATTTGTTTTCGGTTCGCACAAAAACGGACTTATTGATCCACGAGACATTCCAAATCTGATTGAAGCAAGTGAGCCGTATACGTGCGAAGCGGAGCGAGGCGACATCATAATAATGCGTCCTTTGATTTTGCACAGTTCATCCAAATCGACGATGCCCGATCATCGCCGCGTATTGCATCTAGAATACTCTTCTGCAAAACTTCCGAACGGACTCAGTTGGACAGAGGCATAAAAATGGGACTTGATTCGGTTTTACTCCTAGAGGCAATTGAAGAAGAGTTCGGATTGGAAATACCAGACCAAGAAGCCGAAAAAATGGTAACAGTTGGTGACACCTTCAATTATCTGAAGGGGCGCGTAAAAACAATATCGCCAGAAGATTGTCTAACTCAGAGAGTATTTTATAAGTTACGTCGCGCGCTGATTCAAAACTACAAACTTCACAGGCATGCTATCACTCCCGACACGGTGCTCAGCGAACTTCTCTCGCTCAAAGAAATTGAGGAGGGCTGGCCGTACCTGCAAATGTTCATCGATCTTCGCACTCCAAGCTTTAAGGAGTCGGAGGAAATTTTTGGCATTGAGTTCAATATAAAAGTTTTGACGATAAGACAAATTATTCAGCGGCTGATCAGGTTGAATGCGAATAAGCTTGATTTAGCTCCTGCACGTGATGAAGAAATTTTTGAACGGTTAGTCGATACGATCGTCCGACAACAAAATGTCGACCGCCATGAAGTAACCTTGAATGCCAGATACGCATTGGATTTAGGCGTCGACTAAATCCATTAGTGCGGAACGCTTCTGCCCCAGCGAATGCTGTCGGCGATTTGTCTGTCATACTTTGCTTCACTGGTGCGCCCGAGACGCTCTAAAGTTCTTGCGCGCTGATCAAATGCCTCGGCATGCTTAGCGTGATATTTGACGTGCAAATCATCAGCGAGCAAAGCTTTGTCCGGCTGACCAAGCCGATTATAGGATGTGCTCATATATCCATACGCTTCGCCGTCTTTTGGATCTAGCGCTACTGCTCGCTGTGCGAATTCCAAACCCAATGTTGGGTTACCGTACATGTTGTATGCGTGAGCGAGGATTACATGTGCATTTTCGTTTTCTGGGTTTAAATAAATCGCGCGCAAACCAGCTGTGATAGCAGCAGTAGGATCATGCAAACTATCATTCGCATTCGCCTGCCATTCAAATGCAGAATCAGATTGTGGATTTAGTACGGCTGCACTTTCAAAGTGAGTACGCGCTTCACCATAGTTGTGGTGCCTGAATGCCCTCTTGCCGGCTGCCATTTCTGCGTTGAAGGCAGCCATATCAAATGGGAGCGGAATCCCCGAAGCAGTTTGTGGTGCAGGCTCCATGTCTAGGCTTTGCGGCTCGTATCGCATAAAACCCATCATCAAGAAGGCGGGCACCAGCAATCCGATTGCACGCAAACTTCTTCTTACTCGCGGACTGAATTCATCCGACGATGTTTGATGTGCACGGTGATTACCTAAATAGAAGAGCGAAGCTAGCGAGAAAAATCCACATACGCCGACAGTAAAATAAAGACAGAGCGAAAGCAGCCGTCCTTCAATTATTCCTGAATTAGCAAGACCCAAAAGCTGTAGTGTAATCAGCCCGAAATAAAAAACGTTGAAAAGCTGGCGCTTTCGGCTCAGCGGCCAATCAACTGATTTCTCTGGTCTAATACTCAAAGGAATTGCAGAAGCATGCAGCGAGAGGTTTCGGGGTGCAGGCTCCGGCGCAACTTCCGGCTTAACTGCCTCAACCGGCTGCGGCTCAGGAGTAGCGCTTTCGACTTCCCCAGTTTGAGCTTTGGGCTGGTATACGCTTTCCGGTACTGGTGGAGTTTCAGTGGCGCAAGCTTCAGGCTCCGCAGGGTTCGCTTCGAGCGGCGTTGCTGGTTCAGAAACTTTCAACTCAATGTCGTGCGAGGCTACTCGCTCAGAGGACTGAGTGCATCGCTTCGACTCTGTCATGCTTTTCCGCTTTGAACCCATGACGCTCCGAGTTGTAGGGACATCTGAGAGTACAAAAAATGGGCGCCAATGACTCCCATTCTTACCTATATGCCCAGAAAATAGCCAATCGCTGGCCTGTACCCCCCAGGCGGCTTTTGCGGTTAACCTTTTTCGAAGCAGGGCTCAGGAGGCCGCCCGATAGATTAAATCCAGCCGCAGTGGCATAATTTCCCTACTATGTCAGTTCAAATGAATTTCCTCAGGCGCTTGGCATTGATGTTTGCGGGCTGTGCGATTGTTTCAATTGCACCGGTGCAGGCTCAAAATAGTCGCTTACTCGCGCAAAACGAATCAGGCGCGGCAAATCCGGCCCCCGCCGCCCCGGGACCGACGATGCTAAAGGCTGGAATCGAACACTCTGAGTCCGTTCAGCCGCTCGATCCTCAACTTATGCCGGGTCAGCGTTTTAATGCTAACGCTGTTGATCTGGGCGCTCCCGTTGACGAGTGGATTTGCATTCCGCCCTGGATTGCAGGCACGTTTTACGTCGATAAGTCGCTTGTCGTCCAATTCATCGACTATCGAACCCAAACTCAGCTTATGCCTAATCGCATGGAGAAAATTTATCGAACTTTTCACTACGGACACCAGCTCGATTCAAGTGGGCGAGTTTGGCATCTCAATCGATGCCCCTATCGCAATTCCATTCAGACTGAGCAATCAGTGCAGTACAACTTAATTCGCAAATCGCGATTTCTACATTCGGGCAATGACTCGCTTGTGGAAACTGCCACCGGACCAGCTCTCGTTGTAGCGAAGTCCACCGGTGTCATTGCCCGCTCGACTACTATCGAAACGTTCGGCAGATTCGAGCCGGACGCTGGCGGAATTCGCAAGACAACCTCAATTAAAGGTTTCAATCCGGCCGGGATGCCGGAGGATTTGATCGTAAGAGTTGAGAAAGCCATGATGCTCGAACCGTTCGCGCCCGATCCTTCCACCGCCGATAGTTTCGCGCGCTTTATGGCTCAACGTCAGGCGCAAAAACAGCAACAGATGCAATATCAACAGTATCAGCAATATCAACAACAACAACAACAACAACAACAATCTCCGCAACAGCCGCAATATCAACCGCAGCAGTATCAGAGAAATCCGGCTCAATAGACGGCATTGAAGATGACCACAAAGATCAAACGATTTAATGGCATCATCAAGGAGTTGAACATTCCAGGTTTCAACGATGGTTGTCTCGCCGGATTGAAATTTGTCGCCAAAGATTTGTTCGATGTAAAAGATGAAGTCACGGGTTTAGGCAATTTAGACTGGGCTCGCACCCATCGACCTGCTGAAAAGAATGCGGACGCTGTCGACATGCTGCTGGCGGAGGGTGCAACACTCATAGGAAAAGCATGCACGGACGAATTCGCATTCAGCGTCGACGGTATCAACATCCATTTTGGCGCACCGGATAATCCACAATATCCAGATCGTATTCCGGGCGGATCATCAAGCGGCTCAGGATCAGCAGTTGCGGCCGGACTTGTCGACTTTGCCTTAGGCACCGATACTGGTGGCTCGATCAGAGTGCCCGCAAGTTATTGCGGGATCTACGGCTTTCGACCTTCGCATGGTCGAATTTCAGCAAACGGTGTCGCACCGCTTGCACAGCAGTTAGACGCCGTCGGCTGGATGGCGAGAAATCCGGAGTTGCTGGAAACGGTAGGGTCGGTCCTGCTGAATGAAAATCGATCGTCAATATTGCCAAAAAAACTTTTGATCGCCCGAGATACTTTTGAATTAGTTGCGCCGGAATTGCAATTGTCCATTAAAACTGCAGTTGAAAAAATCGCTTCCAACTTCTCTTATGTGCAAGAAGTGCATCTAGAGCCCTATGGATGGGAGGGGCATGCGCAACTTTATCGAATTTTTCAAGGCTGGGAATGCTGGAAAAATTACGGCGATTGGATTACAGAAACCAATCCGTTCATATGTCCTTCAATAATGGAACGCTTTGAGTACACGCGAAATGTCACACCCGAAGACTACAAGAACGCTACGGAATTTCGCAATCGAATTATCCAGGGCTTTTCTGATTTGCTCAGCGGAGACGCAGTTTTGTGCTTACCCACAACTACAAACATTCCACCGCTTGTCGATGCTACCGACGAGGAGCTATTGAGGAATCGTGCTCGCAATATGAATCTGACATCTGTAGCGCCTTTAGCGCGCGTGCCCGAAGTTTGCATCCCAATCAAACTGACTGAAACAACCACCACGGGTCTTTCCTTCATGTCAAGCCATGGCAACGATATGATGCTTCTAAACTTTTGCCGCAACCTTCTTACAGCAGTTTCCGAAATGGAGCGTTGAATGACAATGGAAAATCAGCCGAAATTATTGCCGAATGCAGATAGCGAAATTATCCTTGGACCAACTAAGAGAAAGCTGTGGTTCATAATTCCAATATCAATACTATTTGTCGCCGGTGGCATCTGGATGATTATAGATAACGAACCAATGGGCTGGTTCGTAACCAGTTTCTTTGGGATTGGATCGTTAGTTTTTCTCGTGCAATATTTGCCAGGCAGTACTTATATCAAGCTGTCGAGAAAAGGTTTTGAAACCAAAACTCTATTTAGAAAAGCATTTTTAAGTTGGGATGAAGTCAAAAATTTTGGACCTGTATCTGTAGGTCGAAACCTACTGGTCGGCTATGATTTCACCGAAGAATTCAAAGGCACAGCGAAGATGCGTGATTTCAACAAAGGTTTTGCCGGATACGAAAGCCTAACGCCGGCAGAGTATGAAATGAACGCTCACGATCTTGCAAATTTAATGCTAAAACTCAAAGTGGAGTCGAAGAGTTAAGCCAACGTGCAAAGCAGTGTGAGCGCAGCGCAGGTCAGCCCAGAAAGTCGCATAGCATCACGAATGCAATCATCAACATTGAACTCCGAGGCCAGACCAATAGTGAGAGCTGCAAGTGGAAGAGCAATGTAAGACTCCGGCCACACGAGCAGATTGAAGAAAATCAAAACCGGTGCCACCAACATGCTGCTGCGTCGCGACAAGCGATCGGATACGAACATGCCTGCCCAACCAAAACAAGCAGTCAAACAAAAATGATTAGGGTGCAGTACCGACAACAGCAAAAGGGCAATGATGCTCACCGATGCCATAATCAAGAATCTATCTAAAGAAACTTTTCTTGCCAAAGCGTCTTCATTTGTTTCAGTTTTAGTTGCGAACATTTCAGACTTAAATAGCGACTGCACGTTGAGAACATGGAAGCTGTTCATAGGGTGTCTCCAATGAAATTCCAAAGCTTCCACCGAGGAAGCTTTCTCGCAGATAAATTCCGTTCTTCCCATCATAAGGAAAGGTTCGCAAGTGCGATTATATATTTCGGCATATTTGCGTAAGGGTATCGGTATACCCCCCGCCGGCGACAAACACAAAATTTCCCAGCCTATGGCTTTCTTGCCGAAATTTGTTCACGAATCACCGAATATCGACTGCCTCCAATCCGGCCGTCCCGACGCATCTCGGTGGTGATCGTATGAATTACCTTTTGCGCCAACTCAGAGTAAATCAATCACTTCTTCCCTTCTTTGCGCCCTGTCCCATATGAGATTTATTATCCACCAACGCCCGGTTTCATAAACAAGGTGCAGTGAATTGATTCCGCGCGCAATGGGTTGCTCTGTACCAACTTTCATGAACCGATAGGCGCTAAAGACATGTGCGACTGTGTGAAAGATGCTTGTTTTACAACTCGTTTGCTCTTCGCGACCACCAAAAGCAACTAGATCTTTTATGCGTTCATCAAAATATTCTATGAATTCCTCAACACTCATTGATTGAAGTTTGCCACCAGTATCGGTGGCAGGTGGAATGATGCGCGCGTCTTTGTGAAACAACGAATGCATCAAATTGTAATTAGGTGTTTGTCCGGCAGAAAAGGAGAGAGATGCATAAAAGCACTCAATGACTCCATCCGGCGAACCAAGTAAATCACTCATCAATTAGCGCCCCAAAAATCTGCTTTTCACACCGGACATCAACTTACTTTCTATATCTTCAAGAGAACAATTGCTCGTCTCCGGCACTCGCAAATACGCAAAAAGAAACCCAGCCAAGCAAATTCCGCAATAGCACCAGAAGAGATTTGCCTGTCCCAGCATCTCCATCAAACTCAAGAAAGTTACAGTCACCACCATGTTACAGCCCCATGCCGATGCTGCAGCAAGGCTCATTCCCATGCTTCGTACCCGCAAAGGAAAAATTTCCGACATGATCACATACGGTATCGGACCAAGACTTACCGCAAATGCAGCAACAAACACAGCCAGCGATCCGGCGGCAACAAAACCAACCCAGGGAGCAGACCCCGCGAAGGTGAGCACCAGACTCAGTGCTGCGAGCGAAACCACCATGGCACCCAACCCGCCAAGAATTAATGGACGTCTGCCCGCTCTGTCAATCCCCAAGGTAGCAATTACCGTTGCGATAACATTAACCAAGCCCAATCCGGCGGTGGCTAGAATTTGTGCGGAGGTCCCCTGAAACCCGACTTGCTTAAAGATTGCCGGAGCATAATAAAGAACTCCGTCAATTCCCGACAAGTTTTGCACCAGGAACAAACCGGCCGCTGTTATCGATGCAGTGAGAATATTGCCTTTAAAAAGTTCTGACCAAGGCGGTTGCTTTTGCTTGCTTTCACCAATGGAGATAATCTCTTGCTCGTCTTCGGTATTGCCGAGTTTATGCAGCACGTCCCGCGCTTCTTCAGTCCGACCATGCAGTGCGAGCCAACGAGGACTTTCAGGCAAAAGCAGCATTCCGGCGACAAGGCCTGCGCCAGGTATAGCACCAAGTCCAAGCATCAATTTCCAATTGCTCGCAGGTGACAGCAAATAGTCAGTGCAGTAAGACAGAAAAATGCCTATCGTGATTGCCAGTTGCACAGCTGATACAAACGCACCGCGCCATTTTGCCGGCGCCGTCTCTGCAACATACAAAGGTGCCACCATGGTAGATACACCGCAAGCGATACCGAGCAATCCACGAAAGATAATCAACATTGCCTCACTGACAGCCAGCGCGCAGCCAATGCCACCAACTAGACAGACAACACCAGCTATCTGAATGACGCGTTTCTGTCCAAAACGGTCTGTCATTGGTCCGCTCAAAAATGCGCCAGCGAGCGCACCAACCAAAATTGATGTCACGACGAATTCTTGACCAACCGTTTTGAGCGAAAAATCGTGGGCGATAAACTCCAAAGCACCGGCAATGACAGCAGTGTTATAGCCGACGAGCAATCCGCCCAAAGCGGGGATCGCGCCCAGCAGAATAAGCAGCATCTTTCTTGAGGGTTCGGCGTTAGACATTATCTAGCTGCGCGCCAGACTAGGCTGTTTCGCTTCAATCAATTTGCGCGCAAGACGCAGAGAGCATGCTGTGATTGTCAGATATGGATTGGCAGCGCCTTGATATCTCCAGGTGCTGGAATCGTGGCAATACAAGTTTTTGTATCGCCAAAAACGTCCATCCGGATCGGTAATGCTGGTAGCTGGATCCGTTCCCATGCGCAGCCCGCCAATCTCGTGCAGAGCGCTGCCGGGCGGGTTTTCTTTCACACGCACCACATCTGCATTGAGCGCTTCTGCGACTGCGGGCATGCCGTCGATCATGCGCTGAATAAGTTGTTTGTCTTCCTTTGAGTGATCGTAAATCACACAGTATTTGCTCGCACCGCCACGTGCACATTCGCCTTCGTCGAGAAGCGCGACTCTGTTTTTCTTCTCGACGCTGCCGACGCCAAAGCAATAGAAGAGTACGTTGGTTCCGTCCTTCTGATAGTCCAGCCAAACGGTCGAATGATATGGACTGTACCAATCCGCTTCGAATGCGCCTTGAATTTGAACTTGATACGGCAACTTTTCTGTCGCTTTCAGCAAAATGTACAGCGGTACGCCGATTGGTTCGCGAAGGCGCATCAAGCCCTGAACAAACAGATGATCGCTGATGTATTTGCCTACAACATCACTGTCTTGCTCGATTCCGGACGCCAAAACCAGTCGAGTCGACTGGACGCCACCACAGGCGAGGATCACATTCTTCGGTTTAATTTCGTACTGCTTCTTTGACTGCAAATTCAACAAATGCAGTTTTGAAATCGTATCGCCTGCCGCTTCAAGACTAGTAACTGCAGTATTCGCAACCAGACTCAGTCCTTGTTTTTCACCAAACTGCACCAAACTTTTACTGCGCAGAAGCCTGGCGACGGAACTATCAAATCCAAAAGAAATATGACCATTAGCCACTCTTTCCGTATCGACACCAACCGGTGCGTGCACGGCACTGAAACCAGCTTTGTTTAATCTCGCCATTGCAGCATCTTGCCATTCGCTGCTTATGAAATGCGGTCTGTCCGGCGAACTGCCGGAGACATGCATAAGACTTTCCGCCTGCCGATAGTAGGGTTCGAACTCCTCATATGAAAACGGCCAATCAGCGAAGTCTTCCTTGTTAAACCGCGGCGCGCAGCCGCCCCAGAAAACCGTCCTTCCACCAACCAGCGACCAGGCGGTGTTGTTCGGCACCAATGGGGTTGTTTCCCGGCAACCATAACATTCTTCCTGCACCCAAGAAGTATCGTATTTCACAAGCGAATGGATCTTCGGCACGATTTCCGATTGACTGCGGAAAGGTGATGTACCGATGTGATTTGCCGTGATGAAAGGTCCTGCTTCAATGATGACTACATTAAATCCTGCAGCGGCCAATTCAAGCCCTGCAGTGACTCCAGCGGTGCCGCTGCCGATGATGAAGTAGTCAACCTGATCGGCATTTTTCGCGACCAATTCGATGTCGCTTTCGAGAATGGACGAGAGCATGTCAACCTCCGGATTTCCGGTTATGCAGTATACTATGACCCGCTCCCCAGCGCGGCACGTAAGCATAATTTACAGCGGCGGCGCGGACAGCAACTGTATCCGAAGGGATACAGCCGATGAGGCTTTCGAGTCTCAAGCTCGACCTCTTTTTTAGAGCTATTCCAGACGAATTAAGGAGCGATGCAATGCCAAACGTTCAGCAAACTGAGGCTACTCTTGCCATTAACGGTGGCGAGCCGATTCGCAAGTCGCCTTTGCCGTGGGAATTGCCGGGCGCTCAATGGATCGGTGACGAAGAATTGGAGCTGGTGACCAAGGTTGTGCAAGCGAAAAGTCCGTTTCGCTTCTACGGACTCGACAGCCAACAGATGGTATCCAAACTGGAAGAAGAATGGTGTAAGCGCTGGAAGCGCAAACATGCTCTGGGTGTCTCGAGCGGCACAGCCGCCTTGCGTATCGCTCTAGCTGCGATGAACGTTGGCGCTGGCGATGAGGTTTTGCTGCCTGGCTACATGTGGGTCAGCTGCATCAGCGCAATCGTCATGCAAGGTGCGATTCCAAAACTTGTTGACATCGACGAAACGTTTTGCATGAACCCCGATGACCTGGCGGCCAAGATTGGTCCCAAAAGCAAGGCTGTACTGGTAGTCAACATGAGCGGCGCGCCCGGTCACATCGAAAAGATTGCCAAGATAGCGCACGATAAAGGTCTTAAGGTCTTGGAAGACTGCGCGCAAGCTTGCGGCTCCAGCCAAAATGGAAAACAGGCAGGAAGCCACGGCGACATTGCGATCTTCAGCTTTCAGCTCAACAAAAACATCACCAGCGGCGAAGGCGGCTTGATTCTTTGCGACGACGACGATCTGTACAAACGCTGCGTCGCGATTCACGACCTCGGGTATACACGCAGCGACGAAGGTCGCCTGGTACCTAATGACGAACGCTACCAGATGTGGGGTTTCGGCTGCCGTCTCAACGAGCTTGCCGGCGCCATGCTGCTCGCTCAGCTCGGCAAGTTGGACAAGATCACAGGCGCCATGCGCAATGCGAAGTGGAAAATTCGCCGCGCACTGGAAGGAACTCGCGGTTTGGAATTCAGAGAAATTCCCGATCCAGATGGCGACAGCGGACCGTTCCTGATCACGATTTATCCTTCAAAAGAGAAGTGCCAGGAGTTTACGAAAGCTCTGCAAGCTGAGGGAATCAAAGGTCCGGAAGGCAGCCTGACCTGCATTACGATGGCCGAGTGGGGACTGCACTGGTACTACAACAATCCCAGTTTGGTGAAAAAACGCTCTCTTGCAAATGACGGAATGCCCTGGTCGCATCCGGCAAATGATTTTGCGAAATCATACTCGTATGAGAAAGGAACTTTGCCGAAGTGCGATGAACTGGCCGAGCGCAGTGCAATGCTGGCAATTGCATCAACTTTGAGCGAACGTGATGTCGAAGACATCATCGCTGCATTCAAGAAAGTTGCGGCACACGTGCTGGGCTAGTCGGCAGATCCAAAATCGAAAACCGTTGTCTGATAGTACGTCTCTTGCGGGCGCAATATTGTGCTGGGGAAATTGCTGTGGTGTACCGAATCCGGAAAGTGCTGCGTTTCTAAACAAACCGCATACTGCTTTTTGTATTGCCCACCGAGACCGGTAAGAGAACCGTCCAGGTTGTTGCTTGTATAGAGCTGAACTCCAGGCTCGGTAGTTCGCACAGCCATGCGCCTGCCCGTAGTGCGCTCGTACAACACCGCAGCTAATTTGGGAATTGCATCCGGACTGCGTG
>PNKB01000168.1 GCA_013997645.1 Cyanobacteria bacterium PR.3.49
TTCTAGAAGACGATCTTTCGTCAGGCAAAAACTTGAGAGGCGATGTTTTTTCAATACGTCTGGAGGATGGCTATTTCAGAAATGGTGTAGAGATACTGCCTCGTCACTCGAGAATTCTCGGCGCCATTACTAACGTCATTCCATCAAAATTGACTGGACATGGGCATCCTGGCAATCTGCAAGTGACGCTGCAGACGATTGTATTTCCAGATGGTCGCAATACACCTTTGTATGGGTTTATCGTGCACAATCCCAACATGGATGAGACACAAAATCCAAGAAAACAAAGTGCTGCACAGGCGGCCAGTTATTATCCGAAAGCGGCTGCGAATTCTCTTAGTATGGTGGGCAGAACAATCAGCGGACGCTTGATTGGTTTTAAGCCGGGTTATAGGCAGAGAGGGGCTGATTTCAAGCTGGAGAAAGGAGAGATCCTGGCAGTGCGATTAAACAGACCACTGGATTTGACGCACATGTCCCCGGCACCGACAGGATTTGCGCCCGGCAATTTGCCGCAATATAACAACTCGCCAACGATGCAAGGGCTTAATTCCGGCCAACCGCTTGCCCCTGCGTCGGCAGTGCCCGGCGTCATGCCGCCCGCCGCCCCGCAAACAGGCGCAAGTCAAAATCCGCAGAGCAATTCTTTTGCCGGTCCAAGTCCCAATCAGATCTTCGAAAAACCTGTCGGACCTAAGCCCGGACTGAACATGCCCGATCCATTTTGATGTTTTGCTGCAGTCAGTTAATCGTCAATCGAGACTGCCGAAGCGTTCGATTGCGAGCCTGATCCGCCTTTGCCTTGCTGCTGAGTTGCAGCTTTGTATTCGGCAAGGTGGCGCCATCCCTGGTGCAAGATCAGCTGATACGCATAAATTTGCTCCAGCCATCTTCTTTCGCCTTCCGGCAGATCCGGGCGCTCCAGGCGGCGCTTGAGCGAGCCTGTGATATTGCGAGTTTCTTCAATGGCTTTGCGGTAATTTCTTACCGTACGTTGCAAACCTTGTGCCACAACTTGCGAGGAAGCAGGAGAATAAGGTTGGGAAACAGCGACCGCCGGCTCTCTTTCTACTCTTTCTCTTTCTCTGGGGGCGCGTCTTGCCGGTTGTTGTTGCTGTGGTTGTTCTTCTGGATACTTTTCGGTCTCTGCAACGCCGTTGGATGCACTTTGCTGAGCCTGGCGGCTTGCAGCCTGCTGTGCTAGCGGATGTTGAATGACGTTTTTGTGGCGCTCTGCACCACCACGTCTTCTTTCTTTGCGCTTGGCGCGGTAGCAGTCGAGACAATCGCGCAAACGCGGATTCATGTGCTCGAAAACTTTGCCGCAGGTCTGGCAGGTCAAAGAGTGTTTTGGCTTGCCGTCTCCGGACTCGCCTTCTGCCTGCGCGCCTTCGGCATCGCCTTCAGCTTCACCCTTTTCTTCAGGCGCTTCTTCTTCCTCGTCCTTTTCTTCCGGAGGTGCTTCTTTCTTCGCTATGCGCTTAGCCGGACGCTTGGTGTCCTTTTCCTTTTCTTTGTCTTTCTCTTTGGCAGTGCGCGCAGCAGGTTTTTCTTCCTCTTCCTCTTCTTCGATTTCCGGTTCGGGTTTTGCCTTTGTGGCTGCTTTGCCTTTGGCTTTCGCCTTTGCCGGTTTGCGGTCGGAAGTGCGCATCTCTTCAAGCTTTTCGAGAACTTGAGGATTGGTGAGACCTTCTTCTTTCAGTTCACGAATCTTTTGCAATTCGTCCATTGCCACGTCAGGCAGAACCTTGATGCCGTTTTCGTCTGCTGTGGTCTCGATATTGAATTCTGTGATGTACCGCCTGATGGTTACCGAAGTAACGTTGAGATCCTTGGCGGCCTGGGCAATCTTGGTGCCCTCTACCTTGGCGTTTCGACTCATTAAGTGTGACCTTGATATAAGTATCGTCTTTGAATTGAGGCAGTTTTTCAGGCAGCGGCGCTTGCTTCGGCACCGGACCGGAAAAGCTCGAATCGAGCTCTATCGCTTTTAAGCATTAAGACTCTGGGATTGTCTCGCAAAGACAGGCTTTGCTTTTCCCCATGCTGCTCGCACACCCGTAGGTCGCCTCTGAGCAACTGACACTAAGTTTATCTCTATATATGCCGGAGGTTATCGCTCAGGAATTAAATTTCATCAATTTTTATACTGGTGGCTCGAAATTCGAGTGATCAGCACTGTTTACAAAGGCGCTTTGAGCATGGTCGTATGCCTTGCGCAGGTGACCGCGTGACACGTGTGTGTAGAGCTGTGTGGTGACGATATTGGCGTGTCCGAGCAGTTCTTGCACGGAGCGAAGGTCGGCGCCGTTTTCAATCAAATGAGTTGCGAAGCTGTGTCTGAGCGTGTGGGGAGACAGGGATTTTTCGACGCCGGCTTTTTTCGCCAGACGCTTAACAACTTGCCACACTACCAACCGAGACAGACGACTTCCGGTTCGGTCCCGGAAAAGCGGACGAATTTGCTGTTTGACCTGACGATTATGGTTTTTTGTATTTTGCGCCTGCGTCCGCTCTTGTGAATGTGCCAAAGGGGGATCGTCTTTCAGCTCCTTCAAGTAGAGTTGCAAGCATTGGAGAGCCTGCCTGCCTATTGGCACAATTCTTTCTTTTGATCCTTTACCAAAACAGCGCACATAACTCTGCGACAAATTGACGTCTTTCACATCGAGACCGACCAGTTCGGACACCCGTAAACCGGCTCCATAAAGCATCTCGACAATCAAACGATCGCGGCTGGATTGTGCCGCCTCGATCATCTTTTCCACTTCATCTTTGCTTAAAACCGACGGCAGCTTCTTTGCCTTGACAGGATTATGCATCGCTTCGAGCGGATCTTCTTTCAGCAGACCGGTTGCTTTTTGCCAGGCAAACCAACCTCTAAGACTGGCAATTGCTCTTACGATCGAACTGGTTTTCTGACCTTTTTGTCTTAAATAACCGATGTACTGCTGCAAATCCTGGCGGCTTGTCGGCGGCGGGACGGAGCCATCGCCGAGCTGGGAAATTCTTTTTTGTCGCCAACTAAGAAAGGCCAGCAAATCGCGCTGGTAAGCCATTTGCGTATTGAGTGAAAGTGACTTTTCCGAGCGCACAAAATCGATGTAGGAATTGAGACAGGCGTTGATACGTCTATCTTCAGGCGCGCCGGATGGCACCGAATGTGGTGGCGCCGAATGCATCGAGCCTCACCTTTCGCCGTGGATGGAAAGGGCAATTCGAATGTTCGAATTGCCGGATATGTCTAAGTGCAGATTGTATGTCTGAGATATATCATACTCGGGCTTCGTCAAGAGTCAAGCAAAAACGAGAATTTCATGCCACCATATGAGGTGGCGGAATTGTTTTATCCGACGTACGAATATTATCTGACGTCGCCACTAAACAGAGTGGCGGTAAAGAATCTGCCTTGCCACCGCATCAGGTGCGTTGTCAGCGAGCTCTGGCCTCAAGCAGTTTGGCGTCTATACCGGGCACAGGGTGAGCCGATGCCAGCGGTTTTGATGGTATCCATTTGAATGATTTTTCGATTGATTGGGCAAGCACATTCGGCTGATCGAGAGGTGCGGCCATCTTGAATGTAAATGTGCGTGGTTTGTCTCCGGCCAGATCACCAAGCACCGGCAGCGAAGGCAGTTTTTCAAGCTTGTTGAATGTGACGGCATTGAGGAGTTTTTGGATTGTCAAACCGCGCGAAACATGTCCAATAGGACCACGCAGGACACTTTGTGTGACGCGCGGAAGCGTGCCGGCGATTTCCATGTTGACTTTGCCATCGGCCAGATTCGCTGTTCCACCGCCCCAGAGGCGCATATCCTCGCCGTTGTATTTGAGCTCTGTAAAGGCGAGCACGCCTTTGACTATCGCGTAGCTGCCGATCAATTCTTTGAATTCACCTGTTCTTACCGGAACGACGCTTTGCAGAAGATTGTTCAAATTAAAACCGAGCACGCCGGATTGCAGTAGATTGGCCTGTGTAAGGCGTGTTTGCAAATGGCCGAAACGGGCCAACACACCGTTTTTGATATTGAACTTTCCATTGCCGTTGAGATTGCGAATCATCTCGGCCTTGTCCGAACCTTGAGATTTAAGAAGCAGCTCACCATCGGCGGTGCCAGTCAATTCGCCCGGGTGACCGAAGAGACCTGTAGCAATCACGCTCAGATCGACATTTTTAAAATCAGACTTGGCTCCGAACTTCTCAGTCTCCGGATCAACCCAGGCATTGAAGTTTACGTTGCCACCGCCGGCTTTTATCTTCATATTAGCCAGGCGGATTTTGGGCAGCTTGTTTTCGGCAGATGTCGGTTTGAAGCTCATGTCTCCGGTGACTTCGGCGACCTTAATGCCCTTCAATTGCACTTCCGAAAAGTTCACTCGGGCATTAATCGGTGCTTCCTGCGAACGCGGATCAAATGGATCGCGGCTTTCCATCCGTCCTGTCACATGAGTGAGGTTGAATTTGGGAATGGCCACATCGACAAGATCGAAGATGCCTTTGATCTTCGGATTGGACATCGGACCGGTAAGGGCACCATCCACTTTGATTGTGCCGACAACATTGCTCTCGGCTATTTGCGGTGCCACACCGGCGAGCATGCGTCTGGCCGGCAAAGGGTTGGGAGTCATGATCGCTAAATTGATCACCTGCTCATTTAGCAGATTGGTGTCGTTGTCATCTTTGACTTTGATTTCGCCCTTAAAATTGAGCACCGATTCGCTGACGAAAAGGTGGGCATCGTTAATGGTGACACCTTTAGGATGAATGGTGAGAGCGCCGTCCAGCGACATCACTTCACCCGAGGGCTGGTGAAGCACACCGAAAGGTCCGTACAGTTTTACGTCGCTTTTGGCATTGGCGCGACCGGAAAAACTGACATTCATTGCATCTTGATTGCCGTTGGCTCTCAGTCGAATATTGAGAGGTGTCTGGCACGTGAATTTCAATTGGCTGGCCTTTTTGGCTGGCGAAAATGCGGATATCAATTGATTGATCTCGGCACCGTTCAAAGAACCACGAATGTCGCAGGTCAAGACAGGAACCTTCGTGCGGAACTGTTTGACATAACCGTCCGATTGAAACTCACTGTTATTGATCCAGCCGGCAATGTCCTGCAAAAGGAGGTCTTCGCCTGAAGTGGCCAAAACTCCACTCAGTCTGTCTACACCAAGCTTCTCGTCTTCCACTCTAAAGCCGACATTCATAAGGCCTATCACGCCCTCGAAGCGCGGCAGTGCGCTGTTGGGATTGTCTTTGAGCAGAAGATCGCCGTAGACTTTACCGTGCACTTTGGCGATGCTGTACGTCTTGAGCATAGTGTCATAGTCTTTGCGGACTCTCTCCGGCACCACTTGAGAGTGAATCCAGGCGTCGAAGTCGGCAAGGTCGAGTCCTTGCGAGCGTATTCTTCCATCCAGAAAGTGCGCTTGTCCGGGCACTCCGGCGATGCGTGCCGCCACTTGAGCCGACCCGCCTCTGGTTGTGAAAGTCATGTCTTTGACAGTAAGAATGTCGCCTACCAGATTGAGCGAACCACCGGTGGCACGAATGTATTGTTTGCCGTTGCCCAGAGTCAGCCGCACATCATCGGGTATCGCTGTGCCTGCGACGACGGGAGTGGCAAGCGAGCCGGTTAGTTTCAGATGTGCTTCTTTTACTTTGCCTGTCGCCTTCATGCCGGCCATTTGCGGCACTTGCATTTTGAAGGTGGTGAGCGCCAGAGTCAGCTTAGCCAGGTCGATTTTGCTGCCGGTAACAGCCAGGTTCATGCCTCCGCCTTTGAACGGAAGACGCCCGCTCAGGCTGAAGGCGCCACCATCCATGGTGCCGGTGACGCGGTCGAAGAGGAAGTCGCGATCGGTAACTCCCACTTTTCCGTTCAAATTGTTCAAATGCAGTGAACCGTCGCTCAAATAAAAGTCGGCATTATGCAAATTCAGCTCGACATCTTGCCTGGTAGAAGATCCACTGCGCTGCAGTTTTGCTTTCAGGTCAGCCAGACCTTTGAATTGAAGCCTTGTTTTGGGTGGCACATTGATGCGCTCAGCCATCTCTTTAAGTGCTTCTTTGGACGAGTTCATGTTGGCGGAAATTTTGCTCAGGTCGATAGAATTACCTTCCAGCAAATAATTTGAATTTCTCGCCTTGATGTCGGTGGAGCCTTTTATTGAAACTTTTCCGCCGATGATTTCCGTTTGTGCCGAGCGGACTTCCAGTTTTTGTCCGGGAATGAGATGTATATCGCCGGTTAAAACAGACTTCTGCGGCACGCCCGCATAGATCGCAAAGCGCGCCTGGTCGGGCGCTGCCTCTTGCAGAATATCTTGCAGTAGCAACCCGCCGGCATCGAATTTGCTTTCAATCACAGTGTGATTGTCGATGTTCTCAATGTTGACAATCACCTCGGCTTTTCCGGTCAGCCTCTCGGGATTGATACCGTCTAAAAGCATGAGTGGAGAGTTGGAAGACTTGCCTTTGCCCGTCGGCGCTCCCAGCAACTTATTTAGGACCTGCAAATCCTCAACTTTGCCCGACAGCTTCGTAGCATAGTCGCTACCTTTGCCGTTGGGGCGTTTGAAATGACCGGTAGAGACGAGTTGCATTCCGGGCAGCTTGAGTGACAGTTCTTCCCAGGCGATTTTTTCTTTGTCGACTACAAGGCGACCTTCCGAATTAGCCTTTGGTGTGGTGATCGTTCCCAGCTGCGGGTCGCGAAGGACTAGCCCGTCTGCTTCCATGTTGGCTGCCAGCTTAATGCCTTTGTCCAGTGTGCCGTCGCCCTTGATTGTCACATCGAAAAGTCCGCTCAGCTCGCGCGATTTCACCTGCACAGCATCTTCAGGCTTCATGATGAAAGAGGCTAGCCTGAGCGCATCATCCGGATTGATACGCTGAGCCAAAAGTGCGATGGTGTAGTGGTTGCTCTTCCAATCTTCAATAGCACCCTTGCCCAGACCGTCGAGCTGCACTTTGGTTGTGTATCTGGGTTGTTTCAGTTGGAAAGATAGAAAGAACGGTTTGCTCAATTTTTTGCGCGGCCAGACAAATTTCAAATTCACTTTGTCCAAATTGAGACTGCTGCGATAAGCCGCTGGTGCAGCCATGTCCGTCAGGTGCAAACGCCCGTCGTCAATTTGGATGATGCGCACGTCCGGACCAAATTTGATCAAGTCCGTGAAATTCCAACTGCCGTTTGCCTGCCGTGTAAACCAAAACTCGGGCTTTTTGAAATCCAGGTGATGCAGCTCAACATCACCTTTTAAAAGCGGTTTGAAAGAAACACCAATTTCCGTGCGCTGCGCACGCAAAAACGGTAAATTATCCATTTCGTCGACTTCGACTTTGTTGGTGGCAATGGCCAGCCCGTTAAATCCAATGCTCCAGCTTATGTGACCGAGCCGAACTTTGCGGTGAAACAAATCAGACAATGCCGTCTCGAATTGAGGTTTGTACCAGTCCGCATTGAGAGCCAGCCCGACTACGACGAGTGCGGCAACAGATAAAAGCCAGAACAGGAGAAATTTGACCGCTAAAGGACGAGTGGCGGATTTTTCCGCACTGGTCAAGCGTGCATCAGGTTTCTCTTGGCTGGGTTTGGTATTCAGGGTAATCAACTTCTTCGGCTGGTGGGCGGCAAGTATTCCGCGTTTCGAGACTGATCCAGTGTGAGACTAGTGCGATAGATTCAGACCTGGACTCATTGGTGATAATCTATCGCTGGTGAAATTACACTTACTCTGGATTATGGATCTGACGATCATACCTGTCTGCTGTTCCCTGATGTTTCGGTGACCTAATTGGCAAAAATGCGCTTGCGAATTCGAGTTATTGTGAGTGCCTTGCTGGTGGCTTCGTCGTTTTGCGCCGCCCTGAGCGCAGATCTTGGAAGTGGAAGCTCAACTCCAGGCACAATCAGGATTAAGCGAGACCGCAGTGTAAAAAAAGCGAAGCCATCAGGCTACCATAATGGCGTCGGGTCGCCAAGTAGAGTGGCCGGTGATGAGTATTATTTACTGGTTCCGGAAGAGCCGAAAACCGACGATGAGCTGGCCAGGCGCAAGTATGAGGCAACGCAACTGCCTAAAATTTTAACCGTCTTGAAAGCCGGCAATTTCAATAAAGGGCAGCAGATGCTGCAGGAGCTGGCTCAATCGATGCCCATCGATACTCAGAGCCGCAGTTTATATGAGCGCCTGGCGAGGATGTGCGCCGATCGTATGGATGCCGAGGCCTGGTATCGATATGACATCAAGGACTTCAAACACTCCAGCGCCACCCGGCAACCATCCGCAGATCCGCCCACCCAGCCTGCTTTGCCTGCCAGCACATCGGCAGTGCACAACTTGCGAAAAGAAGCCTGGTTGCTCCTTACTGCTGGTAATGCTTCCGACTGAAAGCGCGCCAATGCCCCCTGCGGCTATCAAACAGGTTATTTGTATATGCTTAAGGGTACAGTTATTTTAGGTCCTAAAAGAAGGAACTGCGCTTTGTCTTGCCGGAAAGTTGGAAAATGAACGCCGAAGAACTTGATGAAGCTTGCTGGCCCATTTTCGAGCGGCTTATGTCCGAACTGGGCGACCGCTATCAGAACTGGCTGGTCGTCATCGAACCTACTTCCTCGGATTACTTTCTCGGTCAAGACGATCATGAGGTCCTGGCGCGGGCTCGAAAACGGCACCCGCACGGATCGTTTTTCGCTTATCGCCTGAACAAAGACCCTGTTATCGACACGCTTTGAGTATGAATATGGTGGCATTCAGCGACGAGGGCTCGACGAGCCTGACAGAAAGAAAAAAAGTGGACCGCTCAGTGCGCGGTCGCATCGACGAGTCCGGCAAAGTGCTTCTGCCAATCATTCTTGTTGCCTCGGATGGGCTGGAAATCGAAGTTGAAGCGCTGATCAATTTGCAGTTCGGCGGCGCAATTGTTATCCCCGAAGATTTGACCGCGCCTTTGGGATGGCGCCGTCTGGGCGCTCGCCGCGTGCAGAGCGGCAGCGATTGGGTGCGCATGAATCATTACATCGGCATGATGTCACTGGGCGGCGAATTGAAAAACGTCGTTGTCTTGGGCGGCGCTAAAGCCCATCCGGTATTGGGTCAACGCCTGATGTCCGGTCGCAAACTGACTGTCGATTTTCAGCAGGGAACGGTAATTTTAGAATAGTCGAAATTCGATCAGCAAAGATGGTTTTCGTATGCGTAGCGAACGAGAGCCGCACGGCTGCTCAGATTCAGCTTCTTGCGCAAACGCGAAACATGCACTTCGGTTGTTCCTTCAGTGATATGCAATGCCTCGGCAATTTCTCTGTTCGACAGTCCCTGAGCCACTTTTCTCAATACTTCTATTTCGCGTGTCGAGAGTTTTACCCTCACTTTCTCACGGCTTTCTTGTCTTTCCGTCAGGTCGCGAGTCGAGTTTACGACTGAGTTTAACTGCGTGCACAGGTCTGTCAATTTATTGATTGAATTGCTTTGCGTTTCGAAATCTTGATACAGCCTGGCTTGGCTGATGGCGATGGAGAGCTGGTTGGCGATGCGCGAAAGAAGGCTGATTTCTGCTTGCGTAAAAAGCCTGGGCTCGTCAACCTGGTCCAGGTGAACCAAGCCCATCAATCGACCACGGTATACGAGCGGCACCATGATCATGGAAAGTATGCCGTGATGAATGAGATCCGTTTTTACATCGGTTGCAAATGCAAAGGTGTCTTCCTGCATCACCACCAGAGGACGGCGCTCGCCGACATCAAGCAAAAGATCGTGATAGCGCTGGAAAAGAACACTCTTTTCTGAAATTGGTGATGCTTCCGCCACCGTAACCTGGCGCGCGATGCGCATCGCCGATGTCGGATCGGAGGAAAGACAAATAATCGCGCGCGAAACTTTGAATTCATCTGATAGACTTTGCGCCGCTCTGTCGATAATTTCCTCGAGATCGAGCGAGCCGTGAATGTTCACGATCAATCGATTGAGAAGCGCCTCGTCGCGGGATATTCTCTCGACGCGCTGGTACATCTCGCGGAGATTTTCGAGCAGCAAGGCGCGCTGAATGTTGGTTGTGATCATTCGGGGAAGAAACTTGTGATACTCGGCGATTTTCGGCAGGTAATCGCTGGCGCCCGCCATCAAAACTTTCAATGCCTTATCGGGACTGTCGGCTGCAGTCATGGCGATAATCGGGCAATTGGGGTTGACTTGGTGAATGTCGCGGATCAGATCGTCGCCGCTCATGTCCGGCACCTCGTAGTCCATGACTACAAGATCGAAGTGATTGGTCAGCATGGCTTCCCTGACTTCGCTGCCGGTGGCTATACCCTTCACCCCATATAAAGGTGAGCCCGAATGGATGGCATCCCGGCAAAGCTTGAGCTGTGCCTCATTATTCTCGATTAGCAGTACCAGACGCTCTCTTGTTTCCGCCATTTTTAGCGTCCTATCTACCTGTAAGGCTTCCTATGCACCAACTGTGGGCGTTCTTTCTTCATTAATTGCTGTTGGACGTACCCGCCGAAGATAGGCAGGGGGATAAACAATTATTGCCCTACCCATAATCTAAGGGTGGATCGAAACTGCTATAAAAGCAATAGTGCGGTTGTCAATTGCCGCGCCAACATATTAGACAGCGTGAATTCAATACAGTCTTCGTCGTTCGACCCTCACAAAAGCCCCCCAAGATCCTCAGGTAGACTTAGACAATTACGAATTGACTTCACAAAGTCCCAAAAGAGCAGCCATCCCCTCCGGCTGCTCTTTTATTTGCAGTCTAAGCAGCAAACTCTCATACCTATATATCGGTATATCGGTATATCGGTTTATAGACTAGCTCGATACGTCCTTCGAAAAGAGTTTTTCTAAGCTTACTTCTTGCCCTTGCCGGTCATTGTTACCGGTTGGCGTCCGCGCTGAACGTATACGTTGATCAGTTCGTTGTATGGGACATCTTTAGCCTGAGACAGGTCGCATGAATAGGGCACTGCTTCCGGATTGAAGTCGATGCGCCCGGTCGGCTGGTTGTCGTTGCCGAAAAATTCTCCTGAAATCTCGAATTCGCCCTCTGGGAAAGTGGCAAAGACCGGGTTGATGAAATAACCCACCGGCTGGCCGTGCGTTGAGAAAACTTGAACCTTGACTTCGGACATTTTTGGAAGACCTCCAGATGTCAGACCTATCAGATGTCTGCACGCTCCTTTTATAGTCGGAGCGCGGAATTTTTTGGGAGAATTTTTTCCAGAGTAAGAAGAAAAATTCGTTAAAAAAAGGCCGCAACACGTGGCCCTCATCTTTCACTGTGGTTTAGTAGTGGAGAGAGCCGTAAAGGATCTTACAGACAGGAAGCTATGAGGAGTTTGCCAAAATGTCCTACACCATAGTTGCTGACGTCTGCGAAGGAATTGGTGATTGTATTCCTGTATGTCCAGTAGAGTGCATCCACTGGGCAGAAGGCAAAACCAATACTAAGTCGACGAAGTACACCTACATTGACGACAGCACCTGCATTGATTGCGGTGCCTGTTTGTCGGTTTGCCCTATTGAAGGTGCAATCCTTGATGAGTGGAAGCCCGAGCTGCAAAAGCCCTAGCTTCTCCCTTCATAATGTAAGAGAGCATCTCGCGCCCATTCGAAAGATTGGGCGCGTTTTGATCTTGAGCCTACGGTTTGTAATTATGCTTTTCGTTGTTTTCGAAAAAGCAGGCGCCCAGCTCGCGCATTTTGTCCATACGCGTTTGCAAGAGGTCCGTCAATCTCTCACCTTCAGCTTCCGACATTCCCTTTGGTATATCGATCGGATGTCCAAAAATATAGACCATGGGCGTACACCACCATGGCGCCATGAAATTGTCCCAGGAATCCATCCAGTAGCTTTGCCGAGCATGAGCTACAAAAGGAATGATCGGCAAACCGGTGATTTCAGCCAGTCTCACCAAGCCGGGCTTGACTTCGTAGCGCGGGCCGCGCGGCCCGTCCACCATCATAGCCAGACGGTTATTGCCTTTGGCGGCGGTTTTCATCTCCAGTGCTCCGCGCACGCCACCATGCGCCGGCGAGCCGCGTGCTGTTGAAAAGCCGATTTCCTGCAGGGCGCGCGCAATGATTTCACCGTCTCGACTATTACTTATAAGTATTGTCAGTCGCCTGTTTGGTCTCAAACCGGGCAGACCGACCATGCGTCCGTGATATATCGCGAAAATTGCCGGTTTTGACTGGTCTGAACTCTCCATATCTTGCGATCCTGAAGGAGTTTCTTCCCAGATATTGTCAAGGTAAGGTCGTGTCTCGGGCGGATAAAAAGCAGCAACTGGATAAGTTGAAGTTGAGAAAAGTGTCCCGGTTTTGCACACGCCAACCAGGACCGATCGCCTGAATCCGTCAAGCAATGGGTATTTGAGGAAAATGTCCCGCAGCCGAATCTTCAAAGTGCTGATTATATCCTGCTTAAGAAGAAGGCATTAACGATACAAAAAAGGTCATAAAGCGCTCAAGAGCATGACTGGCGCATGCACTGTGATATTATCTACTACTGCCAAGAAATAGATCATAGTAAAACACAAGAATACAGGTAGGTTGAACAGTCAATGGCACTTGTAGCAGAACACAAGAGTGAAATCGTAGAGTCACACCGCCGCACCGGAAAAGACACCGGATCGCCGGAAGTGCAAGTCGCGCTCCTTACTGAGCGCATCAATCAATTGACGGATCATTTGAGAACTCATCCCAAAGACTTCCACAGCCGTCGCGGCCTTCTCATGATGGTCGGCAAGCGTAGAAGACTTCTCCAGTATCTGAGCCGTGAAGCGCACGATCGCTACAGAAGCCTGATCGAAAAGCTGGGATTGAGACGCTAGACTCTAAGAAGGCGAGCTTTAGGGCTCGCCCTTTTTTTGTGTGCC
>PNKB01000169.1 GCA_013997645.1 Cyanobacteria bacterium PR.3.49
AAAGCGAGCCAAACCACAGAGCCGCAACAACTGGAGCCGTTGGTAATTGAGTGCCTCGTCCACCTCGAATCCGATTCTACCCTCAGTCATAGCACGACTTCGGCACTGCGAAGGCGCTTAGTGCATTGGATTTTTCAGAGAAAAGCTGATGCCGTTAGACTGGCAGAAACCGTAGCAAGCACCCCTGCTCTATCGCTCCCGACAAAACAAGCTTTCATTCAAAACTTGCACAATGATGCGACGATCGATTTCTATTCGGAGCGCAATGCAAAGTCTCTAGGACAAATGAATGATACCTACAAGAAAAAAGTTGAGGATCTGCAGGAGTCGATTCGCATTTGCGAAGCAGCGTTCAAATTCGAAAGAGAGGGCAATTTCAGCCCCGCGCTGGAAAATTACAGAAAAGCATATGTCTTGAGGGAAAAAAGTATCGGCGCAAATGATGCAGACACGTTGGCTCTGAAAGGAGACATGGCTCGTATTCTCGTCAAGCAGGGGAAATTGAAGGAAGCGCAGTTAGTTTATGAAGAAACGGTTTCCGCCTTCAAAAAAAGCGGTGCTGCGGACTATCGGTACACTCGCTTTTTAGAAAGCTATGGTGATGCTCTCAGCCAGGCAAAAGTAGAGCCGCTTGCAAGTCAAGTCTACGCGCAGGCTATTGAAGCCTGGAAGAACAGCAACGCAAAATAACGATTAAGCAGCCGGTTTCGGTTTTGAAGAAGAAGGATCATGGGGAGGATCCTGCACACCGCGAAACCAGGTTTCTACATTCTCAAAATTTTTCGCGTAATCAAAAACCACATTCTTAGAACGCGAACGGCTGATGCATTTCACCTTCCACTTGTTCTCAGAAATCGGGTTGATCTCGCATTCTAGGTCCTCGCCAGGAGACCTCCAGCTTGGTCCTGTTGAAGCACGCGCAGTCAGGTGCTCGGTGTCATCCGAAACCTGGTGCACATACGGCACCATCAGCAGTGCTTTGCGGCAGGCGGCCATGGCTTCCCGTGCCGTTCCTTCATAAGTCAGCTCTCGCACTTGCTCCAATTCCCAGACCTGACTATGTTCACCTTTGTTTCGCACCATGCGCAAAAACAAATCGAGTGGAAGAAGCACAGCGACCATGAAAATCGCAAATACAAGACCTATGGCAAGACCCCATTTCACTCCATACTCAAACGCGTTTTGATCGCCTTTGATAGTCAGAAAAATGATAATTATTAGCATGCCAATGCCGCCGCCGAAGCCCAGGGCTCCTACGACAATTGCTCGGATAATTCTGGCTATGTATTGAGCCATGCACCTGTTCCGATTGCGGCTGAGTTAGGAAAGAGCGTCCTCGTCGACTTGCGGTGGTTCTTGATTGAGCGACCAGCGAAGGAAGCGCATAAGCATATAAAGAGGCGGCAGCAAAACGACGGCTGCTATTAACTTATCAATCAAACATTTCATTAACCGTTCTCCTTCTTAACTGAAGTTTCAATTTCAGTCGTCTGCGTCATCAACCAGACAGGTCGATTCCTCATCTTCATTGATTTTGACACCTTCTGCCTCAATATCTTCCATTCCCACAGCCTCTATTTCAAGTTCTTCGACCTGCACTTCGGCAGAGGAATTACTCTCAGTTTCGGCGTCATCGAGGTTTTCTACATCCATAGCAGCGTCTTCATCTGCAAATGCAGCCATCGCATCCAGCTCCTTTTGCGCTTTGGAAGCCGCCAACAGCTCACGTGCTTTCAATTTCTCCGCTTGTGAACGTTTCGGGAAAAGTCTGGTGCGGCACTTCGAGCAAAAGCAATAGCTGCCCTCGCCGAGATGCCCGAAATCAGCCATCTTAAAGCCGACCGGCAACCATGCCCGAGTGGCAACCAACCTCCGGTCAAGGCCTTTCAGGCGGCGCTGATAAATCGTCACGTACTCATGGCGACAAGTTGCTGGGTCTTGTGTCATCTGGCAAAAATCCCGGGAAACCTACTTATATATATGCACTTTCATGCACGGGGACGACATGGTGCTAATCGCGATATATCGAAAAGATATCCTCTTTGCAGACTCACTGCTTTACTACCGGATACTCTTTCAGGAGCCTTCCTCGCCAGTATATGACCACAGCAAGCCTGTGCTCAGCTTTGACAATCGAGGGGCAAGAAAAATAAAGGGTTCTTGTGCCGCCCTTCTCCAGAGGTGGCGAATCCGGGGTGGCGACAGGCAGGTTTACCGAGCCGGATGCACGCTTTGAGGAGTTGTCGAAGAAAACAACCTTGAGAGCCAGATCTTTCACAGGCCTGCCGCTGATATTGCGAATGCGAATTTCTCCTTCCGGTGTAAAACTTCCGCGAGCCAGCCAAATACGACTGGAGCTCAACGAAATGGGAGGCACTCTTTCAAAGTATTCATCGGGCCTGGAGGCAAGACTATTCTCATCTTCATTGGTCTTGTCGGTCTTCTCGTCAGGCTTTCCAATGAGCAAAGACAATTGTTCGGCCACGCGCTCTGCTCGAACCTTTATTGATGCAGCCTCTTCGCGCTTACCTTCTTTGGCGAGCCTTTGACTCCAGTCAAGCAGAGTTGCTTCCAGCTGTTTCAAAAGCTCGGGCTTGTCGCCCAGATCGAGCGCATCTTCTAAAGCGCGCACTGCACCGGGATAGTTCTGTAATTTCAAATCTACATTGGCGAGAAGTGCATAATTTTCGACACTTCGCTCTTTGTCGCAAAGTTCAATCAGAGCTTTTTGAGCTGCTTGGAAATCATTTTTGTCGCAAAGCAAGCTGATCAAGCGATGTCTCGCCTCCAGATTATTGGGATCAGCCTTCGATACGAGATCGTAATTTGCGATGGCGCCATCGGTGTTTCCCAATTGCGTATATATGAGGGCAAGGCTCATTCGTGTGATCGGCTCATCCGAGACCTTGAGCGCTGTTTCCAGTAACTCAGCTGCTTTCTTGCTGTCCTTCTCCTTCACCTCGGCGAGCGCGGCAAGTTGCCGATAGCAATCGCTGAGGCGATGCGGAATTAGAGAGCGAAGGGGCTCACTGACGTCCTCGGCATGAGAATTTGCTTCCTTCAAGTGCGCAACCGCTGCCGCCAGGTCGGTTTTGCGCAGATCTTCTTCTGCCCATGCCAGATATAGCCGCGCGCGTTCATCAGCACCATCGTGTGCGCTCATCACCGAAGAGGCGGAATTGAAGAGCTTTTCGGCTTCCGCAAAATGTCCCTTAGTGGTGTAGTAGCTCGCATATGCACTGACCACAGGGGCCAACTGTCTGCCTGCAATTCTCAGACGCAGTGCGGTATCCAGCGCAAGACGCCCTTCTGCAGGACGGTCGGTGGTCAGATAGCCTTGTGCGAGATATGGATATATATTGGGATCATCAGGACGTTCGCGCGAGAGCTTCTCAAGAATCGGAACAGCAAATGCTGATTTTCCCGATTTAATTAATTCAACTGCTTGCTCGAATGGTGTCTTCTCAGGTCTTCCGAAAAATATTGCCAAAGCCACAACTGATGCGCCAAGAAGAACAAAAACTATCCAACGCCATTTTTTCGAACCACTGACTGTGGCTCGATCTGCGCCGGATCTTTCTTGCGCATCGACGTTAGACATAAAAGCTTCTCAACTGAAGATATAAGGTATATGCGAGACTCATCAAAGTTATAATAACGTGCAATATGACCACTGATATAAATCTGACTCCGACTGCATCAATCATTGAAATCGCCAGAGGCGACGGATCAAGCTCGACCGGACCGATTACAGGCAGAACCTGGGGAACGGCCTCTGAATGCCGCGCCGCTGCTTTACTTATACATGGTCTGGGCGCTCACAGTGGCTGGTTTGAAGCGCTTGGCCGCCGGCTCAAAGTCAGACGTTTGTTTGCTGTAGCTCCTGACCATGTGGGATTCGGCAAACGTCGCAAAGAGTCATTCCAGAGCTTTCACCAGTGGCTTGACGACACTGCAACCGCGTACAACTATGTGCGCGAGAAGGTTGGTGACAAGCCGATATATCTAATGGGAAACAGCATGGGCGCGTTGGTTGCGCTCAAAATCGCCAATCGCATCAAGCCGAACGGGTTGGTCTTGTTTTCGCCTGGATTCGACGGGCACCCGCAGACTTTCGACATGTTCTTCCGAGTCCAATCAGTGTGGAATGCACTTTTCTCGCCGGAAACCGAGATTGCACTGCCGTATTCACCCGACCAGGTGACACGCGAAGCAAACGTACGCAAGTGGATAGATGCTGACGCCGAGCGACGTTTCAAACTGCCGGCTAAAATGCTGTTCGAACTTCTGATGTTGTCGCAAGACGTGCAAAACCGCGTCAGATCGGCGCCTTGCCCGGTATTGATGCTGACTGCCGGTCATGAGAAAATCGTCAACAACAAGGTCAATGATGCGGTTTTCGACAGGATCACGGCACCTTCCAAACAAAAGCATGTCTACAAAGACGCTTGGCACGACTTGATGTTCGACCCGGTTATCGATGATTTGGCCGACCGCGTATCCAACTGGATAACGGAAACGACTCCGGAAAAGGTCATCGTCACATAGTTTAATAAAACCTGCACCGAATACGGTGTCAAAATTCCTTGCGTTCTGCTTGCGAAAACCAGGCGCTAGTTAGGGATTGAAGATTAACAACCCTTCACAATCGGGGTCAAAATCAGTATAGATTTCTCACAAACGGTCCACCTATTGGGAACTGGCGTTAAAATAAAGGCGTCTCAATTTTCGTCTGTTTGTGCCTAAAAGTGCCCGCAGGGCACGCTTATGAGCCGTAACGAGAGGTCTTTCCGTGAATAAGAGCCTAGCCACGACATTCTTCGACAGAGCAACCCTGCTTGCCGACAGGGAAGCGGTTCGCTACAAAGAGAATAAGTCGCCATATAAATCCATGACCTGGACGGCACTGGCCGCGTTGGTCAAGGAGATGGCTGCCGGACTGGCAGCAAGAGGCATCGAGGCCGGCGATCGCGTCGCCATTCTTTCGCAGACATCTCATCTCTGGGCGGCGGCCGACCTTGCCACCATATCTAGTGGCGGCGTCACGGTGCCCATTTACCCGACCAGTTCACAGTCGGATATCGACTTCATTCTGAGCAATTCAGGCTCCAAAGCTGTATTTGTCCAAGGCGAAGCACTGCTCAAAAAGGTTTTGGCATCAAAACAAGAGAATTTGAAGACCGTAATCTTGGTTTCACCTCTCAATAAAGGTCGCTCGCTCAGCGAATTTTTAGGCGAACAAGATGTGAGCCAGGATTTCGTTATCGGGCTGGAAGAATTGCGCCAAAAAGGTCTGGTTCAACTCGAGGGAAATTCGACAATTATCGACGAGCGCATGTCAAAGATCGGTTTTGAGGACATGGCGACAATTATTTATACGTCGGGCACCACCGGCACACCCAAGGGCGTTCCGCTCACACACGGAAACATCGTCAGCGTGCTGGATGAGCTGAAGAAGATAATTCCGATTGACGAAAACGACGTCTATCTTTCGTATTTGCCGATGTCGCACGTTTTCGAGCGTGTCTGCGGGGAATACTATTGGATCTACTCAGGCGGCGTCTGCGCTTACGCCGAAGGCATCGAGACAATGGCCAAGAATATGGCGGAAGTGAAGCCGACCATGATTTTGACCGTGCCCAGAGTACTCGACAAAATCTACAGCAAAGTAAGAAGCGGCATTGATGGCGCTTCCGGCAATGCCAGAAAGCTCATCGACTGGGCGCTCGGCGTCGGCTCGGAGATGGTTAAAGCTGAAGGGGAAGGAAGAGAGCCTCGCTCGCTTCTTAAAGCCAAACACTGGCTGGCGGAAAAAACTGTCTTCCGCAAAATAAGAGAGAAAATTGGTCCTTCGCTGCGCCTCATAGTTTCTGGCGGGGCGCCGGCCACCGGGCATTCGATTGAGTTTTTCAATGCCATCGGCATCACCACGCTGGAAGGCTACGGTTTGACTGAGACTGCTGCCCCGGCATGCGTCAACCTGGTCAACAGGAAGAAGATAGGAACGGTTGGACCGGCGCTTGCTTGCGTCGAGATGATTGCTGCTGACGACGGTGAAATTCTCCTGCGCGGCAGCTCAATCTTCAAAGGTTATTACGGGCTGGACGAAGTCAATAAAGAAGCCTTCGTAGACGGTTGGTTCCGCACCGGTGACATTGGTATCATCGATGGTGACGGTTATTTGAAGATTACCGATCGCAAAAAAGACATCATCGTCAATTCATCAGGAAAGAATATCGCTCCGCAAAAGATCGAAGCGATTCTCAAGACAGCTCCATTTGTTAATCAGGCTGTGGTTTTTGGCGACAAGCGCAAACAACTGGTAGCCCTTATCGTAATGGATGAACAAGCTTTGACTCAGCATGCTTCCGAAAAAGGCTGGAATTTCAACAGTTATTCCGAACTGGTCGAATTGCCGGAAGTGGTAAATACTCTGCGCAAAGAAATTGCTGATCGCTCGAAATCGCTTGCCGACTATGAAAAGGTGAGCAATTTCCATATCCTGGCCAACGATCTTTCGGTTGAAGCAGGCGAACTGACTGCCACGCTCAAGATCAAGCGCAATGTTGTAGCCAACAACTACAAATCGATTATCGACAGACTCTACAAAGAAGAGAGAGTCGAGAAAGCGTCAAGCAATGCACAATCCGGCAAAGGCTTGGTTTCCACCGGTCGTTAAATCCGATTGATGGTAACTGGATGCATTTACAAAAAAGCAGCTTTGAAGAACAAAGCTGCTTTCAAAGGAATTAGCGTGCCGGCAGTCTAGCTGAGTGCCGTTGCTGATGCGGTGCGATCACCCTTTTCCAGAGCAGCTACTCTCAGCACACGAGAACGTCCGGCTTCCAGAACGAAGAGCGCTCCGTCGGCTCCGAAAGCAACGCCGGTAGGATTGACCAGCCCGACCAGGAATGTCTCGCTTCTGCCTTCGCGATTGACGCGGAAGACAGAACCGGCTCGTCCGGCCGTGACGTAGATGCGACCTAAGCTGTCCATCGACAGATTACCGTCATATCCATCGGCGAAATTAAAGCTTTCGGGCTCAGCAACTTGAATTCTGGCTACTTCGCGACCGTCCAGAGAGCGTTTTACAACAGAGCCGGTAGCATGCTCGAGGCACCACAAGAAACCATCGGAATCCAGGAGCAAGCCTTGTGTTCCGTGTCCAGGTCCGCCGACAAGGACTTCATAATCGCCGGTGCGATCAATTTTGAAAATACCGCCTGTATTGGACGGGAAGTTAGAAACGTAAATTTCATCTCTGGTGCCGATGGCGAGATCCGAAAGAAAAGTGCCGCCACCGGTCAGGCTGCCGTCCAATTGCGCAAGAATTCGACCTGATTTATTCGGGTCGATGCGATAGACGGTGCCTTGAATTGTGGCAACATACAAAACGCCTTTGCGGTCGAAGCGCAATCCGGAAATTGTGCTGTTGCCGCGGATGCGTGCGTACTCAGTCAACTGGCCGGAGCTGTCAACGAACCACACACTGCCGTCGCAGGCAAAGTAAACGCCGCCCGGACCAGACGCCATGCGTGAGAAACGGTTGGAATACGATGCATTCAATTGCGAGAGTACTTTGACTCCATAGCCCCTGGGAGCATCGGGTAGGTCAATGACCGACATCTGAGGCGCCGCGGCCGGCTGTTTTGTCTCTTTCTCAACTGGCAAAGAAAAATTGTCTTCTTCCTCTGCCATCTCGGCGGAGGTTATATCAATATGGAGGATGAGATGAAGCGGTACGAGGATACGGCGAATGTGAATCTGCCCATCGCTCTCGTGCGAGTAAGACTCGACATCGATGTGATCGTGGTCAACCGAAAGGACCCTTCCGGTCACCGTGTTATGGCAGCCCATTCCGTACCAGATCTGAATCTTCTGCCGGTTTTCTACAAACCCTTGTAATCTGGTCCTGAAACTCATAGGTAACCGTAACCCCCAAGATACTAAATTAGCCTAAACCACTTATCTGCCGGACGAACTTCCAACCGTTACTCTTCTTGTTCCCACTCTTGGCGGTCAACCATAAGAGCTTGATTCCAAAACTGCTCAAGCTTGTAATACCCTCTCTCCTTCTCGTGCAACACGTGGACGATGACATCGCCATAGTCAAGAAGCACCCATCTGGACTCCGATTTGCCTTCAATCCCTATGGCTTTACAACCAAGGGAGACAAGTTTTTCGTCCACCGCCTCAACAATCGCCTTGACCTGACTTGGTGAATCCCCTCCCGTGATGACAAAGTATTCCGCCAAGACGGTAACTTGCCTTACATCGAGAACAACGGTTCCCTTTCCCTTCTTAACTTCACTCGCGTTCGCTGCGGCAAAGGCTGCCGTGCGTGAATCGACTGCAGTTGAGCTTGCGGATCTTCGTCCCAAATTGGATTTCCTAGTATGTACAGCTATATGATCAGTATTATAGTTGTTCCCATTTTATCTAGCATTTCACGCAGCCTGAGCGAACTTTTTGGCTGATTGTGATAGAGACCGGCTATTTTTGGACAAGTCCCGCTGTTTGCCGATTAAATGTTGCGGATTCTGGCGGCCGGCGAAACATTTCGCACTTTTTTTCGGATGCAAAAAATGCACTGCCACAAAAAGATCAAAATTGGTGCGTTTTTTGTTTTTTCTGATCGGATTTTATCTTTCCGGTCCGATTGCCGCTCACCCGAAGCGCCAGATTAAAGACTGAAAACCATTGGCGCACAAGGCATTGCAGCTTACCGCGGGAAGCCGTAACGCAAGACGCAAGATACTTATATAGCGCAAAAACTTTCCTTACAACTGAGCTAAACGAATCTCGAAAAGTAGGTTGGTAAGTGCATCTCGACATCCGCACAAAAAAACAATTCGCAAAAACGTTTATCAAGTGCGACATTTTATGCGCGCCTATCTTGTCTCAGCGTGATAGGTGCTGTATTCTTGCCCTCTACGTAGAGTTGATTACTAGCTCGTAGAACAGGATAGGCACAGGAGGAGACTCAGTGAATAAAGCAGAACTCGCTGCAGAAATCGCCGCCCGCACGACCACAACGAAGAAAGCTGTAGAAGAATTTTTGGCAGCCTTTACCGATGTCGTAACGGAAGAAGTAGCAAGAGGCAATCGCGTAACCCTCGTTGGTTTCGGCACCTTCGAACGCAGAAGCCGCAACGCTCGCGAAACCAACAACCCGCAAAAACCAGGCGAAAAGATCAAAGTACCGGCAAAGAAAGTACCGGCCTTTGCTCCTGGTAAAGAGTTCAAAGAAAAAGTAGACAGATAAGATCGGATTAGAATCGCAGATCTTAATTGAAAAGCTTTGATGAGGGCGCGCAAGCGCCCTCATTTTTCATGCAGAAACTGGCGTCAAGACCGGCTGAAACTACCGCTTTTCAGATGCTTCGTCTTTGGCATCGTTTATTTTTTCGCCGCTCACTTCTTTTTTCACGACACCACTTTCAATATCTGTCTCGACCTTTTCTTCCGGTTCAGCCTTTTTCTCAGCCGTGTCCAATGGACTTTCGGCGCCCTGAGCAGAATCGCTTTCCCCTTGTCTAGGTTGGCTTTGCGGACCGTTGATCGTGCCACCTTTCATCAACAGCCTGAAATTTTCTTTGGCGGTTTTTCCTTCTTCGGCAAAGCCGGCGCGCTCCAGCATGTTTGCCAGAAGAAATTGCGCGCGCGGATCTTGTGGATTTTTTTCCGCCAGTCGCCGGGCATAAACGAGAGCCAAAGCGCTTTCACCGCTTCTCGTCAAAATGCCGGTCAGACGAATACAGCAATCTGCAAAATCGGGACGCCTGCGTAAAGACCTTTGATAACTGTTTTTTGCCAGACTGAGATCACCGGCCGCTTCGGCCGCCTGGCCTAAATCGTAAAGATAAAGCGAGTCGAGAACGTCGCGGGAGCCGTGGAAATCACTATATAGCTCATATGCATCGTGCAGATATTTTGCAGCTTGAGAATAGTTTCCCGCCAACCATTCACTCAATCCTTGATCGTAAGCCCGATAAGAACGCTCGAGATCGGTGCGCTTTTCAAGATCGTTTGAACCAGATGTCTCTTGCCTGCGAATTTGGGACGCAGTGGGACCATGATGGGCGGGAGCACTGGCTCTGACAGCGCGGGTGCGCCGACCGGAACGAGAAGACGAGCGAACCGAACGCGCCGTACGTTTGCCGCCTTGTGACCTGGCACTTCGAGATGAACGGGCAGAACGAACACTTTTACTCGAAGATCTCGAGGCACGCCGTGATGAACGTGCCTCGGCTTCGAAAACCCAACCGCTCAAAAAAGCGGTCATCAACAGAAAGACCAGACAAAAACGTGCACCCCAAGCCAATTTTGGCGGAAGGTTCGCAATGCGATTTAGAGAAACGTCAGAGCCCATTTTCTGTTGACGGTCCTATTTTAGATGGCATCTAAATTGTAGGATTTTTGGCTTCGCACTCGGCGCGTTCTTCGTCGCTTACACCTTTCATGGTCAAGTTGACACGATTGCGATCGTCGATTTCTCTCACTTTCACAATGACGCGCTGGCCGATGGAGACTACGTCTTCGACCTTCTCTACGCGGCGGTTTTCAAGCTGCGAGATATGCACCATGCCTTCCTTTCCAGGAAGGAGTTCTACAAAACATCCCATCGGAATGATACGGGTGACTCGGCCGCAGTAGACTTGGCCTTGTTCGATGCGCTTGACCAGATTGAGGATCTTGTCGCGAGCAGCTTCGCCTCCGGCTGCTTCCACGCTGCCGATAAGCACTGTGCCGTCGTCTTCGATATCGATGGTGGCGCCGGTTTCCTCAATGATCTTGCGGATCATTTTGCCTCCGGGCCCAATCACTGTACCGATATCCTCGGGGTGGATATGAATGGTGATGATCCTTGGTGCCCACTTGGACAATTCAGGACGCGCCTTGGGCAACACTTCTTCCATCTTCTCGATGATGTGATTGCGTCCGCGCTTGGCTTGATCGAGTGCAACACGCATGATGTCCAGCGAAATGCCTTCGATCTTGATGTCCATCTGCAAGGCAGTGATGCCTTCCTTGCTGCCGGCGACTTTGAAGTCCATGTCGCCGAGGAAATCTTCCAATCCTTGGATGTCCGAGAGAATCGCGAAGCGATCGCCTTCCAATATAAGACCCATGGCAATGCCGCCGATGGTTTCTTTGAGCGGTACTCCGGCATCCATGAGTGCCAGGGAAGAACCGCAGGTGGAAGCCATACTAGTCGAGCCGTTAGATTCAATGACTTCCGAAACTACGCGCAAGGTGTAGGGGAAATCTGCATGGTCGGGAAGCGCAGGAATGATTGCACGCTCTGCCAGCGCACCGTGACCGATTTCTCGTCTGCCCGGTCCGCGCATCGGCTTCACTTCTCCGACCGAGAAGCCGGGGAAATTGTAGTGGTGCATGTATTTCTTTTCGGTCTGCGGATCGATTGAATCCAATCTTTGTGCATCACCGGCGATGCCGAGAGTGGCGATCGAAAGCGCTTGAGTGGTGCCACGGGTGAAAAGACCGGTGCCATGTGTGCGCGGAAGAATTCCTGCTTCCACAGTTATGGGACGAATCTCGTCGCAACGTCTGCCGTCTGCACGCTTACCTGTGTCCAGTACTTGCGAACGCATTAGTTCTGCTTCGTACAATTCCAAATACTCTGCGATCTTGCCGGACGAAACTGCTTTCAATTCATGTTCTTCCGGAAGTTCTGCAATCGCATCAACAACGGCTTTCTTGGCAGCATCGATAAAACCGCTTCTGACCGCCTTGTCGGTGACGCCTTGCATCGACTCTTTCAAGCTTTCAGTGGTTTTCTCATGAATCAAATTCTTGAGAGCTGTAATTTCCGCCGGTGCTTCGAAGGCTTTCTTTTGGATGCCTAATTGCTGCACAAATTTGTTGATTGCCTCGACCTGACGCTTGATGTGCTGGTGGGCGAAATCAATGGCAGCCAGAACGTCCTTTTCACTAACGAATTTTGCTCCGGCTTCAACCATCATTATTGAATTTTCGGTACCGGCAACGACCAGGTCGATGTCGGATTCGTCTAATTCAGTGTAAGTCGGATTGGCAATCAGCTTTCCTGCTACGCGTCCCACGCGCACTGCGCCAATCGGTCCATTAAAAGGCAGTCCGGCCAAACTGAGAGCGACCGAAGCACCCAACATTGCATAAGTGTCCGTCGGATTTTCTTGATCTGCCGACATGACAGTGGCCACAATTTGAACGTCGTTGCGATAGCCTTCCACAAAGAGCGGTCTGATCGGTCTGTCGATCAAGCGGCTGGTCAAAATTGCTTTGTCCGGTGCTTTTCCTTCACGTCGTCCAAAGCTGCCGGGAATGCGACCTACTGCATAGAGTTTTTCTTCGTAATCTACAAGAAGAGGAAAGTAGTCAATTCCTTCGCGAACGTTCTTGCTTTCAGTGGCCGTCACCAAAAGCATGGTGTCACCACAATAAATTTCCACAGAACCACTGGCTTGTTTAGCCATTCTTCCGGTTTTTATTGTGATGATCTTGCCGTCGATATCGATTTCAAAAGTCTTCACTGCATCTCGTGACATTGTCTGTACATCCATGTTTCTTTTCCTTCTCTTCTTCTTCTGCGTCTTTCTAAAACTCTAAATGCCAAAAATTCGACCGGCTTGTTCAAGCCAGATCGATTGGTTGGTGGAGATTTCTAATTGTTCTAATGCTTCTTTTCGCTTTTGCTGAAAGCTTGCCGATATAACGATCG
>PNKB01000170.1 GCA_013997645.1 Cyanobacteria bacterium PR.3.49
TCGAACTCCTGTCCGTTGAAAGTAATTGTCCCGCGCCGCAGCGATTGGAAATCGACTGTCACCGAAGGATCGACATTCAGCAAAACACGGACCTTGATCGGGTCCATGATTCGATGCCCGAAATGCCGTTCGGCTTGCACCTGCATCCGTATACGTCCGCCTTCACAGCTCTTCTCAGCTATTGACGGCGGTCGCCTAGCAATGGTGTAGGTGCGCGCCATCGCCACGGAAAGATCTTCGCAATCTGCGAGTGCAACGCCGGGCACAACGTCCTGTGCCAAAGCGCCAGGGATCTGAAGCATTACAGCTCCCAATAAGAGCATGAATGCTCTCAGGACATTATGAAAACTGGACATCAGCCAGCCTCCTTTGCATGTGTTGATCGACGAAACACGCCGCGCATTTGAAGAAGCGCGAGCAAGAAAAGCGCTGCAGCAAGCGGGAACATGTAGAGATGGCGTTGGCCAATCTCCACGCGCTCTCCAGCAAGTATGCTCGCCCACGCGATATTCAGCTCATCGCCGGGCGCCAGGCGAACATACTCTCCACCGGTTGCATCTCGAAGCGATAACAGCGGCCTCGCATCAAAGTGCGTGAGCACCGGCTGTCCATTGCGCATAAGACTGCCGCGCATTTCGCCGGAAGGGGCATAGACAGGAATTGTCGAGGGCTGCTCACCGCCCACGCCGACGATAATCAGACGGACATTGTGGCGCGCCAGAGCTGCCAGAGCTTCGCTCAACCCTTGCGCAGTGCCTGTGTATCCACCGTCAGAGAAAAGCACGATCACTCGATTGCGCTCAGGCTGAGTTTCCTCCACAGAGAACAATCGCACAGCCTCCATCAATCCCGAACCGAAATCCGAGCCATTGCCCGGCGCCCCTCCGACCGGCATCCAGCGCCTAAGAATCCAGCGCAAAGACGTATGGTCGTGGGTGAGCTCAGCCTGCGTGAAGCCGAGCCCGGAGTAAGTGACAATGCCCAGGCGATTGGAGGCGAGGGCAGGCAGGATGCGCGAATCGATGGCAAGCTTGACGAAGTCGAGCCTGCTGCCGTAAGCTCCGGCGACTTCTTGCGCCGATAGTCCACCGCGATCAGGCATGAATTGCCGGTACTCTTCGCTCGCCATGCTGAGCGAAACGTCGGTAACAACAACCACTTCTGTCGAACCGGCTCGCACGCGTACGGCGCTGCCGTCCACGACAGGAGATGACGCCGCCAAGCTGATCATCGCAGCGACAAGCGCATAACCGCAAAACAGAAGCGTTTCTCCCCGCGCATTAAGCCTGTCGCTGAAGCGATCAATTAAGCGCGCTTCCCCATATGCCGATCTCGAGCGCTTTCGCCAGTGGAAACCAACCCACCAGGCAGTGCCGCTCAAGATAATAACTGCGAGCCCGACAACCAGTGCGGCGGGTTCGAGCAACGTGATTCCAAACATTTGCAGCACTCCTCTCAGAGATCGTCGCGTCCACCCGGACCCGGCATGTTGCCTGGGTTTTCGCCGGGCACACGACGCGGCTCTCCATCGCCATCACGCGGGTTGCGCGTGGCGCCTTGACTGTGTGCGAGCTGGGGGTTTTGATTGAAGAGCAGCTCCAGATTGTACTTCACGACATAGGACAGTTCTTGCAGCCGATGCGCTTCGCTGACGGATGCAGCACGTCCGCCGCTGGGATTGAAACGAAGCGATTCCTGCAAGGCCGCTACTGCTGCTTCAGCCTGCCGAGTTTGGATAAGCACCATGCCCCGATTGAAACTGGCTCTGGCAGCCAGTTCGATATCTGGTGCCGGCAGAAAGAATCGCCCGATCCAATTCATCTGGCGCGCGCGATTGAAATGCTGCACACTGCGCTCGAATGAGAGTACAGCGGTGCGATGGTCTCCCGCTCGCATTGCGGCGATGCCGGAGTTATAGCTCTCGATCTGCATCGAGCGGTAGGTAGAAAACATCCACCCCGCGCCGAGCATCATCATACCGACGATAGATCCTGCCGAAAGCAAGAAAAATCGCCACTTGCGTCTTTGTGTCATCGAGGATTCCTTTCATGCCTCTTCAAACGTCAGGGCGCTGAGGGTCAAATATCCGAGCAGCAGAAAAGCCGCTAAGACTGCGAACACCCCATACACCTCGCGATGAGTGATCGAGCGTTCCATCTCAACTGACGAACGCTCGAGTTGGTTGATCCTGGCGAAAGCGTCGCGCATCTGCTCTTCACTTGCAACCGGAATTACTGAACCGCCCGCGGACTCAACCAGTTCTCGCAAGTCCTGAGTCATTCGGGAATTGTTCACCCATCCCGGTCCCACGCCGAGGACATAGACGCGAATGCGCAGTTCAGCGAGCTGTTCGAGCAAAAGCTCACTGCGCTGGCGTTCCATCGCAGACTCGCCGTCCGTCACCAGCACAAGCACGCGCGTTTGTGCCTGCGCCATCTCGCGAAAATGATCGATTGCACCTTGCACGGCACCATCAGGACCGTCGAAATTGGTGCCGCCGGAGACATAGCGCCCGATCCCCTCCACACGCCGCAGCACAACGGAATGATCGCGGCTGAGCGGCCAACTATAGAATGACTCGTGATTGAAAAGCAGCAGCGCCACGCGATCTCCTTCGCGATGACGAATGAAATCCGTCACTGCTGAGCGAGCTGCCGCAATGCGAGTCAAAACCTCCGGACTTCCTGCGACCGTAGGTGTGACCGATGGACCCCGCCGGCCTTCGATGGCTTCACTCATCGAGCCCGAAATGTCCACCTGAATGACGAAATCTCGCGTATGAATCACCTGTCTTTCGGAAGCCTGCGGCAGCAATGGACGCGCCATGGCAATGCACGCAGAGATCCATGACAGGCACAGACAGGAGATAACCATAGCGCGCAAAAGAGAGACCCGAGTCATCTGCAAATGGATATCCAGTTGCGAATGTCCGAGGCTCGCTCGGCGCTTGCCCCTCAACCAGAGAATTGGCGCTAGCAGGGCGATTAGGAACAGGTAGTACGGTTCTGCAAAGGTCATGTGAACTCCATCCATGGTTAAGAACAGATTTCCGTTTGCCGATGAATATCTGCCTGCGCGAGTGCGTGAGCGAATTCACTCACAAAAACACATCGCGCTGGAAGCTTTCATTTGGTGGCGGGAAGCGCACTCAATTGCAAACGGAAAAATATACAGCTAATAAATTGCACTTAGTTGTACGTGCAAATCAACTAACCAATGCACTTAAGACAGTTCTATTCTTCTTTCGTCTCGGTTTCACCATTCGGAACTGCCGTACTTTCCAAACCGACACAATTTAATGCTGGCGATCTTCATGGACTGTCACGCAAAACCCAGCCGAAAATTCGAAAAGCTCACAGGCTGCAAACCTCACTGGATTGACGCTAAGTTACGCAATTATGCTTTGGCGCAGTTAGCGTCCTTCATATGCAAAACTTTGGCCATCAACAACCGACAACTTGCAGAGTCGTTTTGCCGGCACTCTCTATTGCCGAAATGGAAAAGGCCCGCCAAAACCTTGTGGGTGCCGGCAGGCCTGACCAAGACATGTTACTAAACCGACAGATTCATCTGTCGTAAATCGGTTATACCCATCATGCAAAAGAAATACTGTTAGGAAAATGACACTTCTGACCCTTGACAGATCGGGCTCCATGGGCTTGGTCACTCGCAAGAGTGGTTACTGCTTAGTTAGCTTCTTAATAAGAGAAACAGCCTGCTGAGATGGGAGATGTCCACATCCTGTCTCCTCTCCTTCGAGCAATGCAGCGATAACAATGGCCCGGTTTAAGTCACTCATCAATGCATATTCATGCATGAAATTAGCAATGGCAAGATGACAGTTTCTCAAACGAATCTTTGTCGGCGTACGCGCGTTCTGCTGTAGGAGAATATTTTTTCTGATTGCTTTTGCAGCCTTGTGAAATACCGTTTCCTTTAGGCTTCTATTAATCGAATCCTGGGTCAGCGCAGAATAGATTTCCAACTGATACCTTGCATCGATGCAGTCCCAATCAGAAAAAAAATGCGAATGCGAAATAATTGAAAGCAGGCGGAAACTGCGGGAATTTCGGGAAAGCAAACGAGCGGCTTCTTCGCAAACATCACTTGCCTGGAAGCGAAAAAGCAATGTTTTGTTTACCGAGAACGCTTCCCAACTGCATGTACAGATGGCAATCAACAGCGCTTTCAATTCTTCGCGCGAGTTTTGCTGTTGTTGCTCATGCAAACGCACATTGCCGGCAGAATTCGACTTTGAAAAAGAAAATTGGGCAGCAGCAATTTGTGCCGCTTGCACGGACGATGTTTGCATAGTCGTATTTGGGAGATGGAGTCGGTCTTTATGCAGTTGTAATACGCAAACCTGACACCAAGATGACACGCAGGCGCAGTGTTATAGACTACTGTCCACCTTATAGCCCATGCCTTTGACCGTGGTGATGATGGACGGCTTTCCATCTACATCCATCTTTTTTCGCACACGAGTCACACATTGCCTGACAGCGTCTTCAGACGAATCAGATTCGGAGTGCCAGACCTTGTCCAACAAATCATCAACACTGAAAATTTGGTCTTTGTGCCGCATCAGAAATTCCAATAACGCCAACTCTTTTGCGAGCAAATCTATCTCCACGCCGTCTCTTGTCGCTTTTCCGGTAGCAGGATTGAGCGTGACATCACGCACATTTAAAACATCTCCAGTCAATTCTCTGGGTCTGCGCAGCAAGCTCTTAACTCGCGCAAGCAATTCGCGCATATGAAACGGTTTCGGCAGATAATCATCAGCGCCCATGTCCAAACCGGTGACACGATCTTCAATGTCGCCTTTGCCCGTAAGCATGAGAATCGGCGTTATTCCACCGGTGGATCTATAGTTGCGGCAAACATCAAAGCCACTCATTTTCGGCAGTCCAATATCTAAGATTGCCAGGTCGTAGGAATAAAGCTTGAGTCGATCAGCCGCCTCTTGTCCGTCACGTACTTTCTCGACAACATAATTATTCGTCTCTAGCGTGTCGGCAACCGCCTCCAACACAAGTTCATCGTCTTCGACCAATAGAATTTTCGACATTCAGACCTGTTCCACCCAATCCCACATTATCTTCCCAGATCAAAGAGTAACAACAACATTACCCTATGACATCCGCAAAATATGGCTGGCTAACAGTGTTTGCAAAAACGCTCACGCAACACTCACGCATGGCTCACGGTTCACTCACGGTTCTGCGGCTATATTGCACGCACAAGGCAACCAGCTTCCCCCGACCCCTTCATCCTCCGCACCCTGCGATTGCATGCGGGGGGTCACCACCTGCATTCCCACCCACTATTGAAGCATTGCACCAGGAGAATCCTATGAGTCAGACGACCACACGCCCAGAAGCAGCACCTGCGTCCAGCGAGACGCGCGCAAACGAAATCGTAACTCAACTCAACAAAGGAAATGCAGCAGGTTATGAAAATGCTGCCAGAGAAGCCACGCGTGCACAAACTGAAAATCCAAATTTCTGGCGCGAACACGGCCAAGCGATCAACGATGCCGTCGATTTCCGTCGACTGGGTTTCAATAACGACATCCAGATTCTAGGTGTCAACAGCAGGGGTCAGGTCGTAACCACAAACGAAAACGGAACGGAGCAGCAATTAAGAGACAGACGGTTGAGAGCAGTCGGATCTGCCCAGCGAATTGACGAAAACAGTGGCGAGGTCTGGGGAAACAATGGCAGAAGATTTAGTACCAACGATCAAGGACAATACGTTTACAAATTTAGAAACGGAGACAACCTGGAACACATAGCTAGAGATGTTCTAACACACAAAAATGGAAAGGCACCTAGCAACTCGGAAATCGCGCAAGCCGCTCGAGACCTTGCAAAAGAAAACAACATCTCCAACGTAAGGGGAATCAGGAATGACACGACAATTAAGATCCCTGAGGCGATGGTAAATCAAGCACCAAGCACGACTACAAATCCTGGACGTCCCGGCAATCCGGGCGATAGACGTATCAATGTAGCGCCCTCGCCGCCGCCAGTCGCTCCAGACCGCATCACAGATAGAGAACGTGCCAATGGAAGAACCGCCAACGATTCTCGTACAGCTCCAACTGGAGGGGTTTGGAATAACATGGCGCCTCCAGGTGCGGCAGAGGGCGTGACCGGCTGGAGTTCGATGCGAGGAGGATTGTCTCAAGACGCAAGGGAAAATGAAGAAACAAGACGACTCCCCAACGGGAACGAAGTTACGACTTGGGAAAGACAACTAAGCGGTTGGAACGCATCTGAAAATAGCAAGGTAACTGTGAGGGAGGAAGCAGACAGAGCAGGAATGTTAGTGCGCAAAGATGCCACAATGACAAAACCTGTAACTTTCACAGTCGAGACAAAGACAGGCTCCGTAAAGCTTGAAAACGTGACAGGCTATAGCATCGTCCGAGATGGACACGGACAGTATGCTACTGTCTATCGAATGAATAATGGCAGCGAATACCGTATCGAAAGCTCCAAGGACGGCCGTGTGACAGCCAATTTCTGGGCTCGCCATGCGCCTGCTGTACAACCACGCAGATAGCTTTTTGCCAATGCAGGTACAGTAACTGAGGCAGATATCTGCCTCAGTTGTTGCTTTAAGTCCTGCTAAAATCCACATGTGTGGCGAGCAAACATTCTCACAAGTAGTTCAACGACCTTTCATGCGGCTTAGTCCCGACAAATTCACTCTGAGCCAGCAAATGACCTTCGTCATTGCGGTGGCACTGATCTGCCAGCTTGCTTTCGTAGGTGCTCTGGCCTTTGCGCATAGTGTGGTCGAGCAGCAGTTCGAACAAGAAGCTCATTCAAGAAAAATCATGTCAGCAGCCAATGCTCTCATCATGAATGTCTTGCGTGTTGCAGCTTCGATGGGTTTCTACCAATACAACAAAGAAGGCGGCTTCAAATACACGTTTGAAAGAGCACTCGTGGAGATGACCAAACGGCAAGAAGCTTTCCGAGCAATGCAAACTGAAAAAGACGGCAAAGTGAGCGATCCTGAAATTCAAGAGATGGTAGACCGTCTGGATGAATCGTTCAAACTTTTCAAAGAAACGCAAGGTGTCTTTGAATCAGGCGATGAAGCCGGAAAACGCTACGCTGTTTTTCAAATTTCAAAGCAGGCAAAGAAGCTCAATGATATTAATAAGACCCTAATCGAGAAGCAGGAAGAAAAAACAATAGCGCATCAAAGGCTAAACGAGAAAACCAGGTTTTGGGTCAACTGGATTGTTTATGGCGGGCTGTCGTTCAATATTATTCTCGTGATATGCCTGCTCTGGTATTTTCACAAACACACCTCGCGCCGCTTCAACACGCTGTCAGCCAACATTGTCGCCTTAGGTGCCAACAAAGAGATCCCCAGCAAATTGGGCGGAGCGGACGAACTGGCCATGCTCGATGACGTGGTCCACGCCGTATCGCATGCGCTGCAGGAAGCAGAGCGCTCCAAGCAAGAAGTCTTAGCCATGGTCACTCACGACCTTCGCTCACCGCTTACATCGCTGCAATTGACGCTCAATCTTTTGGACGGCGGCACAATGGACAATTCGAGCGATAAGGCCAGAAACATGATAAGCCGTGCCAATTCCTCGGTCGGCAAGCTCATTCAGCTCATCAACGATTTGCTTGATATAGACAAAATCGAATCCGGCCGTTTCAGTCTGAACATTCAAGATACGGACGACAGCACAATGATCGAACAGGCGGTGGAACTGCTTCAGCATAGCGCTGAGGCGCGCCGGATCACAATCGAGTCCAAACTTGCAAATGCCGACATACACTGCGATGAAGAAAGGGTCGTTCGCGTGCTGACGAATTTGCTTTCCAATGCAATCAAATTTTCACCGGACGATTCGAAGATAACAGTGAGCACGAAAGAGGACGGAGAAGTGCTGCTCTTCGAAGTCAAAGACCAGGGGCGCGGATTGCCTCCGGGCGAACAAGACAAGATATTTGAGCGCTATCACCAGGTCAACAGCGCCAATGAAGTCGAAAAGAAAGGCAGCGGGCTGGGTCTCACTATTTGCAAAGCGCTGATCGAAGCACATGGCGGCACCATTGGCGCTACCAGCAAAGATGGCGAGGGCAGCACCTTCTGGTTTCGCCTTCCCTTGAAACCGGTCAAACCACAACAAGTTTAGTCTCAGTCGGTTTCATCGCTGACTTGAAGGCACGTTAGGCCCTCTTCGCGCCACATTTTGACGACACTGTTTCGATCGTCGATAGCCAGCCAGGGATTCCAAGTCTTGCGAATTTTTTTGAGCAATTCGCGCTTCACAATGACGTCGCTGCGAAAGTCTTTTGCCGGGCGCATAAACAACAAGAATGGCTCCGTCCAAAACCCATGCTTGTGCAGCCAATCTTTAGTCGTGTCATAAAGTTCAATTGTTCGTCCGGAAACATAGATAATCGGATAATCCACTGCCATTGAGCGGACAACCCTAGCGACCGGTTCTATAAGTGGATCTTCCGCGACAAGAAAGGGGTCGAGAAAACCTTTCCAGTTCTTTGGAGTTCGCTCGATGAAATGCATTCTGTGTGCACAGTCGGCCAGTGTGCCGTCTAAATCGACCAGTATGCAATCGGTTTCGTTTTTTGATCTCGCCAAGCTAAATCGCCTTTCTCAAAGCCTTCTTATTAGCCAAGGAGTACATAGACATTTCTTTGGACTCGCTTGTAGGTTGAATGTACCCATGATGCAGCAAGTTGCAGAATGCCTCGAGATAAATAATTCGCTCTTCCTCAATGTCTGAGAAGACACGAGTCCCGCAGTGCAAGTATTCACCTTCTGCACTGTGGATCTTGGCGATAAAACCATCTTCCTGAACGGCTTCCAGCAAATCAGCCAGGGCGCCTTCCACAGTTTGCCGCGAGTTTCTGCCTAGCTCGGTCACGCGAAAAACTGTCATCTCTTTGGTGCCCAAAGTTTGTTTCGCCTTGCCTTCGGCAATTAAATGCTCCAAACCTGCCAGGTATGCCAATCTCATCTCTTCTGTGTCGACATAAGCTCGTTTTGCTTTGACGAAATCTCCGAACTCATTGCGAAGTTTCATCAAAAGGTCACCCGCCCTGCCGGCTTCGTACAACAGCTCTCTTGCTGCTTCATCAATTGTCTTTTGCATGCTCGTTACCGCCTGAAGTTTGCCCGATCTCCACGGTGATCGTCACATGTGGACGCAGCGGGTGCCGCACAGTTCCAAATATTAGTTACTTTCATTGTCACCCCGCCGACTATTTCTGTTGTATGGGCAGCGGTGTAAAAATGTAAGCGCCTGCATAGCACGCTTAAACAAGCACGAAATGCGCGTTTCACTTCACTCGATTGAGTGATGGCAATTGCCTGGGCACCGAACTGCTCAACTGGAGCAATTTATTGTGGGGTAGTTGACCTTTCTAGACGACTGGTCTAATCTAAAACTATTGCAGGGAGAAGTGGCTCATTTTGCCACTTCGCACACAGTTTCGAGCAGAGGCATCAATTATGTGGGTTGTAAGGCTGGCTCTAAGCCGTCCGTACACTTTCGTCGTCATGGCGATCTTAATTCTCATACTGGGCATAAGTTCTATTCGAACGACACCTGTCGATATTTTTCCAGACATCAACATTCCGGTAATCAGCATCATCTGGACTTACGGCGGCATGCCTGCCGAGGAGATGGAGAGACGTCTGACCATTTACAGTGAGTATTCACTGTCAGCAAACGTAAAAGACATCAAATCCATAGAATCGCAAACAACCGACGGCGTAGGTGTCATTCGTCTTTTCTTTCACCCCGGCGCCAACGTCGAGTCTGCTATGGCACAAGCAACTGCAGTGTCGCAAGGAATATTGCGCCGCATGCCTCCCGGCGTGCAACCGCCAATTATTTTGCGCTACACAGCCTCATCAGTGCCTATCATTCAATTAGCGTTGAGCAGCAAGACGCTCAATGAAGCTCAGCTGTACGACTATGGAATATTTCGCATCAGACAAGCACTGGCAGTGGTGCAGGGCACCACTCTGCCGGCGCCATACGGCGGAAAAGTGCGGCAAATTATGATCGACATCGATCCACGAGCGCTTCAATCCAAAGGCATTTCTGCTCGCGAGGTCAACGATGCTATCAATGCGCAAAACCTGGCATTGCCATCCGGAAAAGCAAAAATCGGCGATACGGACTACAGAGTGCTCTTAAACAATACTCCGGAAGTAATATCAGCTCTCAACAGTCTTCCCGTGAAGATGATCAACGGCAAGGTCATATTCATGCGAGATGTCGCACATGTAAGAGATGGATTTGCAGTTCAACAAAACGTGGTACGAGCCGAAGGATCGCGCTCAGTTCTCGTGACGATTTTGAAAAATGGCGCGGTCTCAACTCTCGATATTGTGAAGCAAATAAAAGATCTGCTGCCGACCTTGCAAGCAGCAGCTCCACCCGGAATGAAAATCGAACAACTATTCGATCAATCTATATTTGTTCGTGCCGCAGTGGATAATGTCGTTCACGAAGGGATAATTGCCGCTTGCCTTACAGGCGCCATGATCTTGCTTTTCCTGGGCAGCTGGCGAAGCACTCTCATAGTGCTCGTCTCAATTCCACTTTCAATCTTGAGTTCGGTAATCGCATTGAGCGCCTTGCAAATGTCGCTCAACATCATGACTTTAGGTGGGCTAGCTCTGGCAATCGGCATACTCGTCGACGATGCGACAGTCGAGATAGAAAACATTCATAGAAACATTGCGCTGGGCAAGGATCTGCAAACAGCCATTCTGGACGGGGCAGAACAAATTGCCGTTCCGACGTTTGTTGCCACCACGGCAATTTGCGTTGTGTTTCTGCCTGTCATTCTGCTCGAGGGTCCGGCCCGATTTCTTTTCGTGCCCTTCGCTCTGGCCGTTGTTTTTGCAGTCTTCGCCTCCTACATTTTGTCCAGAACCATCGTGCCTGTGATGGTTCGCTACATGCTGAAGAACGAACTCGAACATGACGGAACAAATGAAAAGCAGAATCTGTTTCAAAAATTCCACCATTCTTTCAACATCCGATTCGATGATCTGCGCCGGGTTTATCTTTCTGGATTACGATGGGCTCTTGATGCGCCGCGCTCAATTTTGATTCTCGCATCGCTCATCGTTCTTTCCGGTCTGCTTATGCTGCCGCTTGTAGGGCGTGATTTTTTCCCGGCAGTAGATGCGGGTCAATTTCGTTTGCACGTCAAAGCTCAGAGCGGAACCCGAATTGAAAAAACGGAGCAAATCTTCAGCGCGGTAGAAGAAGAAATACGCCAAGTGATTCCAAAGGAGGAAATTGCCCTTCTCATCGACAATATCGGCATACCTGCAGAAGCTTTCAATCTTGCATTCGGTGACACGGCAACAATCGGCACGGCCGACGGCGAAATTCTGGTTTCGTTACACCACCACCGAAAGTATTCGACCCAGAAATATATGAAGCTTGTACGCAACGCTCTCAATGAAAAATTTCCCAATCTGACTTTTTATTACCAGCCCGCCGACATCGTCAATCAGATATTGAGCTTTGGGCTGCCCGCACCGATCAATATTCGAATTTCCGGCTACAACAAAGCAGAAAATTTGCAAATCGCCAAAGAAATTATCGAAAAGGTGCGCAAAGTGCCGGGTGCTGCCGATGTGCATTTGCACCAGGAAGTTGATGCTCCACAACTCAAGCTTACCGTAGACCGAGCAAGGGCTGCGCGCTACGGGCTTACGCAACGAGACGTTGCCAATGACGTTCTGGTATCACTGAGCTCCAATACTGCAGTCACTCCCAATTACTGGGTGGATCCGGCTTCAGGAATACAATATTTTCTGGCCGTGCAAACGCCGCAATACAAAGTGAACTCGGTGGAATCAATTCTGCAAACTCCGCTTTCCACGCGGGGAATGACGCAGCATGCTGAGTTTTTGGGCAATGTGGCGACCATAGAACATGCCAGTGGCTATGGAACCATCAACCATTCCAACATTCAACCGGTTTTCGATATCTACGCCAACGTGCAAACGCGCGACTTGGGAGGAGTTTCGCAGGATATTTCCAAAATACTGGACGAGTACCGGTCACAGATGAAGCCAGGCAATTCGATCATTATGCGCGGGCTTGTGGAAAGCATGGACGGTGCGTTTTTGAAACTGGGCATAGGCTTTCTTGGTGCCATTGTCCTTGTCTATCTGCTGATGGTGATCAATTTCCAGAGCTGGAGCGATCCTTTGATCATCATCACAGCATTGCCCGGCGCATTCGCAGGGATAGTCTGGATGCTTTTCATGACCACTACCACTTTCAATGTGCCGTCCCTGATGGGCGCAATTATGAGTATCGGCGTTGCTACGGCCAACAGCATATTGATGGTGACCTTCGCCAATGAAAAGCTGGCCGAAGGATTGGATATTCGCTCAGCTTGTCTGGAAGCAGGTAAAACGCGACTGCGTCCGGTTTTGATGACGGCGCTGGCGATGATCATCGGGATGATACCTATGTCTTTGGGCTGGGGTGAAGGTGGTGAGCAAAACGCTCCCCTTGGGCGCGCGGTGATCGGAGGACTCTCCATGGCGACCCTGTTCACTCTTTTCTTTGTACCTGTCGTCTTCAACCAGATACGCAAAAAATTGACCAGAATACCGGAAAAAACAGCGGTATTGTCTAAGTAACCAACTATCCTCAAAGTCCCGAAAACCTTGATT
>PNKB01000171.1 GCA_013997645.1 Cyanobacteria bacterium PR.3.49
GCAATTCGAATAACTTTCAAGGTCAAGCCCAATCAACACGAATCGGCAGGTCCGAGCCAGTGGAAGCACCTTCTTTTCGCGGTGGACTGGTCGACACCAATACTTTCAAGCAGCCGCTTGCAGGGCGTGCGCAAGACGATAGCGTAAAACTCGGTCTTCTCAAGCCGAATGACTTTGCAAACCTGCCGAATAAATTCGATCTGGGCGCAGAGCGTAGTTCCAAAGAAATGGTGCTGGCCTGGGAGCGCTGGCACAAACAACTGTCTGAAGCAATTTATACTCGCTGGAGCGAAGCTGCAGATACACCTGGAAGAGCGACTATCCGTCTTACGGTCACAAAAAACCTGCAACTGCTACCCGTTATTGTCTCTTCGTCGGGCTCCAGACGTTTCGATGATGGTCTTATCGAAGCAATCACCAGTCTCAACGGCAATCCCGGTTTGACTTTTCCTCGCAAGTCGCAGAGGGACAAGGTTGAATTCGAAACAGATTATGTGGCAGCGACCAACGTCAAGTCCGGCTATAGCTGGGTCAAGAACGACTTTGAGAAAGTGCGGGAAAATTTCTAAGCAAGTTGCTGTTATCAATGCATACTGCTGAAAATTGCTGGCGTTGAAATTCGGCAAAGCGCTCTTCGATCCATTTGGGAATTGTAGATTGCAGCGCCTCCTCCAGCCACTCTATGTCAGGGGCGGACAGTTTGTTTTGTTGACTGCTTGGAATCAACGCCAGCCGGAAGAGCGATCGCTCGGCATATTCTCTTTCACTCAGAGGCTCTGTGCGCGCTCTGCCGGATGCCGTCAGCAGCCACTTTTCGATTTCATCATACTCACCGGGTGAAAGAATCCTTTTCGTTTCCAAAGTCGAAAGAACAAACTTGTCGATTTGAGTTTCCGTTGATTCGAGAAGTCTGTCGTTTTCTTTTACACTCGTGCAATGTTCTTGGAACGCAGCCTCAACGCTGCTATTTCTTTTACTCAGAATATTTTCGAGCATAGGCAAGTCGTTTGTATTGTCCAATACTAGCGCTATATGAAAGTCTCGCTCGCTCATCAAAGTCTTTGACGCCTCAATGCAAATAGCCGCTAATTTTGCCAGCTCGTCGCACTCGTCCTCGCTAAAAGGTATGAATGGAAGGCGTTTTACATCGCCCACCTGGAAATTGATGGTGGGATTGATAAGGTGGGCCATTTTTCCGGCATAGCTCGAATTTAGAAATGCCAGAAGTGTCAGGCGATTGATCTTGAGTGGAAAGAGTGCGGAAGCCGCCACATCGAAAATGCAGCCGGAGGGCATGAGACGCGCTGCAAAATTCTGGCTATTAACAAAAGAGAATGACAGCCCTTCACGAAAATAGTGTTTTTCGTTTTTGACGACCCAATGAACCTTGCCCTTTAAATATGGATACGCTTCACTTACCGCCGTCTTAATCTCTGCTCCGTCGTTTTCCCAATTAACTACGTTAAGAATCGGACTGTACCACCGTTTTGACCCTGCCCCTTTGACATAGGGAAACCAGATTTTGCATAAGTCTTGCTTCGGCACTTCCCAGATGAAGCGAACAAAACGCGCGTTGTTGGTTGTGGCGAGCCCCTGGCGAACATCCGCAAATTCTTCCAATTTGGGCAATTTTTCAAATAGCGTGAGAGCAGCTTGCGGGCATGAGTAATTAAACTGACAGTTAGGAAACCTTCTGAACGCAGAAAGCGATCGCAAGTATGCGTTTGAAAAACGCCCAGGTTCTCTAAGCGCGCGACCGAGCGCAAGAGGCTTATCATCTTCAGCGCGCAAGTTTATGAAGAGGCAATTTTCGTTTTCTTGATTCCCGATTTCGTATTTCTGGTTTTCGTCTCTCGGGTTTCCTGATTTCTGCTTTTCTGCTTTTTGCCCAATAACCATAATTACACTATCGATCTTTTCGCCGCTTTGCAGCGGGAAAATTCCTGTTCCGGCTTCAATAACTAGTTCGGGCCTATGGCTATTAATCAGTGTTTCACGAAAGGGTCTGGAGCTTGGCAAATATAGAATGGACGATTGTGTGATCAAGCCGAGCCTTCCGTTATCTTTCAAAAGCTCCAGACAGCGTCGAGTAAATGCCACCGAAATATCGTGGCTGTCTTCTGCATAGTGGGTTTTCAAAAGCTGCTTCAGCTCTCGACTGAGTAGCTTTCTTCCGATGTACGGCGGATTTGTTAGGACGGCGTTGTATCTTTTTCCCAACGGATGATCGGGTTGTGAGTCATAACTTCTATCGAGTGAACCAAGAAGATTATCTTTTTCGGCAGGTGACAAAAGTTGAATACCTTTGAACTGAATTTCTCTCGGTGCTTCCAAACGCAAACAGCGTACTGTCAGAGCCATGTGCGTAATCCAGACGGCATGCGGGTCGAGGTCGACTCCGCAAAGTAAGCCGTCGGCTATCAGCTCGACTGCTTCTCTTTCTGACAATCCTTCATTGGTAAAACTCTGAAGTAAATGGTCGAACGCCGGAAGTAAAAAGTTTCCACCACCACAAGCAGGATCGATAACATTGAATTCTTTCTGGCAACGTTCTGGAATCGTATTTTCGATAAGTGTTTCAACGACCCACCCTGGAGTGTACAGTTGGGTGAAAGATATGAGAGTCTCCGCAGCTATTTCTTTGTTGGAAGATTGAACTTGTTTGAGAGCGATTTTCCTCCTGCTCTGTGCGCACAATTGATATGCGTGTGCAATGGCGCTTTCCTTTGCGAATAAAGGGAAAGTATTTGTTGCCTGCAGGAAATTTCTAAAGGCTGTGCATTGCTTCTTTGTGATGGATAAGGGAGCAGGCATAGCATTTCTAACTGTTGCCGGCGCTAACTTCGTTGCGCGCTGGAATAGTGCAGTGGCAAGCGCTGACAATTGATCGGGCTCAAGTGAAAAAATATCGAATGGTTCAGGTGTCGAAACAACGCTGAACAATTCTTGAAGATGTTGCAGACAACCATTTCGGGCCAGAACATTCAATGCCGTGAGGCAAACTATTGTTGAAAGAAACGCAGTATCTAGCGGCTTTTGATCTGACTTGGATGAGTCTCCTGCTGCTGCCTTAATCAGGCGTTTGAGTTGCAGTAGCTGTGTGTGTTCTGAAATTCTCAAATTGGTTAAGACCAGTGTCAAACTAATAGTGGATAAAAGGGCTGATCGTCGAAGTTCTTGGCACATTTTAGCGGAAATGCTTTGCCAATTGGGTGACATGCCGGGAAACTCCGGCGTTTTAACGATTTCCTTGCGCTTACGAAACGAGCTATCAGTTTGTTAGATTTTCTCGGTTTTCTCTCACAAGGAAGAGTTGTTAGACAAACTCCAGAAAATCTAACAAAGATTGTGATTTGAAATTGCTTGGGCGAATTACAAGAAGCGGCTTTTCGAGTGCCCAGATGGTTGGCTGAGCACACCAACCGCGCTGTGATTTTATCGAAGAAAATGGTTATTTAGTTATCGAGAGACAACGAGCGATTGAAATTCCAACTTGCGACCAAGTTGCGAACTTTGCCTCGCATGTTCGATGATGCTGATGGTCTTCAATGCGTCTTCCGGATCGACCGGAGCAGGGGTGTTGTTTGCAATTGCATCGCGCAAAGCGATGTAGAAAAGTTGGTAGTTTCCTTTTTCACAGACAAGAGATTCGGTTACCATCTTGCCGTTTCTTTCTATTGCCAATTTGCCGGATAGACTTGCGCTTTCTATGCCCCAGTTCTTTTCTTTGGGTGTTAGTCCGGCGCGCAAGGCATCTTCCTGCGGGTCTAATCCGAATTTCTCGTAGCCGCCGTTCATAGCCAATAATCTAAAGCGTGGACCAGGAATTGCCGACACCATGTTGGCATGGAGGTGAGCACGAACTCCGCTTTCAAACTCTAAAGCAACGAACGCATCGTCATCCGCTCGTACCCCATCCCTGCGTTTATCCAGCTCACAATAGATAGTTGTCGGAGTTCCGAATAGCACACACGCTTGATCTATCAGGTGACTGCCCAAGTCAAAGAGCAGTCCGCCGCCTTCGTCCGTGCCTACAACCTCGCGCCACTTCTTTGTGTCGATTTTATTGCGAAAACGCTCGAAGCGAGATTCGAATCTAACGACGTCTTGCAGTACATTATCTTTCAACAGTTTTTGCAAGGTCAGGAAATCGTTGTCCCATCGACGGTTTTGATATACGGTAAGCAATTGTTTGTGCTTTTGCGCCGTTTCAATCAACTCGCGACATTCTCTGCTGTTTACGGCAAACGGTTTATCGACCACTACACTCTTGCCGGCTTCCAGTGCAGCTTTAGCTTGAGGTGCGTGCCACTTGTTCGGCGATACGATAACTGCCAGGTCAAACTTTTCTTTGTGCGATTTGATCGCGGTGTCGAATGAATCAACAATTTCCGCTTTGGGAAACACTGTTGCAGCCTTCTTTTGCCGAGTGCTGTCGCTGCTGGTGATCACAGTAACTTCCAACCCATCTGTCACTTTCAGTATAGGCGCATGAAAGATTTCGCCTGCTAAACCAAAACCCATGAGGGCGATCCTGAGATTGCTGTTGGACATTTCAATTTCCTTTTTCGCTGGTGGGGGATGGGGCGACGGTGTTAGGTGCAGGTGTAGGTGTAGGTTCAGTGACAGAGGCAGCGGCGGCGGGTTCCGGAGTAATTGCAGGGGGTGATGCCACAGGGGTTTTCTCGATTGCTGATGACGCTGCCGAACTGCCCCCCAGTTCGGTCAAAGCCGGAGTCGCCTCTTGTTGAGGGCCGATACGGGGAAGTGCTTCGGTTGCTTCTGTTTGGTTCTGAGAACTATTTGTCTTCGCTGTAGACGATGCAGTAGCTGCGGCATTACCTTCGTCAAGCTTAATTTCCAGAGCGGAAATCAAACGATTGATACCTGTAATTTTTGCCGCCGGAGCCTTCAAAGCTTTTGCTTTTCTCAATGCCGCCAGCGCACGTTTGTACTCGTGTTGTTTGGTTAATATAAGCCCGAGGTTAAACCACGGACCCCAGCGTCTGGGTGCCATGTGCGCTGCCATCTCAGTGGTTGATTCGGCGCGCTCTAAATTTCCGGACTTGTGCTGCGCCGCGCCGAGATTTTCATAATAAGTGTAGTCGTGTCCGTAGCGTTGAATTGCTTGTTGAAAGTAAGGTATCGCTTGTTGAAATTGTCCTGAGCGAGCCAGCCGCACGCCTTTGTTGCTCAATTTATTCGCTTCAATCCAATCGAGGTACTTACCCTTTTTTGGAAAGTGTTTCGACTCGACATATTCTTTTTCGCTGTCTTGACCGACATTCGTCTCGGCCTTGACGCCTGCGCGCAATTCAAGAGAGTGCGCTTCCACTGGCGCGAAAGCAGACGATGAGATTACAAATCCATTGATTGCACTTATCACCAAAAGCAAAAGAGGGAGGTGATATTTCACAGAAATATTCCTCCCTCTTACTACATCAGTGATTTGCCGCAGGTTAGACTTTCGCTTTTTTCTTCATATCGAAAGTGATTTCGTGCTTAGCCATGCGCTCGAATGCTTCTTTCATTCGTGCTTTGTCTGCGCACAGTCCCATGCGGAACCAACCTTCACCGTGCGGACCGTATGCGGTACCTGGCGGAACGACAATGCCGGCTTTGTCCAGCATGATTTCTGCGAATTCGGCAGAGGTCATGCCTTCTGGCGTTTTCAACCACATGTAGAAAGTGGCTTTGATCGGCTTGACGTTCCAACCGAGTTTGGTCAATTCGGAAACAGCTAAATCGCGGCGCTCGATGTAGAGTTTATTGCACTCTTCGATGTGGTCCATCGGCCCTTCCAGAGCGGCGATGCCGGCAATTTGAATGGCGCGGAAAATGTCAGTGTCGCAGTTGGACTTGATCGAACCCAGTGCTTTTATTGCAACGGGGTTGCCGATTGCAAAACCAATTCTCCAGCCGGTCATGTTGAACGATTTGGACAATGTGTGCAGTTCGATTGCTACATCCTTTGCACCTTCAACCTGGAAGATCGAGGGAGCAACATAACCTTCGTAGGTCATTTCCGGATAGGACAAATCGTGACAAACCAGCAAGTCATGCTTCTTGGCGAATTCGACTAGCTTTTTGAAAAACTCCAGATCCGCAACTCCCGCAGTGGGGTTGTTGGGGTAGTTGAGCATGATCAGCTTGGCGCGTTTCAAAACGTCAGCTGGAATTGCATCCAGGTCAGGCAAGAAATTGTTTTCCGCTGTAAGCGGCATGAAATAAGGCTCGCCGCCTGCAAGGATAGTCGATGTTTTGTATACCGGATAGGCAGGGTCAGGAATGATGTTGATATCACCGCTGTCGACGAATGCCATGATCGTGTTGTGCAGACCTTCTTTCGACCCGATGAGGGAGGTCACTTCAGTGGCGGGATCAACCGTTACGCCAAAACGATTTTTGACGTATTTGGCTGCGGCAGCTTTGAACTCGGGTGTTCCGCCGAAGGGTGGATACTTATGATTGGCGGGATTGTCGATGGCTTTGTGCATCGCATCGACAATGTGTTTTGGCGTAGGTTGATCGGGATCGCCGATGCCCAGGTTGATTACATCAACTCCGCGTGCAACAGCAGCCTGGCGTTTCTTGTCGATTTCCGCAAATACATACGGAGGAATCGACTTCATTCTTTTTGATACTTCCATGGCAAGAACCCCAATTGTATGTGGACAGGACGGATATTGACCGCAGACCTGTACGAGGGCACCGGGCTTGCGTCAAAACCATCACAAGTCCTTTATTTTAAGTTATGGGAAAGGCGTTTTCATGATGCTTTCGCGTCTTTGTAGCCTCTTTGTAGCGTCTTGCCGGGAAAGTTTGGCGGTAAAGTCTTAAAACCCTTGCTGGTATTGCGGTTTGGGAGGTGAAGCTCAGGGCTGCTTAAGTAGATTTACATTAAGATTGGCACTGTGTTGTCATTTAGACCGCAGGATCTAGTTATCTTTGACTCTATGAATGCGTCCGCGTCCACAACCAGCGTGCCGGAAGAAAAAGTTCAGGCACTGACTCTCCATCCCTGGAGCAATATTAATACCTGGGCGATTTTTGCAACTTTTGTTTTAGCAACTGCTGTCTTCTTTAACGGGATTGGTAGCTTTCCCTTGTTCAACCCCGATGAGGCGCTGTACGCCGAGCCGGCAAGAGAAATGCTGAAGAACGGCGACTATTTAACGACCCATCTCAACTACATTGTTCGCTACACAAAGCCTCCGCTGGTCATCTGGGCACAGGCGTTCTTATTCAGCATATTCGGCGTCAGCGAAGGTGTTGCTCGCTCATTTGGTGCCGCCTGCGGTGTCATTCTCATCGTACTGACGCAGGCGTTTCTAACTCGCTACGTTAGTCTCAGGGCCGGCCTTCTGGCTGCAGTTTCGCTCGTTGCGGCGCCGTTGTTCTTTGGAACAGCTCGCGAATGCATCACGGATATGCCGCTGTCGCTCTTTCTGGCTAGTTCACTTATGGCTTTCTATGCGGCTTTTCACGAGAAGCAAAACAAATTGCTTGCCGTTGCCGGTTATGTGCTGATGGCCTTTGCCGTCATGACAAAAGGCCCTGTGGCTATTGTTCTGCCGGTTGCGATTCTGGGCACTTACTACGTCACCACGGGTGGGTTGAAGCAAGCATGGCAGCGCTTCTTTCCTTTAGTCGGCGCAATGATTGTGGCAGTTTTGGCCTTGCCCTGGTTCGTTCTCGAAATCATCGCAACTAAGGGTGAATATTTCCAGGAGTTTTTCATTCGTGAGAATTTCCAGCGTTTTACAACTGTCGTCGATTCGCACAAAGAGCCTGTCTGGTACCATACCGCTGCCGTCATGGGTGGTTTTTTCCCATTTTCACTTTTCTTGCCGCAAGCTTTTTTTGAAATTGCCAGGAGTTTGAAAGATAAATTGAAAGCACCGTTGTCTGCAGCAAATGGCTGGATTCAACGTTTGCTCCTGGTGCCGGCCGAGCTGAGCAAAATGGATCCGCAAATGTCACTGCAGTATTTTGCAGCGCTGTGGTTGGTAATTACTGTAGTTTTCTTCAGTGCCAGTGTATCCAAACTTCTTCCTTATACATTGCCCGCCTTTCCTGCGGCTGCAATATTGTTCGCCCTAGAGATAGAGCGCATTTTTGCATCGAGCAGTCGTAAGCGCTTGAGCGTGCCGATTGGACTTTTGGCAATCGCTTACACGGTCGCTTTTTTCATAATGCCTTTTATCTTGGGCAAAGTGCGCAATATGCCTGATGGAGTTTTACCTCTGGTGCAACCTGCGATCACCGCATGTGCATTGGCAGTGACAGCAGCGTTCGTTTGCAGTTTGTTGAGTAAGAAACTAATTGCCGTCTGCGTCCTGATGGTTACTCAGGTGCTTATTGTCGGGCTGCTGGCGCCGCCTGTTACTGTTGCGCTTTCTAAGCAGTGGGAAGGTCCGATTCCCGAAATGGCTAGCATGGTGGGCAAATTCGAAGAGCCAGCTTTTGTTTTCGATATGCGTAAACCGGGCGTTCCGTTCTATGCCGACCGTCAAATGTCACAAGCATGGACATGGGCCGTTTTGACTTCGGAGCTGGCTCGTATGCCGCGCGGCTACGTTATCACCCGCTCGAGAAACAAAGGTCCGTTTATGGAAATGCCCGGGTTCACCGTCTTAAAGGAAGAAGGTTTGTACATACTTCTTCGCTTCGATAATCCATTTCCGCCGAAAGAGCCCTATGTTCCAAGCCCCGGCATCCACAGCATGCAGCGCTAGTCATTACTTGCAAACTAGTTAAACCGCAAGCCCAGCCGCATGTCCTGATGCCCATGCCCACTGGAAATTGTAGCCGCCTAATTGCCCTGTCACATCAACGACCTCTCCAATGAAATAAAGTCCAGGGACTTTTTTTACTTCCATTGTTGTCGATGAGAGAGCATTTGTATCGATACCACCCCTGGTGACTTCCGCTTTTCTGTACCCGACGGTGCCCGTCGGTGTGATTTGCCAGTCCTCCAGTTTTGAAGTCAGGCTGCGCATCTTTACCTCCGAAAGCTCGGAAATATTGCCTTTGATGTTTTCCATCTGACAGAGTATTTCCGCCAGCCGGCGCGGGATGATTTCGGCAAGAATGTTTTTCACTTCTTTGTTGGAACCATCGGCAAAACGCTCGTTAAAGTATGCCACCGGGTCGATATCCGGGGCAATGTTGATTGCAATTGGATCGCCTTTCTTCCAGTAAAGTGACGCCTGCAGGCTCGCCGGGCCGGAAAGCCCGGTGTGAGTAAAGAGAATATTTTCGCGGAATGCTACCTTCTTGACCGAGACAATTGAATCAACGGAAACCCCCGTCAATTCTTTGAATTTCGATAAATCAGCCGAGCCGAAATTGAAACCGTCTAGTGCCGGTGCTGTTTCCACAACCTTGATGTCGAACTGCTGAGCGATGCTATAACCAAAGCCTGTGGCGCCGATTTGCGGAATGGAAAGACCACCGGTGGCAATCACCAACGACTGGCATGAGAAGGTCTCGCTGTTTGTGTGGATTAAGAAACCGTCGTCTTTTACAACTTCTTTGACAACGCGACCTTTGAAAAATGCTACGCCTGCCTTTTCCGATTCATGAACGAGCAGATCGACAATCTGCTGTGCAGAGCCATCGCAAAAGAGCTGGCCAAGCTTCTTTTCGTGATACGCAATCTGATGATTCTCAACCATCTCGATAAAATCGCCTGGCGAGAATCTCGAGAGAGCCGACTTGGCAAAGTGCGGGTTACTGGAAACATAATTATCCGGACCGGCATAAAGGTTGGTGAAATTACATCGCCCGCCGCCGGATATGAGAATTTTTCTGCCTATGACCGTTGCATGATCGACAAGCGCCACTTTGCGCCCGCGTCTTCCCGCATGAATCGCGCACATCATCCCAGCGCCGCCGGCACCAATTACAACTACATCGAACTTTTGCATCGGGGGATCTCTTCTCAATCTCGAGCGATTATACTCTTCAGTTCCCCAGCTTTCGCGCAAGTGTTCAGAATCATAAGAGGAAACGTACTATGTCTTTTGCCAAGCGCAATTTGCTTTCCTTTGGGATAGCCATCGTATTTGCAGCGGCGATGCATCCGGCATTTGCAAAACCTTTTGTGCATACTGCCGATTCATCATCCAGCGCAGGACAAAATCCCGCTGACGAAGGAGCTACTGCATCGCGCCAGGCTGAAGAGAAACCGTCTTCTCGTGTAGAAAAGCGTTCGGCAGATCTGGTTTTCAAAAACGGCGCAGTTTGCACAATGGATGCCGCCAGGCGTTGGGCTGAAGCTATTGCCGTGAGCAATGGACGGATTAGTTATGTAGGCAGCGACCGGCTCGCCCAATCAGAAATCGGTCCCCGAACAAAAGTTGTCGACTTGCAGGGACGAATGATTCTGCCTGGTTTTCATGACAATCATGTACACCTTGCAGAAGGCGGTGTCGAGCTCTCACAGCTCAATCTCGAAGGCGCTGCCAATGTGGACCAAATAAAGCAAAGGCTGAAAGACTACGCCGAGAAAAATCCGGACAAGAAGTGGATTTTGGGAGGAAATTGGGCGCTTACTTTGTTTGCCAATGCAAATCCTAGAAAAGAAGTGCTTGATGCGGTCGTCAGCGACAGACCGGTTTTTTTGATATCGAACGATGGTCATTCCGCATGGGCTAATTCAAAAGCTATAGAGCTGGCCGGTGTGACAGCGAAAACCGCCGATCCACCTCTGGGAAGAATAGAAAGAGATGCCTCAACATCTGAGCCGAGCGGTGCATTTCGGGAAGCAGCAATGGATCTGATTCGCCGCAAATCTCCAGCCGTCACGGCTGCTGAAATGCTCGCAGGCACTAAAAATGCTGTGAGATATGCCAATTCCTTCGGGATTACTTCCGTCATCGAGGCTAATACCGGTGAAGACATTTTGCGAGCATACAAAAACCTGGTTGCCAGCAAAGCACTCACCTTAAGAGTGCGAACTGCGCTTGAAACTGATCCGAATGGTGACCGTAAGCAAGTTTCGCATGCCATCAAGCTTAGAAAGAAGTATTCGGGCGGTCGGCTGAAGATTGGAGCGGCGAAGTTTTTTGCTGATGGTGTTGTGGAAACTCACACAGCGGCATTGCTGTCGCCTTATTCGGATAAGAAAGAAGAAACGGGAATCAGCAACTGGACCGATTCTAAGTTTGCCGAAATAGCAACTCTTTTCGATAAGGAAGGCTTCCAGATTCACATCCATGCAATCGGCGACAGAGCGGTGCGGCAGGCGTTGAATTCGATTGAAGCGGCACGAAAAGCCAACGGCGATCTTGGTCACCGCCCGCATATTGCGCACCTTCAACTAATAGACAAGAGTGATTTGACTCGCTTTAGAAAGCTGGGAGTGACGGCTACTTTCCAGCCCCTTTGGGCATATCGGGATGTATTCGTGAAAGAACTGACCGTGCCGGTTTTGGGTGAGGAGCGCACCAACAGCATGTATCCGATCAACAGTTTGCTGCGCCAGGGCTGCGTATTGTCGGCGGGCAGTGATTGGACCGTAAGCTCTCTAAATCCTCTGGATGCAATCGAAGTGGCAGTCACCCGCAGAGGGCTGTCGGAGGACGGAAGCACCAAGAAAGACGAACCTCTCAATGAGGACGAGCGCGTCAATTTGTTGGATATTCTTGCTGCGTACACATGTGGCGGCGCGTTCGTCGATCATACGGACAGTGAGACTGGCTCGCTTGAGGTCGGCAAGTCCGCCGACTTGATTGTTCTGGACAAAAATCTATTTGAGGTCCAGCCCGAAGATATTCATAAAGCGCGCGTGATGCAAACATTTTTGCAGGGCGAACTTGTCTTCGATCGCGAGCGCGATTCTGTGTCCGATGGTTCTTCAACGAAGTAAGCGGCATGGGTTATCAGCCCGCAGAAAGGCAGTGACGCGCCGCCCTTAGTTTCCTACTGCAAGCCTTCCGGATGCTCGACATTACTGTTGGCGATGTATGCGCAATTTGCCGGTTGACCGACGATTGGAACGGAGCCGATGAACGGCATGCCCGACATGTTCAACCACGGATTAATCCTGAACTGTGTGCGAATTTGATACTCGAAAATATTGTTTTGAGTATCAGCCGGCGCACCCAGCCCGGAGTTCTTGCTTCCGTATGTTGTAGTGCCGGAAGAAAGGTTGGTTTGAGCAATGTAGAGATCTGCACCGCAGCCGTTTGCTCCACCTACCGGTGTGATATTGGCAAATTTGCCGAAACCGGAGTTTTTCCACTTGGTGGTCTCTTGCTCCATCCCCGCCACGGCATCCTGCCAGGTGGTCGAAGCTCCGGCAATACTGGCCGATTGCCTTGTAATCATGAGAACAGTTGCAGAACTTGTCGCAAATCCAATCAAGTTGATGAGCGGAAAAAGAATGACCAGAAAAAAGATGAACAGAACCGGCGCAAATTCTGCAATAGCGCCACTTCCTGTACACCGACGAATATGTCTGTGTTTTCGAATAAGTGCTCGAGTACGGCAACCCATAACCACTCAACCCCCCAGTCGAAATTGGCAAGGAAACCCAATTACATTATTCCCTGTAAGATTAACTTTGGTCTCCCCCCACCGGGTGACGGACAAAAGGAAAGTATCGATGAATGACAGCAAAGA
>PNKB01000172.1 GCA_013997645.1 Cyanobacteria bacterium PR.3.49
CGAAGTGCCGGGGGCGACTCCGAAATATCCGGCCTCCGGGTTGATGGCGTAGAAGCGACCGTCCTTGCCGGGCTTGATCCAGGCAATATCGTCGCCGACTGTAGTCACCTTCCAGCCTTTGATGCCTAAAGGAGGAATCAACATGGCCAGGTTGGTTTTTCCGCAGGCGCTCGGGAAAGCAGCTGCAAAATATTTCTTTTGACCTTCCGGATTTTGCACTCCCATGATGAGCATGTGCTCGGCCAGCCAGCCTTCTTCTTTGCCCATTGTGGAAGCGATGCGCAGCGCAAAGCATTTTTTGCCCAAAAGCGCGTTGCCACCATATCCGGAACCGAAAGACCATATTTCGCGGCTTTCCGGGAAATGAACGATGTATTTGTGTTCGCTGTTGCAGGGCCAGCTTACGTCCGGTTGTCCGACTTCCAGCGGCATGCCGACTGAATGCAAGCACTGAACGAAATTGCCGTCCGGGCCCAGAATATCGATTGCAGCTTTGCCCATGCGGGTCATGGTGCGCATGCTGACGACTACATAGGGCGAATCGGTGATTTCAACGCCGACATGCGAGAGGGGCGAGCCGAGCGGCCCCATCGAGAATGGCACTACGTACATGGTTCGACCGCGCATGCAACCGGTAAAAAGACCGGTCAATTTTTCTTTGGCGTCTTGCGGTTTCATCCAATTATTATTGGGACCGGCAGTTTCCGCCGATTCGCTGCATACAAAAGTCCGATCCTCGACTCTTGCGACATCTGACGGATCGGACCAGGCGAGATAACTGTTGGGACGTTTGTCCGGATTGAGCCGCAAGAGCTTGCCTTCGGCAACCATCTGAGTGCATAAACGGTCTGTTTCTTCCTTGGAGCCATCGCACCAGTAAATGCGATCCGGTTGGCACATGGCAGCCATTTTTTCCACCCAGGCTAGCAGGGCGCGGTTCTCGACCTTGTACCCACTGACTATCGGCAGGTTAGACAGATTTGTAGTAGTTGGCATCTGAACCTCGAAGCTCCTATTTAGGTCTTTCTCAAGCACTGTGGCGTCCCCCGGGTGTCAATTTCGCGCCCTCGAAATGTCAGAAATAGCGCCGGCTTAAGCCCCATTGGGCCAGGCGGCGTATTCGGTTTTTGAAGAGCTGGACGAGCCAAGATCTGACGACCTGTCGCCCGAAAATTGGTCTTGGAAGAACCGCGACAATTATCTCATTGAAACCCTTATAAGAATGGTAATGAAGGGTTCTTTAGTCTTTGCTCTTGCTAATTGAAATTCTCTGGAACGTCCTTGCGTTTTGCTTGTTTCCTGAAGGTTTTTTTTGGGGGGTGGGGCAGAACTGTTGAATTCAACAGTTACCGGCAGCCGCGATTTCCTTATTGTGTGTTCATCGACGGACGAGTCGATGTCCCGACCCCAACTTCCCAATCCCGATGATTACTCTGAGGATCGCTACTATGTCTAATCCATTCGAATTCCAACTCGGCACCAACAACAGAATTGATGCAAAACATGTATTGGACGATGCTCAGCACCTGGCCGGCGAAACCTGGGGCATGATGCAATCGCATGGTCCGATTTTGGCAAAGGAAGTCGCGAAAAACCCTCTGGCCGTCGCAGAAGTCGGCGTCGCCACCGGACTGACAATTGCAGCCGTAGTAGTCGAAAGCCCGATTTTAACTGGACTCTTTATTACAGGAGCGGTCGGCGCCGGTTGTGCTGCCGTTTATCAGGGAGCCAAGCCTTATATCGAGGAGGCCGGCAAAGCGGTTTTGCAGTTTCCGAAACTTCAATATTAGGCGTCGCAATCAGTCAGCAAATTTTGTGGGAAGACCAGCCGGGAGCAGCCGTCATGAAAATGGCGGCTTCTCCATATGGCGACATTTTATGCGGTGTTGAGCACCTCTCAAGAACCCGTGCCACCACCACCAATACCGCCCTTTGGAAAAAGGCAAGAGGAGCAAAAATGTCAGATTTGTACCGCGGGATGTTTTTCTCTGTGAAAAAACAGTTTAAATCGTGAACTTCTTGCTGGGCGGGCAACAAAGGAGGGGATTCAATATGTACAATTGAAATCTGAGGCACCTGGCACACTCGGGCATGAAGCTCACAACGCGAATAACGCTGGTCTTTCTGATTGCGGTTCTGGCTATTATGGTCAGCGCCTGGGTTTCGCAGGACAACACTAAAAAGGTCAATGAGACGAGAGGTTGGGTCGAGCATACCCAGGTAGTGATAGGACGGCTCGACAGACTTTATAGCGTCCTCAAAGAGACCGAAACCTATGTACGTGGAATTCTGGTCACGCGCAATCAGGCTAAAGCAAAGAGTTTTCAAAAAGCCAAGTCCGATGTTAATGCGCTTTGCGATGAGATTCGGACGCTCACTGCCGATAACCCGAAGCAGACAGCGCGGATTTTGGAGTGCAAGGCCCTAGTCGATTCCAGGTTCAATGAATGGAATCAATTGATTTCTCAAGAAGCGCCAATCGGATCGACACAGTGGCGAACCACACTGGAAAAATCATTTGAGAGCAGCTACGCATCCAGCATCAAAAGTCTCATTGATGAGATGAAGGACGATGAACAGGCGCTATTAAAAGTGCGCACGCAGTCTGCACTGGAAAGTGTCGAGACCAGCCAGTACGCGTCTCTTCTGGTTACCATTTTGCTGGTTGGTTTGCTGGGTGGAATTTCTGCAATTGTTGTCGTTTCAATGAACCGGGCAATTTCCGCCCTGATGGAAGGCATTGAAATTATCGGCAAGGGCGAATACAAACACAAAATCAATCTGCAAAATAAAGATGAATTGGGAGCTCTGGCACGTGCTTTCGATTCCATGTCCGATCGTCTGGAAGAACTGTCCGGCCAGCAAGAGAGGGCCGGCTGGGTAAAGAAGAATATCAATGATTTCTCTTTCGCCTTGCAGGGACAGCGAGATTACAAGAAAGCCGGAGCTATTGTTCTCAGCAAATTGGCACCACTGGTAGAGGCGCATCAAGCGGCGCTGTATCGTTCGGATACTTCTGAGAAAGTTGACACCTTGCTGCTTACTTCTACTTTTGCTTGCGACTCTGCCGATGCTTTGCCGCAATCAATAAGATTCGGAGAGGGAGCCCTTGGGCAGTGTGCCGCCGACAAGTCACACGTCCACCTGGAGTCGGTCAAGGCGGGAGCCTTTAAAATTAAATCAGCGCTTGCTGACACCGCAGCAGTAGATGTTCATATCTTTCCCATTATTTTTGAGGGCGAGATTCGTGGTGTTTTGGAAATAGCCTCTGAGAAAAAATTCTCTCAGGCTTCAATGACTCTTACTGAAGAGTTGTGCGATCTGCTCGGCGTTGTATTCGCCTCGGTCGAAGCCGCTCAGTTAACCGAAAACCTCCTGGATGAGTCGAATAAGCTAAATGAAGAGTTGCGTCTGCAGCAAGAAGAATTGGAAGCACAAACCGAAGAATTGGAGACGCAGCAAGAAGAGTTACGCCATGCCAACGAGGAAATGCAACAGAAGCAAGATGCACTCGAAGAGCAGAACGCGTTAGTTTTCGAGAAAAACATCGAGCTTGAGGGCATGCGTCAGAGCCTCGAAGACAAGGCTCAGCAACTGGCAGTTTCTTCGAAATATAAGTCGGAATTTCTGGCAAACATGTCTCACGACTTGCGCACTCCACTCAACTCTTTGCTCATCTTCTCCGAACTGTTGGCTGATAACGAGGAAGGCAATCTCAACGAGTCACAGATTGACTTTGCGAAAAACATCAATTTGGCTGGAAAAACCTTGCTTACCCTCATTGATGACATTCTCGATTTGTCGAAGATTGAGGCCGGCCGCATCACTCCTGAAATCAAGAATATTGAGCTGGCCGATGTGGTCATGGACCTGAATAGAAGTTTCGCCAAAGTCGCCGAAGGCAAGAAAATTCATTTCGATATCGATGTCCAGCCCAACATTCCAAGAATGATCCGCTCGGACGAGCGTCGCCTCATGCAATTGCTGAACAATCTTTTGAGCAATGCATTCAAGTTTACGGAGAAAGGCTCCGTCAGCGTAAATATTCGAGCCGCCAAGGCGGAAGACGGAAATGGAAGCGGCAGTGAAGACTACCTGCAGTTCGCCATCACCGACACTGGTATTGGAATTGCGCCCGAGCAACAAGCCCTCGTTTTCGAAGCGTTTCACCAGGCTGATTCATCCTCGACACGAAAGTTCGGCGGCACCGGCTTGGGTCTTTCAATCTGCCGCGAGTTATCGGCAATGCTCGGCGGTTGGGTCGATGTGAAAAGTGAGTTGGGCAAGGGCAGCACTTTTACTCTGCATCTGCCGCAGGTCTTCAAAGGCAACATCACCCCCAAGCGCCGAGTGACTGCGCCGGCAAGCGCAGCGCCTGCTGTCGAATCGCTTCAGGAAGAAAAAGATCATGATGCTTTTCTGCACTCCGACGTGCCAGATGATCGCCTCAATATCAATGAAGGCGACCGCGTCATGCTCATCATCGAAGACGACAAACCGTTTGCCACCATGCTCCTGGACCTGGCACGCAAGAACAAATTCAAAGGTGTAGTTACTCTCAAAGGGAAAGACGGCTTGCTTCTTTCTCGCAGACTTCAGCCTGATGCCATAACTCTCGACTTGCGTCTGCCCGACATTGAAGGCTGGGTTGTTCTTGATCAACTTAAGAACACGCCTGAGACACGACATATCCCAGTCCACATTATTTCGGGTGCCAGTGAACAGCACCGTGGTCTCAGCCTCGGTGCTGTCGGCTACCTGGAAAAACCGATTACCCTGGAAACGCTCAACCATGCGATTGAAAAAATCGATGAGCACTTGCAGAAGCGCGATGGTGCAATCCTTATTGCCGAATCGGATCAAACGATAAGAAGCTCGCTTGTAGAACTTTTAGAGAACGGAGACTGCACTATCGATGCCGTTCCGGATGGTGATTCGGCAATCAAGTTCTGGAGCGAGAAAAACTACGATTGCTCGATCATCAATATGCATTTGGATGACATGGATGGTTTGACCCTGGCGAGAAAATTCCTGTCCAGCAATTACACTCACCCTCTTTTGGTTTTTAGCAAGGAAGGTTTGACCGAAGATGAAAGGGCCGAGCTTGACGCTTTGGGACGTATCAATATCGTCAAGGACATTGGCTCTCCAGAACTGCTACTCAGCGAAGTGGGGTTATTCTTGCATCGCGTAGAAAGCAAGTTACCGGTAGCAAAGCAGAAGTTGATCACCAAGGTGCGTCAGGATGACAATACACTTGTCGGTCGCAAGATGATGATCGTTGATGATGATCCACGCAATGTTCAAGCACTGACTACTGTGCTGAAAAAGTATCAAATGCATCTGGTAACTGCCGAAAATGGCAGAGATGCTCTGGATAAACTGGATCAAAACAAGGATCTGGACATCATACTGATGGATATTATGATGCCCGAAATGGACGGTTATGATGCTATGCGAGCTATTCGTGCGCAAAGAGAATTCGCCTCGTTGCCCATCATTGCGGTTACGGCTAAAGCGATGCAAGGAGACAGATTGAAGTGCCTTGACAGTGGTGCCTCGGATTACATTACAAAACCGGTAGATCGAAACCAACTTCTTTCCTTGCTCAGAGTCTGGCTCTACAAGCCGTAAGCCATGAATGCTGAGGGAGAAAAGTTTGACGAGATTGCACCAATTCTGCAAGAAATCTTCAGGCGCACAGGTGCTGATTACCGTAACTACAGCGCCACTTTCCTTGAACGCAGATTCTCGGCTTTTCTTCTCAGCAATGGACTTTCTTCGCTTGCCGAGCTGAAATTGGTCTTGTTTGAAAATCGAGAGCTTTTGCAGGAATTGTTTGATGTGCTGGCTCTTCCCACAACACGCATGTTTCGTGATGCACCGGTTTTTCGAATGGTGCGGGAAAAGGTAATTCCCGAGCTGGCGGCGAGTCGCCTGGAGAAAGTTTGGAGCGCAGGCTGTTCGACTGGGGAAGAGGCTTATTCTCTGTCGATCATGCTCAAGGAAGAGTTGCCCGGCAAAAAACTTGTCACTTTCGCTACAGACTACAGTGAAAAATCATTGCGTATCGCCAGGAAGGGTATTTATTCCTTGCGGCGCATGCGTGTTTATACGCAGGCTTATCTTGAATCCGGCGGCACCCAGGATTTTTCCAGTTATTATTTTGCCGACCAGGAAAATGCGATCATGAACGAGAATTTGAAGCGTGATCTGGTTTTTGCTTTGCATAATCTGGTTACTGATTCGACCTTCAACGAATTCGATCTCATTTTTTGCCGCAACGTGCTGATTTATTTCAACAGAAAGTTGCAGCAACATGTAATGCAACTGCTTTTTCGCAGTTTGCGTCCGGGCGGAATTTTAGTGCTGGGTGACAAAGAATCGCTCAGGTCGATGATTTCTGAGGGCGCTTTTGAGGAAGTTGACAGATTTTCCCGCATCTTTAGAAAGCGGTAGTATCAAACTGCTAGCGTTATGTTTTCGCGAGGTAGCTCGACCAGAAACGAGGTGCCATTGTCAGAAGGGCATGTGCAGCTGATTTTGCCCTTGTGCATAGAGACAATTTGTTGGCAAAGATAAAGACCCAATCCGGTTCCGGGCGTGTGCCTTCGGCTTGCCCGTCCGCGCCAAAAACGTTCGAACAGGTGTTTTCTATCTTCTTCAGGAATGCCCGGACCAGTATCGCTGACTTTCAATTGGACTGTTTCGAGCGAACTGCTGAGCGAGACTTTTACCTGTCCGCCGGTTGGCGTATATTTAAGTGCATTGTCGAGCAAATTGCGAAGAACACGGCTCAGTGATTCGGCGTCTGCGAGCACAATTGCGTCCGACTCGACGGAAATTTCTTTCAGGACATTGATATTGCGATCGTATGCGATCGGCGCGATTTCTTTCATGCAGTTATTGACGATTTGCATCAAGTTGGTGTGTTCGAAGTACAGGGTGTCAAGATCTTTTTCGAAGCGATAGACCTCCAGCAAATTGCCAATCAGAGTGAGCAGCGTCCAATTGCTGTTTTTGATATGAGTGAGTAAATTGACTTGCTCGTCATTGAGGTCGCCTATCTTTCTTTCTGCAAGCAGCTCAATAACTCTGTTTGCGCCAATCAGGGGATTTTTAAGATCGTGGGTGAGTGTGGCCAAAAAATCTTCTCTTTCGTAGATCAAGCGTGCTCTTTCAATCGCATGAGTAATGGCTCTGGAGAGCAGCCTGCCGTCAATCTCACCTTTGATCAGGTAGTCTTGCGCGCCGGCTTTCATTGCCTGAACGCCCAGATCTTCTTCATCACGTCCTGTAAGAATAATCACCGGGCTAGAATTGCCGCGTTTTCGCACGGCATGCAGAGTTTCCATTCCTGAGATGTCCGGCAAAGTCAGGTCCAGCAGAATGACGTCGAACTGTCTTTGCCCGAGAATCGCGTCGGCATCGGAGAAGGTGCTGGCATGAGCCAGATCGAATGAAAAAATGGACTTGCGTCTCAACAACGCTTGTAACGCGGCAGCAAAAGTCGGGTCATCCTCAATAAGCAGAATTGCAAGATGTTTTTTGCTCATAGGAACCATTTTGAAAGGATAAGGACTCTCACTATCCTAACGCAAAGGTGACCAACCAAGAAGTCCCCAAAAGGGTTATTGAATCAACCTATAGGGGTATTCTCTGTTTGTTTTTTACAATTTTAGGCTTTTAAAAGTCCGGAAACCTTCTCGGGCGCGAAATCCGGAAAAACCGTCTGCAGCTGACGTGTCGAAAGTTGTAAGTGATCGCCGGCAACAGAAGATATGACGGAGCGAAAATCTGTCCGCACCGGCAGATCTCGGTTTTCGTATAGCGAATTGTCCGATAAACCATCCCAGCGTCCAAGCAGTTGCCCGCCTTTTACCGCTCCACCCAGAGCCCAGATGAAATTGCCGTGACCGTGGTCGGTGCCGTTGTTGCCATTTTCCTTTACGGTGCGGCCGAACTCCGACATGACTAGAATAGCAGTACGGTCATATGTGTCTCCGAGCGACGAAGCCAAGTCGCTGAGCCCTTTTCCAAGGACTTGCAAGTGATTGGCAAGTTGCCCCTTGCCATTGCCCTGATTGACGTGAGTGTCGAACCCTCCCAAATCGACAAAGGCAACCTGCACTTTCGGTTCTTCGCTCATCAGCTTTCCCAGTTGTCTTCCAAATGCTCCAAACCGATTGGCAGCAATAGCCCCGCCATTAGCCTGCATCATTTCTCCGCTCAATTTGTCGTTAATTGTGGATCGCGCCTCCATTCCGTCCAGAAATGCGCGCTCGAGACTGTCTCCTCTTCCCTCGTACATGCGCTCAAAACTGGAGGCAATCACCTCGTTGTCGATGGCGGTGCGGCGTCTTCTAAGCTCTGCCTTGAAAGTCGCAGAGGCTACCGGCCCCTGCAATATCCTCGGAGTGGTTGTGCCAATATTGAGCGCCCGCACCGGTGAATGATTATCGGGAAGCTGCGCCAGCAGTCGGTTGAGCCAGCCAGTGCTGGTTGACTTTCTGCCCGGACAGCCGCTTTCCATGTAATCTTGTGCATCGAAATGTGAGCGAGTGGGATCTGGTGAGCCGGTGTTGAGAATGAATGAAAGGCTGCCGTTTTTCCAGAGCGGCATGAGCGCAGAGAGCGCAGGATGAAGTCCGAATTCACCATTTAAATCAAGTGCCCCCAATTCACTTCCGGGCGGCGGTATGGCGATGTTGTTGCGGACTTTATAATAGCGGCTGTCTGCATAAGGCACCACGACACTTAAACCGTCAATTGCGCCTCTGAGAAAAACCACCACCAGCTTGTTTGTCGCTGCTGCATTTTGAGTGGTGCCGGTTGCTGCGGTCTTGGCCCATACCTGAACATTCGGCATCAGCAATGATGCAGCCGTCAGCCCCGCGGTTTTCAGAAATTCACGTCTGTTCATACGACTTTCGCCTTTGTAAAATTGCCTAATACATCATAAATTCAGGACTGCCAAGAACCAGGCTCTGCCGCAGTTGTGGTGGCGCCTGCTCGATGGCGCTCACCGTCTTTTCGGAAACAGTAGCGAGGCTTTCCGACAAATCATTGGACTCATTTACTTTCAAGCCGGGCAAGCGATTGGCACCAAGGGCAGTGGCAAAGTTGAGCCGGTTGATCAAGCTGTCCGGATTGAGCCATGCTTCCTGAGTGTTTTTGTAGCCGTCCGGTGTCAGGCATTTGTAGAGGGGCTGTCCGGACTGCTTGAGGAAAGCCACAAGCGCTCCGGCGTTGGAAATTGTGGCCTCGGTTGCTCTCAGGCTTGACACTATGTAGCGATGCGGCGATTTGAATTTTTTATTGCAATATTGTGAATTCCAAAATTCATCGCTCTCGAAAAGAGTGTTCATTACTTGCGCAATCTGCCCGTCGCTGCGCGTGAAAGTGGCAGCCATTTTTTGCACCAGTGAATCCGGCGGTTTGTCGGCGACAAAATATTGTGCAAGTTTGTAGCTGATGTGGCGAGCCGTTGAAGGATGACGGGCGAGAATATCCAGAACTGTTTCGATTTCGCGCTCGCCGCCCGGCGCGATGGTGTGCCCGACTACGACCTTGGTGCCGTTGTCGTGTCGTCGAGGGTCGAAATACGATCCGCTTTTTGCATCACCTTGAATAGACTGGGCTGTGATCGGTGCTGCGAAATTTCTTACACCCCGCTGCAGGCGGCGCCGCCTGAATGGAGCGTCTGCCCCCGCACCATTGGGCGCTTGTGCATTTTGCATGAAGGCGCGGCGTTGCTGCAAATTGCGCACGCCCATACCGCCGCCGGCACCGGCAGGCAGACCCAGCCCGGTTAAAACGCGGGCCAACTCTTGCACGTCCTTTTGCGTATAGCCGCCGTCGACGCCTAGAGTATGCAGCTCCATCAACTCCCGAGCATAATTTTCATTGATGCCTTTGAATCTGCTTTTGCCATTTTTGTTGACCACAGGCGCTAAGGAGGCAGAAGTATTTTGCCAATTGTCTAAATAGAAAAGCATAGCCGCATGATGAGCGGTAGCTCCCAGCATGTCGCGAAATCTGCCCAGTGCATACGGTCTGATGGCGGCTTCTTCATAGTGTCCCACCCAAATGTGATCGAGACCTTTGTCGCTGGACACATTGAAATGATTAAACCAGAAGTCGGTCATCACTTCCTCTAACTGGCGTGGGCTTTCTACAGCTCTGACAAAGTGCGCATGCACAGCGTCTCCGTAGAGTCTGCCATAAGTCTCTTTGATGACCTTTTGCAGCGCCTTTTTGTCTGTTTCTGTTTTGCCTTTGTTTTGAACAAGGGCTTTCAATGCCGGTTTTCCGAAATTGAGGAAAAGTTCGACCGGGGTTTCGGTGAGGGCGGGGACTTGCGAAACTTTTACCAGCGAGTCAGGCAACTCAATTGAATGGGGAGCCAGCTGTCTGCTCAAATAATTCTTGACGCCGATTTCCTGGACTTTCTCTATGTCACCGGGGCGAATGCCGTAGGTGACGCGATTGAGAAGGTGCGCCACTCCTTCGCGAGAATCTCTGGCGATAGTCTGTGACTTGGCTGTTTTCAGGGGACTGCGGGCAATTCTGGTTGCCGACCCGGGCATGGGGGTTTGAGCAACAGCGGAACCGGCGAAAAGCCCCAGGTCGGCAGTGGCCAAACTGACTGTTGCCAGTAAGGCGACGGAGAATTTGGCACTACAGTAGGGTTTGAGCGCTAAAAAACGATTGGCTTGCATATTTTTGTTTGTCGGCATACTTATTAACGATGCAACGGGCACAACTTTAAATACGTAATTGGCGGCAAAAAAGTTCAATTCTTCGCTACGAATTAATCTGCCGTGGAATCCTTTGCCTTAATCCACTTTATCCACTTTATATGGATAGAGCGTCCGGACCTTCTAATAACTTAGGATCAGGACCTTTCCAAGGGGTTGCCGTGTTACGATCGAAGTGAATTTGAACATAAGCTTTGCGGCATCCTTCTGGTGTCTTCCTTTGGCTTCCTTATCTTAGAGGCGGCTTTTCACAGGAGCTCAGTCATGCAGACCACCGAACGCACGGCAAACTCGAATAACACGGTAACGCTGGAAATTAAGCCGATCGGTGACGAACACCGTGAATGGCTGCGCCAGAAGTTGCAAGATGTGTGGAGCGGCCGGTTCGTGGTCACCCGCGGCGTGATGTACGAGCCTGCGAAATTGCCTGGCTTTATCGCTTATGAAAATGGCAATCCCATTGGTGTTGCGACTTATCACATCCATGATGCTGAATGCGAGTTGATTACTCTTGATGCGCTGACTCAGTGGCGAGGAGCCGGCACCGCCCTCATTGAAGCGGTGGAAGAAGAAGCACGCAAGCAGGCTTGCAGCCGCATGTGGATGATCACTACCAACGACAATATAGATGGTCTGCGGTTCTATCAAAGACGCGGATATGTCATGTGTGCGGTGCACATCAATGCCATCGACCAGAGCCGCAAGATCAAAGCGACTATTCCTCTGGTCGGTAATTACGGAATCGAGATTCGTGACGAGATTGAGCTGGAAAAATATCTCTGGTGCTGGATCGGTTGGTAGAAATCACCTGCTAACGCACCATATGTGATGTCACTTTTGGCAATTTGGCTCGGCAAGCACCCAAAACTTTCGCAGAATTTTTAAATCGTTTATTTCAAACCTGGAGGTATTTCTTTCAGCTAGCGTCAGGTTTTATCCGCCGCCGCACGTCCTATAAATGGACTATCTTTCACCTGGTATGTCGGTGTTTCCTGCCTTCTGGGCACATTTCCTAATGATGGTCGTCTACCTGGTTTGATCAGTTGTGTACGGAGTACGCATCGATTCTCACATAGACCTTCGATTGGGCTGCTGATGTTGGAAAAGCTCACAAAACTGTTGATTATCGCCGGGTATGCGTGCCTGTTTTCAGGTCCGCTGTATATTCATCAACCGGTCGCTGCCGATGAGGCGAAAAAGGCTGCGGATGGCTTTGATAAGCCTTACGGATTTTACGTCAATCCTATTTTGGCGGCGGTAAAAGCCAACGACGACCAGCGCAAAAAGATAACCGCAATTGTAGAAGAGCTGCGTCCGACAATCGAACCATTGCGCAAGAAGTTCAAAGAAAAACAGTCCACTTTCCTTTCAGGTATGACGACAGGCGCTTCTGCCGAGGATCTCCTTTGTTCTCAAAGAGAGCTTTCGCAGATTCGCGGAGAGATTAACGATCAGTATTTATTGATGCGATTGCGCATACGCAAGCTGTTGAAACCCGAACAGCAAATTGCTTATGACGACTTTCTTTCCAGTAAAGGATGGCTGAAGAAGCATCCGGCCAAGTAAGCCTATAGCTTTCGTTAGCGCTGGCTGAGACTGTGTTTCTTTGCCGATCTTTGCAGCAGTGCCAGCCTCTGCACATACATGTCCGTCGCCTTTTCTGCGTCGTCGTCCAGTGCTATGCCTCTGGCAATGTCTTCCAGTTGTGCCGCTTTCGGAAAGACCATGAAAGGTCTGCCGACCACCGCGAAAGCACCGTAATTTTGATGTCCGAATAGATTGCGAAATTTTTTAAATCCTAGTCCCTGGACTATTTTTTGAAAGAGAGTCGACTCGGACG
>PNKB01000173.1 GCA_013997645.1 Cyanobacteria bacterium PR.3.49
GGCACACAAAAGAAAGGTCCCTGCGTCAAAGCAGGGACCTTCCAAGAAACGAAAGGAGGAACGTACTGTTGGATTTCAGATTAGCTGTTGAATCCCCAGTCGTTCGTAACCGGTGTTTGGAACGGTTGAACGTATGGAGTTGGTTCTACAGCAGCCGGCTCTTGTACCGGGGGGGCAAAAGAGGTTTGCGGCTGAGCTACCGGAGCTGCAGGAGCTTGAGCTGCTTGTGCTTGAGCAGCGGCTACAGCGGCTTTGATGGACTCATCAAGCAAGCCTGCTTTTTCGCGCAACAGGTATTCGATATAGTCGCCGCGGCTCATGCGAGAAGCAGCTACTTGTTCATCGAGCAATCTGTGTGCCATGGGGGTCACGCATACTGCGGTTGTGGTCCCTCTGTTCTTTCCGAAGAAGAAGGACTTGGCGCCGCCCTTAGGACCAGTCTGCTTAGCAGAAGCAGGCAGTCTAAGAGGGTTCATGCCAGCGCGCTCACGAATGAGCATTTCGACGTAATCGCCGTTGGACACGCCTGCTGACGCCGCTTGTTCCTTCAACAGTTGACGGCCAAGAGCGGTCAAGTTGAATGAAACCGACCCTGATTCCTTGCCGGGGAAACGGGAACGGCGAGGGGACGTTGTCTTCACAGAAGTGTTTGTTTGCACCGTTGTGTTCATTGACTTTTCGGCAGCAGCAATAACGAGAGCACTATGCTTCGCACTAATTGTTCTGCCTTTCCTCCTTTTCTGAGAAAATCGGAACCCGACTGGTATCGCAAGTTCTAGCTTGCTTTCCTTTTAAACCGGCAGCTTCAGCTGGCTATTTACCGCTTTGCTGCCTCCCAACGCACTCCGTCAATTGCCGCGCATATTAGAAAAACGCGTTCGACGGACTTCTTGAAAAATCTCCAGGAAACTCACCCATAAAAGAGCGCATGACAATCTAGAGGAAATAACCTCCAGCTCCCTTCTCTTAGCGGTACCTCGCTTGAGGATTTCTAAGAGTTTTCCTGGCAACCCTTTCCAAGACCTTGATTATAGACCAACATTACCGGAATAGAGCAGTAGTCATGTATCACATGTTTTTAATAATAGGCCGTCTCCAGAACACAAAACGCGATCGATTAGATACGCGGAAACGCGCTCTGGGCCCAGCTATTGAATACTACTGCGATGACTGCTCCCAGGGTCGCACCAACAAATACTTCCACTGGTGTGTGACCTAGGAATTCCTTAATGCGCTCGGAAGAGAGCTTCGGATGCTCTGAAAACAGCTCCGTCATGATCTGGTTCAACACCTTGGCCTGCAGGCCCACAGTGCGTCTTACGCCTGCTGCGTCATACATGACTATCATTGCCAGGCCCAACGCAATCGAAAACGAAACTGAATTGAAGCCTTCGATAAGGCCCACCGAAACTGCCATTCCTACAGTGCAGCAGCTGTGGCTGGAGGGCATTCCGCCGGTTTTGGCCAGCAAACGCAAATCTAGATGGCCGGTGCGCATCAGCTTGGTGAGAATCTTGGCCAGCTGGGCGATGCAACTGCACAAAACAGTAACCAGAATGACCTGCCAGCCGCGTTGATCGTGCATGGAGCTTCCCGTTAGAGCTGTCTGTGTGCCTGGCGGTGCTTGGGCAATTAGCGTTGCCAGCCATGAAAGCGAAACCGAGAAAAAATCCATAGAAAGATGCAAAGGCTCCCTTAATTCGACCTGTGAATAGCATACCGGAGAAGCGCTTTGAGAGCGGGAATTCCGCTGCTGTTGGCAGCGCATTGCTCGACCATATTCAAACCGGTCGCTTCTAAATCCTTCAACCGCTGACGCGCTCCTTCAATACCGAAAAGGCGCACGAAAGTGGCTTTGTCAGCGGCTTCATCCTTGCCGGGAGTCTTGCCCAGGGTGGCGGCATCTCCAGTCACATCAAGAAGGTCGTCAGCTATTTGAAAGGCAAGTCCAAGCACCTCGCCGTACAACGCCAGATTGTCCAGCTTGTCAAGCGGAGCTCCCATCAGCCTTGCCCCGGACCAGACCGAAAACCGAATCAGCGCACCGGTTTTGGCCATATGTATCTCTTCCATAACGTTGGCAGTGAGAGCAGGCTGCTCTTCGTCTGTGTCCTCACTCTCAACTTGAAATTCTGTTGCGATATCGCCTCTTTGCAACATTTTTTTACCGTCGCCGGCGCCATCGCGACCGGGTACGCCGGTATAGATCATATCGGCAACCTGCCCACCCACCATGCCTTCCGGACCTGTGGCTCGTGCCAGTTCCGAAACTACAGAAAGCAAAGTATCCGAATCGACACTGCGCGGAGTTTCTTCTATAAGGATCTGATTGGCCAGCATTAGAAGCGCATCACCTGCAAGCAAGGCGACAGCTTCACCGAAAACCTTGTGATTGGTCGGCTTGCCTCGTCTCAAATCATCATTGTCAAGCGCGGGCAGGTCGTCATGAATCAAGCTCATTGCATGCACCATTTCAATTGCGCACGCGCAGGGAAGGGCTATTTCGATGACGTCGGCGACATCAAGCTGTCCGTCTTCCAGTCCGGTCGCCATCGCCTCAGCAACTGCCAGGCAAAGAATGGCACGCAGACGCTTACCGCCGGACAAAACCGAATAACGCATCGAGTCCCAGAGCACGCCGCCTTTCTTTGAGGTCAAATAGCGGTCCAGACCTTCCTCTATAAGAGAGCGCCGTGCGCTTATATACGCATCGAAATCAAAAGCTGGTTCGGACTGAACGCCCTGTGACATATTTGCGTGACCTGCCCTGTCCTGTACCGTCATCTGTGCTCACGTGCGTCGCGCCCACGCGTATCTTTGTCGCGCGCCTTGTAGAGTTCCATTGCGCTCTTGGCGAATTTGGCGCCGAGCATGGCCCACTTCACCATGCTCTTTTCCTTATTAAGGAAGAGCATCGCGAAAGGTGTGAGATTCTTCAGAAAGTCAGGCAAAACCTCACTTGTCGAAGCATCATGCTTTTCGACAAATCGATAGTTCAAATCGGCAAGTTTGTGATTGACCATCGTCAACTGCAGGGTCGCCTCATCCTGAACCATATCGGCAATCTCTTCGGCCATTTGCAATTTGTCCAAGATCCAGCTGCGGAAAAAACAGATGGACAGACAGATTGTGGCAACCGCAAGCATGAAGTAAAACATCAAAACTTTCGCCGCTGACACCAGATTTGGTTGCAAAAAGACTGGAACCGCCAGAGCAATGACAATCAAACCGGCAACAACCTTGTATTGCATGGGAATGAGATCAGCCGAAATAGGACCGCTGTAGGCGGCAGTATAGGCCGCTTCAGCCTGGCTGCTGTCGCTTGCTCTCTCGTTTGTGCTGGGCGTATTATCCATCTCGACCATTTTGATTGTTTCAGCAAACCTTAACTGAAAGCTTGAGGACAGCGGCTATTTGAGCAAGCTTCTGGCAATCAGCATGCGCTGAATCTGATTAGTTCCTTCGTAAATCTGTCCAGCTTTGGCGTCTCTGAAAATTCGCTCGATCAGCAAATCCGGCTCCAGCCCTTTCTCTTGCGCCAGTGAAATGGCCTCGGTGGCAACTTTCATGGCCGCATCCGTCGCCTGGATTTTGGCCATCGCTGCCAGTGTGACATCCGACTCGCCGCTGTCTATGCTGCGCGCCGCCTGATATGTAAGAGCCCGAGCCGATTCGACCATCAAAACCAAGGAGCCGATTAGATAATCGAGTTGCCCGCTGTCTTTGTTGTCTTTGTCTTGCGCCGCCACTTTCAGTGCCGCATCGAGCGCACCCTGCGCCCAGCCGGTAGCTTGCGCGGCGATTGTCACTCGTCCTTTGGCAAGACTGCCCAGAGCAACTTTGCGCCCATCACCGGGAGCTCCCAGAATATTATTCTTGGGCACTCGGCAATCGGTAAAAACAATCTCGCAGGTCGAATAGCCGCGCATGCCCAGCATGTCGAATTTCTGACCGATTTCAAAACCGGGAAAATCTTTGTCTACTATGAAAGAAGTGATTCCCGGCGCGCCTTCTTTGCTGCCGTCCGGGTTAAGAAGCCTGGCCATGACAATGAAATAATCGGCCGATGCACCACTGGTGATGAACGTTTTAGTGCCATTGAGAATATATTCGTCGTTGACGAGTTTGGCCGTGGTGGCAATAGCGGCAGTATCCGAGCCCGCATTCGGCTCGGTCAAACCAAAGGCCGCCAGATATTTTCCGCTCGACGAAGGAGTCAAATACTTTTTCTTCTGCTCTTCTGAGCCGTGCTTGTAGACAGGCTCCTGGCAGAGCACGTGCACTCCCAGGGAGCTCATGATCGGCACGCAGCGTCTGGCGAATTCTTCATTGACGAGAACAAAACTCAGATAGTCACCACCCGAACCGCCAAAAGTGGTGGGAAATGGAAGCGCACCCAAACCGTCTTTGCAGGCGGCTTCAAAGAGATCACGCCGGAAAGTATTTTCGGAATCAGAGCGCTTTGTCTCTGCCAAGGTAATCTTGTCGGCAAAAGCAACAGCCTTGGCAAGCCAGTTCTTTTGATCTGCAGTGAACAAAGATTGATGCTTTGCAAGATGGTGTGGAAGACCGTCGGTTTTTAGCATTGTTGTAGTCATGACTAATTCGGCTGAAAAGTAAGAGGCGCTTTCTGGCAATCTCACTCAGACGTAAAGGCAAGAGCGAGATAAAGACATAGATCTAGAATTGATTACTATAGCCGATGCGGCTTAATCCGTCTCACTACTTGGCAAGCACCGGTGTTTCACAGATCACCGACTAGTCGGAAGTCTCGCCTGATTCATTTTGCATTTTCTGAGTTTTTTGCGTGGCGCGCACATCGAGAATCTGCCCTTTGCTCCTGTACTTGAGGGCAGCTTGACGCAAGATATATTCAATCTGTCCATTGACGCTGCGCATTTCCTGCTGCGCCCATGACTCGATATCGTCATAAAGTTGCTTTTCAATTCGCAGTAAAAATGACTTGCGTGCCACAAAAAATTCCTTTCATCAAAAATACAAACCAGTTTAGGGATAGAGCGTTCCCGCATTAACAACCGGCTGCGCAGGAGAATCTCCGCAAAGGACAACAAGAAGATTGCTGACCATAGCCGCTCTGCGCTCATCGTCAAGATTGACGACCTGAGCTTCCGTGAGTTCCTTGAGAGCATCGGAGACAATATTTACCGCACCAGTGACGATGGCACGACGGGCGGAAATGATAGCCTCGGCTTGCTGCCGCTTCAGCATGGCCATGGCAATTTCGGGAGCATAGGCAAGGTGCGCGATCCTGGCTTCGTGAATGGCTATTCCGGCAATAGCCAGACGCTGATTCAACTCTTCCTTCAGCGCGTGTGAAACCTCATCAAGACTGCTTCTTAGAGTAGGCTCATCAGAATCGCTGTCGTAAGCGTACATGTTGGCCAGATGACGCACTGCAGCTTCACTCTGGATTTTCACGAAAAGATGATAATTGTCCACATCGAAAACCGCCTTGGCCGGCTGCGAAACGTGCCAGACAATGACAGCACCGATTTCGATCGGATTGCCCCTTTTGTCGTTCACTTTCAAAATATCGCTGTGCAAATTCTGCAAACGCAGGCTGATTCTTTTTCGCGAGCACAATGGATTGACCAAAACCAGTCCGTTTCGCTTCACGGTGCCGCTGTAACTGCCGACAAAAACCAGCACCATCGCATCATTGGGCTGAATGACGCAAAAGCCCTTTATGAGGATCAAGGACGCTATCAACATCCCAAAAGGCAAATACAAATCATCGGGATCTTTGGTCCAGTGCTCACCGAGGGCAATCATTACAGAACCGATTGAGGTGATGCTGAATATGATTATGCCGACCAGTGCAAAGAGCCCTACCCAGGCAGCGATCCCGCTTAAGTGCCAGTGAAGCTTCTCATCCGTCATTTTTTGCCCCTCGCTCCAAAATTGAAAGCTATCACAATGATATCACTTTGCTATCAGACACACAAGGCTCCCGTGCGCTTATGTGTTCCAAAAGGCTAGTCGGGCTGGAGATTTAAGAACTTTTGGCGCTGCCTCGGTGCTAGAATCGCGCCAGTCTAATCTCCGCACGACAAAGTCAGGTGAGTAGTTATGGAGCTTTGCGAAAAACTGCCCAATTCGTCCCGCCTATTCAGTTCAGAAAGTCTGCCCAGGCGCGACCTCCTAACCGGTATAGCCACGGCCCTCATGGTCGGCATTACCGGCAAAACCGAGGCGGCCCAAGCAAAATTGTCATCGAAGACCCAGGCGGATCGAACCGACAGCGCCGCAGCAAAAAAGAATTCGAATACTCCCTTCTCTGAACAAATATCTATTATCAAGCCGAAGCATCTGGTCAAGGGTGACACGGTCGGAATTGTCGCGCCGGCCAGCCCACTCGAGAATGAATGCGAAATCGAATACACCTATCAATGGCTGAAAAAGGTCGGACTCAAATACAAACTGGGCAAACACGTTTTCGACAGCTACAGTGACTTCGCCGGCAGTGATGAAAATCGCCTGGCCGATTTCAATGCCATGTGGGCGGATCCAGAAGTAAAAGCAGTCATGCCGATGCGCGGCGGCAACGGCGCAGCCAGATTGCTTGCCGGTATCGATTACGACCTGATAGCGAAAAATCCGAAAATCATCGTTGGCTACTCGGACATCACATCATTGCTCGTAGCCATCCATCAAAAAACAGGTCTGGTGACATTTCACGGTCCGATGATGGGCGGATTTTTTGAAGGCTCTTACACTTATCACAATTACCTGAAGGCAATCATGAGCAATAAGCCTTTAGGCCTGGTCACCGACAAAGAAGAAAAGGATCTCTGGAACCCGCTCGGTCCGCCCACACGATATGTCATCGCCAGAGGCAAAGCGCGCGGGCGACTGACCGGCGGCTGCATGACCCTGATCCGTCAGCTCATGGGCACTCCCTATGAAATCGACACGGATGGAAAGATCTTATTTCTTGAAGATCTTGATGCTGAGCCGCATGAAGTCGATCGCATGCTCTACCAATTGGCACTGGCCGGCAAATTGCAAAAAGCCGCTGGTATCGTCATTGGTGAATGCACAAATTGCGGCCCGGGCGGCAGCGGGCGAAACTATTTTCCACTGAATGCCAGCCTTGATCGCATTTTAGAACAGCGCCTTTCAGGCCTGGGCATACCTGTTGTTTACGGCTTGAGATTCGGCCACAGTAAAGAAAAATGCACACTGCCCCTGGGAGTAATGGCTACCCTGGAAGCAGCAGACGGTGGCGTCCGGTTCAAGATTGAAGAAAGCGCCACTCTTTGAGGATGACCGAAGATGTCCGCGGATTCGAACTTGAGCAGGCGAATGCTGATCAGCAGCGGAACGAAGGCTTTGCTTTCAGCCACCTTATTTGCAAAAGGAATGGAAAAAATGGCACAAGCGAAAAATCCTAACAAACAGGAATCCGGCACCGGCACTGCCACCGTTGCTCCAAAAACGCAGCAAAACATTATCAAGCCGGGGGCGCTGAAGCCGCAAGACCGAATAGCTTTGCTTTGTCCTGCCGGTCGACCGCACAATCCATCATCAGTCAACAGAGCAGTGGCAATCGTTGAAGAAATGGGCTTCAAACCTGTTGTCGGCAAAAATACTCTCAAAATTTTCGGCGCCATGGCCGGCACCGATGAAGAGCGACTTTCCGATTTCGAAGAAGCTCTGAACGACGACTCAATAGCCGGCATCTTTTGTATCACGGGTGGATATGGCGCATTGCATCTGGTCGACAAAATCGACTGGATGAAACTGAAAGCCAATCCTAAGACCATTGTCGGCAGCGACGACAATTGCCATCTTTTACTGGCTGCCTACGCCAAGACGGGACTGGTTACATTCCATGCACCAAACATGGATCGCATCGTCAGCCAACAATCATTCGATTCATTGAAAACGGCAGTCACATCGAAAAATTTGTTGGGTCAGGTGAAATCGAGTTATTGGAACATCGACGATTCTTTCGATGGAACATCACAGAAGAAGGCACGCAGCGCGGAAGACAAATGGCAGGTCAATTACTCATACGCAGCAGTGGAAGGTCAGGCAGAAGGTCCGCTCATGGGCGGCAACCTGACCGCACTCGGTTCACTTATGGGCACACCGTATCAGCCTCCTTTCAGAAATGCCGTCCTCTTTCTCGAGGACATTAACGAAGATCATGGAGTGCTAGACCGCTGGTTCACCAATCTGTACTTAGCCGGTGCTCTAGGCGAAATTTCGGGCGTCGCACTTGGTGATTTCGAAAATTGCCGCACTAAAGACTGTTTCAACATGTACTCTCTGGAAGATCTTTTCGGTGATCGCATGAAGCAGCAAAACAAACCATGCAGCTTCGGAATGCCGCTGGGGCAGTCAGCAAGATCATTGACGGCCGCAATTGGAGTCAAGGTCCGATTCGATGCCGGAAAGGGCACAATTGAATATTTGGAAACAGCTGTATCCTGATCAGACAAACATGGCGAAAGAGGAGCTGTTACGCTCCCCTTTCTCGGCTGTCCCGTTCAAAATCTTAGTAAAGGCAAGCAAAGAAACCAGGATTTCCCTGAATATCTCCGCATGCCGGGTTTCCAACGAAAGAGCGGTTGGCCCGCTGGGAGCACTGCCGGCGATGGCAAACAGCGCTTTGTTGATTTGAATATACAGTCAGGCTAGTGACAATTTGATGACAATCTTCCTGCGCAATAACTAAAGAGGGTAAAAGTCCTCAGGCACCCGTCGCCTTCGTGGCAACGCCAAAGCTTCCACTCGTCTTTTGTCCGGCAACCGGGATGCGAAACCAGAATGTTGAACCTTCATCGACTTTACTTCGCACTCCAATCGTTCCGTTATGCGCCTCGACAATCGCCTTGCTGATTGCCAGCCCGAGTCCTGTGCCGACTCCACGCTTGCCGTCGCTCTTCTCGGCTTGGCTGTAACGCTGAAAGAGCTTCGTCGCCTTGTCCTCTGCGATGCCGCGTCCTTCATCGACAACGCGCAATTCGAGAAATTCTTTTATTCCATTAGAGTCTCCCCCATTCGTTTCAGCCTCGACTAACTCGGTTTGCACGACAACGCGTGAACCTGTCGGCGAAAACTTGATTGCGTTGGAAAGCAGATTGACGACAGCCTGCACAAGCCGATCTTCATCGGCCATGATGATCGTTTCCCCGGCCTCGGAAACTACTTCGACTTCGTGCACTTCTGCAAATCCGGCAATTGACCCTATTGATTTGCGAACCACATCGCGAACATCCGTTCGCTTCAAATCCTTAATCAGCTTGCCGGCCTCTAATTTCTCTATATCGAGAAGATCATTGACCAGAGCAAGAAGGCGATTGGTGCTCAAGTACATTTTTTGCAGAGCCGACTTTCCGGATTCTTCATTGGAATCGTACATGCCTTCTTTGAAAAGTTCGATAGAACCCTGAATAGCTGAAAGCGGAGTGCGCAAGTCATGACTGACCATGGAGACAAACTCTTGCTTCATACGTTCGATTTCTTTGCTGCCTGAAATATCATGCACCACACAGAAGAGTGCGTTCTCTTGCGGCGACCATTGCAACGACCAGAGCACATCAATCACATTGCCGGACTTTTGTTTTAGTTGTGTCTCCAATCCTGCAACCGACTGATCTTTGATGATGCTTTTGAGTCGTGCACCCACCTTCTCGACTTCAGCAGGCACCACCAGGTCCAGACAACTGGTTCCAATTAACTCGTCAGGTCTGTATCCGAAAACCGTCTGCGATGCAGGATTGACAGCAAGAAATCTCAAATTCGCATCGATCGAGCAAATAACGTCAACCGCATGCTCGATAATCGCCCGCTCTTTTCTCGCCGACTCGGCAAGTTTTTCAGCCATTCTGTGAAAGACATGATCGAGTTGGACTATCTCATCAGAACCAGCCATTGGCGGATTTAGCGGAGTACCTTCGGCAAGCTTGAGGCTGTTTTGCGTAACCACGGAAAGTCTGCTCGTAATATGAAAAACGAACAGCAGCCCAGCGATAACGGCAAGTGCGATGTTTACCAAAATAACGGCCCAAATACCATGTTCGAGCCTGGCGCGCGCCTTCTCCTCCATCGGAGAAACTTCCTGCTCGATCTTCGTATAATAATCGAGAAGACTTTCCGTCAGTCGCGCGGCGTGAAACATGACGTTGCACAAACGCGCAATCACAGCTTTTTCTTGAAGCGACTGTTTATAAGAATAGAGGCGGCGCTCTTCCTTGATTGCCTCAATTCCCAATCGGCAAATACGATCGAGTTCTTCGCCTTTAAATCTGTTGACCGGGTCGTCCTTAAGCAGAGATTTCATCGTCTCCAGCTCTTTGGGAACGCCTTCCACGTATTTCAAGAATGTCTCGTAATAATGAGGCGAGTCAGGCGGATCTTTGAAAAACTGAATTTGAACCATCAATCCGTTTGTCGCGCGTTCACGCAGAGTAGACAGACGCTGCAAGCTGGAAATAACTGCCTGATTTTTCTGCTGACGGTCGATCTGCATTTGCGCGTCGTGCAGAAGCCAACTTAATCCGGCCAGCAATAGAAGTTCGAAGCCGAGCAAGAATGCTACGACGAGCAGACCCTTTTGCCTTAGTGTCAGCTTCCACTTCACTCTTGAAACCTCGCCGCCGCAATTGGCAGACCGATTAACGCTTTTCTTTGCATCCTATTATAGTGCTAAAATGACGCCGGGTTTTACCGGTACTGCTTGCACCGACGGCAAGCAAAGATGCTGACAATCTATGGCGAAGATTCTAGTCGTTGAAGACGACGACCATCAGGCAGACGTGATCGAAAAATGGTTGCAGCACGAGCATCACAATGTCGACGTGGTGGCAACTTTTGCCGACGGCAAAGCCATGATGGACAGTTATACATATGATGCAATCGTCCTCGATTGGGGTCTGCCGGACGGCACAGGCATCGATCTCATCGCCGCCTATCGATCATCGGGAGGCACCGCTCCAATATTGATGCTCACCGGCCGAGCCGAAACGTCCGATAAGGAGCAGGGGCTAGACGGTGGCGCCGACGATTATTTGACCAAGCCTTTTCAAATTCGCGAGCTTTCCGCCCGCTTGAGAGCATTGATGCGACGCCCGACCGTTATGGTCAGTGATGTTCTCAAAGGACACAATCTCGAACTTGATATAAACAAGCACCAGCTCTTCAAAAATGGTGAGGAGGTTAAGCTGTTTCCGCAAGAATTCTCGCTTTTAGAAACGCTCATGCGCAAACCAGGCGTGGTTCACACAACCGAAGCGCTGATTAATCACGTCTGGAAGTCTGAAGCGGGCGCATCCGGTGAAACGGTAAGAACATCTGTCTTGCGATTGAGAAAGAAAATCGATACCGCGGGAGAGACGTCGCTCATCGAGAACGTCCACGGCGTCGGCTATAAATTCCGCCAGGTCTAAACTGCTAGCCAGAATTTCTTAGATCACATCGGCTCGAACATAACTTCCAGGTCGCTGGGCGCTTCCTCTTCGATGCTGCGTATCGCATCAGGAAGGCAATCGACCAGGCTGCCGGCGGTTACTGACGCTTCTCCAAGGATATGAGCGGCTAAATCGCCTGCTCTGCCATGCAGATAAGCTCCGGCAACTGCCGCGTCGAACGGTTCTACACCCTGCGCCAGCAAGCCACCGATAATGCCGGAGAGAACATCACCGACACCGGCAGTCGACATACCGGGATTGCCTGTCGGATTGATGAAAACATTGCCGTCAGGATCGGCAATGACAGTGTGCGCACCTTTGAGAACGACGATACAACCAAACTCCGCTGCAGCTTTGGTGGCAGAAGCTACTCTGTCCTTTTGAATATCAGAGGTAGATTCATCGAGCAAACGCGCCAGCTCTTTGGGGTGCGGCGTGATCACTATGTGCTTTGCGTCTTCCGGAAACACTTTAGTGTTCTCAGAAATGCAATTCAATCCATCTGCATCGATCAGGCACGGAACTTCATTCGAGCGATCCATAACTTTTGACATGAACTTTTGCACGAATGAGACAGTTTCCTCATTGGTTGACAGCCCCGGACCAAGCACAACCGCAGTTGCTTTATCGAGATCCTTTTCCAGTTCCCATAAAGCTTTTGGCGCAATTGTTGTTTCATCGGTTTCCGCAATCGGCCGATAAATTACTTCCCTGGCAGGCAGATGAGGCACCAGAGACGATGGCGTCGCCAGAACGCACAAGCCGGTTCCAACTTTCAGCGAACTCTCCGTCGCCAGCATTGTCGCGCCCGACATGCCGAGGCTTCCTGCAATGGTGAGCAAATATCCAAAAGAACCTTTGTGAGAATTGGCGGCACGTTTTGGAAGCAAATCAGCTACAAGCTCAACCGATGTTAGATGAATAATCGGCTTTTCCAGAGCGGCTTCAGGAAGCCCAATATCAATGACACGCAGTTCGCCGGCATGCTCGGCGCCGGGATGGTTGATCAAACCAGGTTTTA
>PNKB01000174.1 GCA_013997645.1 Cyanobacteria bacterium PR.3.49
TTTCATCTCCGTGCCGTCGGCATTCAGCCAGATGATGTCCTTCGTCTGCGATGGTCCGATTCTTATTTGTCCTTTGAAAAACTTCCGGCGCTGCAACACTTTTTGCGAAGTTCTGATGGCTGCGAGTTTTTGAACGAAAGTCAGGAAGTCCTTTTCTTTCTCATTGAAATCCCAATTTGTCCAACTTAATTCGTTGTCCTGGCAATAGGCATTGTTATTGCCCTTCTGTGTGCGACCGACTTCGTCGCCGCCGCTTATCATCGGCACTCCCAAGGACAGCATCAATGTGGCAACGAAATTGCGTCTTTGCTGCAGGCGCAGATTGATGATGTCCTCATCATCAGTTTCACCTTCCACACCCATGTTCCAACCATTGTTATGGTTTTCTCCATCGCGGTTATTTTCCAGGTTGGCGATATTATGCTTTTCGTTATAGCTGACCAGATCCCTGAGAGTAAAACCGTCATGGCAGGTGACAAAATTGATGGATGCGTGAGGGCTGCGCCCGCTGTGTGCGTACAGGTCGCTTGAACCGGTCAATCGCGTAGCCATCTGCCCGAGCATATTAGGATCGCCGCGCCAATACTGGCGAACTGAATCACGGTACTTGCCGTTCCATTCCGTCCACAATACAGGGAAATTGCCGACCTGATATCCGCCTTCGCCAATGTCCCAGGGCTCGGCAATCAGCTTCACCTGTGAAACGACTGGATCTTGCTGGATAACATCAAAAAATGCGCTCAATTTGTCCACATCGTAGAGTTCTCTCGCCAGAGCACTGGCAAGGTCGAAGCGAAAACCATCGACGTGCATTTCCTGGATCCAGTAACGCAGACTGTCCATGATCAATTGCAGTACACGGGGGTGCATCATGTTGAGGGTATTTCCACAACCTGTATAGTCCATGTAAAAGCGCGGATCTTTAGCCATCGTGCGGTAATAACAGGTGTTGTCTATGCCGCGAAATGAAAGCGTCGGTCCCAGATGATTGCCTTCGGCCGTGTGGTTATACACCACATCCAGTATCACTTCGATATTGGCGGCGTGCAGTGCTCGCACCATCATTTTGAATTCGCGCACCGCATCGACAGAGCCTTTATAGTGCGAATAACGGATATCCGGCGCGAAATAGGAAAGGGTGTTGTAGCCCCAATAATTCGCCAAGCCGGCTTTGACAAGGTTTTGATTGTCGACTCTGTGATGAATCGGCATCAATTCAATTGCAGTTACGCCCAGACTCTTTAAGTGTTTGATGATCGGCTCCGAGGCAAGAGCAGCATAGGTGCCCCGCATATGAGCCGGAATCTCCGGATGCAATGCCGTCATGCCTTTAACGTGCGCTTCGTAAATCACCGTCTCGTGCCACGGGGTTTGCAGCAATTTGTCGTCGCCCCAGGTGAAAGACGAGTCGACAACTGCTCCCAGCGCCGCAAAAGCAGCATTGTCGCGGTCATCGCGCATCATATCTTCTTTCTTCTGCCCAATCTGGTAGCCGAAAAGGCTATCGTCCCAGACCAGATCTCTGGCGATAGACTTGGCATAAGGATCGAGCACGACCTTGGCCGCATTAAAGCGCTGTCCGCTCTCGGGGTCGTATTCACCATGAATTCGATAGCCGTAGATTTGACCGGGTCTGATGTCCTTTAAATAGACGTGATAAACCTGGTTGTTGTATTCCGGCATCTCGATACGCATCGATTCGTGCCTGGCGTCTGGCGAATCGAAAAGACAAAGCTCTACACGAGAGGCATTTTCCGAAAAAATCGCAAAATTGACACCGAGCCCGTCCCACGTAGCTCCTAAGGGGTGTGGCTTTCCAGGTAAAATGCGCATTTTGGTTCTAAAAACAGGTAGTAAAAGGGCCGGTCACCGATGCCTGTCAATGATAGTCGATCTAGCGCCCGTGGACACCGGCTAAAGCCAAGGTGGTCGATTTTCTCTATCCTTTTGCTCCGCCTCACCGCCCACACCCCAATTTTGGGCGTTTTTGCGGCTTAAAATTCGTCGTTGTCAACAACTTAATTTTCCGGCGGGCGCGAATGTTCACGACTTCTTCATGCTCGCAGCTGTACATTTAATCTAAAGCCAGACCCATCCTCTTCGTTGAAACACTTTTGCAATCTTTCGATGGCATTATTCAGGAAATCGCACTCTTTCCGTGTTAACCCGCCCCGTCAGATTCTAATTACTAAAGGACTAAATATGAGTGTGCACGATCTTAAGCGTAAGCTGTGCTTCGCATTCCTCACTTTTGTAGCAGGCTCAGGCCTGAGTCTTCTCGCCGCTCCCGCGCAAGCGCAGCAGGCGGACGATGTTGTCGTCACCCAATCTCGGCGAACCTCTTATAGAGTAGCCGGATGGGAGCACAATCTCGTCAAGACAAACCCAAACCTGTCTCAGTTTTACTGGGACCCTCAAACTCGCTACACGCAAAACACCAGCTCTCGCCGCACAGGCAAGGGTGCTAACGTTAATGCACCACTTCCTATATATCGCAGTCATTCCAGTATGAGATGCAGGACTGCGCCGATGCCAGAAAATCACAGAGCTCAATTCTCTGCAGAAGAAATGGCAGCGCGCACCGCGGTGAGTGCCAACATACGGTTTAAGAACACCAAAGCCCAAATAGCATCAGCCGCGCGCGGCTCAAGCGACGATTGCTTCGGTGTACTCAGTTATGGAAACAATGCAGACAGCGCATACGGTCAGGCTGCAGGAGGCAGTTCCAGATCGCAAAAACTATCTGTCAAAGCCCAGATCTACGGAAAAGGAAAAAACTAACACCAAAAATTTTATTCGGTCTTAACTACCTTACTCGAAGGGGAGCAATTCACGCGGCTCCCCTTCTTCCTTTTTTAGATCAGTCGGCAACGTTTAACTTGTAGCCGACGCCGTGCACAGTCTTTATGTAAGATGGCTGCCCGTCTTTATCAATCTTCTTGCGCAGGCGTTTCACGCAAGTCGTAAGCGCATCGATGCTCGAGTCCGACGCCGATGCCCAGACACGATTGAGCAAAGCATCCGCGCTGAAAACCTGGTCGGGATGCCGCATGAGAAACTCAAGCAAGGCAAATTCTTTAGGCAAAAGCGACACTTCATTGCCGTCTACTCTTGCTGAATGATTACCCGGGTCCAACTCCAGACCGCCGGAGCTGAGCTTGTCACCGACATAACTGGTAGGTCTGCGCAAAACCGCGCGTACTCTGGCCGATAGCTCTTTCATATGAAATGGCTTGGTAAGGTAATCGTCGGCACCACTGTCGAGACCTAATTCCTTATCTTCAATTTTGTCCTGCCCGGTCAGAATCAGTACCGGCGTTTGTTTGCCTGATGCGCGAAACTGTTTGAGAATCTTGATGCCGCCCATGCTGGGCAAATTGAGGTCCAGAATAATCAGGTCGAAATCGTAAAACTCCAATTTCTCGAGAGCGTCGGCACCATCAAAACTGCACTCGACATTATGATGCTCGCCGACAAGCCACTCCGACACCATGCGCGAAAGGCTCTCATCGTCCTCAACAACCAAAATCTTTGCCATAAAGCCTCAGGCTTGCAAAATTACCCGATTTCGTCCATTGGATAATTTACCGCATCTGTTACGCTTTATTGTCTTGAAATCCACCAGTGATTTTATCCCTGCATGATTGACGTCACACAATTTTCAGCCATTGTTGCGGTCGCGTTTGGTTCGACACTGATAAGTTCGATGTGCGGCGGCGGCTCCAATATGATTTCGACACCTTTCTGGTTGATGATGGGTTTTCCCCTTCCGGTTGCAATGGCGACGAACACCCTGTCGGGCGCAATGTGGACCCTGGTGGCAGCGAGAAACTATTTGCGAGGGCACGAAGTCGATTGGCGCCTGATCGGCAGTATGGCTGCAGCTGGCCTGGTTGGTGCATATTTCGGAGCGCAAGTTGTTATGCATACAGATCCCAAAAGTATGCAGCGAATTATCGGCGTAATCATCTTGAGTTTGGTCGCCTATACATTTTTCAAAAAAGAGTTCGGAATTGAGAAAAAGGAGCCGACAACCAGCCGGTTGGTAACAAGCCTTGCAGGTTTTCCACTCGGATTTTACGAATCATTCTTTGGGTCGGGAAACAGTCTTATTACCAGCGCAATTTTGACAAAAACTCGCGGTTTTAAATTACTGGAAGCGCTGGGCTACTCGTATGTAATGTCATTCTTTTGGTGTTTGTTCGCATCATGTATGTACGGCTCTGGTGGTAACTGGAAATTATCGTTGATTTTTCCATCAACCATTGGTGCCGTATGCGGTGCCTATCTCGGATCGCACATCGGCGCCAAGAAAGGAACAAAGTTCGTCAAATCATTATTCGTCACTATCGGCAGCGTGCTTGGCTTGAAACTTCTTCTAGGTTTATAAATGCACGAAAAAAGAATTTCTATTTTTCTCTTTATCCTTTGCTTCTTCTGCACGAATGGAGTTGAAGCAAGAACTTTGGAGCGAAGTGACCTTTCATGGGTTCAAGTAACTGCCGTTCAAGATGGAAATCATAAACAGCTGCGCGTTCGAGGATGCCCATTTAGCAGCAACACTGGGTTTTCAAAACCTAAAGTTACGATCCAAGGAAATGAGGCTTGGTTGAGAAACGAATTTCGAGCCATCCGTGGTGAAGGTTTTGATATCGATATTGATGTGCCTGACACAGTTGACCGCCTGGTGTTCGGAAATAAACGGATAGTAGTTTGGCCCTTTGACGAAGGCGACGCGCCCAGAGATCTACACCAAATAAAGGCGATGGAGACAGCCAAAACAGCCTTTAGAAAAAACTCTCCATCCGTCGACTTGGACGACTATCACTGCAGCGTTGGGCACGTTATGACGAATGCTCAAAGAATACCGGTCTTGTTTTTTGAAACAGTAAGCGGCTCAAAGATTCACACTATCTACAGTTACATCATTCGCACAGATGACTTTACGGTCGATCGCGTTTATAAAAGCAGCTGCGCTCTTTCAGATTGGAAACCAGGTGAAATACCGGCCAATTCGGAAGAAATTTCTCCCCCTCAGTAAGAAAACAGATAGCAGTATGCGCGCGGGAAGAGGCTCAAGCACTACCTCTTCGCATACCTCAGCATTGGTCGAGAGGGGGAGGTGTCAATCCCTCGACCGAGTTTCAAAACTGTGTTGTTAGAAATTTTTTGCACAACAGATAAGAAACGAATTTAGGACATCACAATTGAAAGATTCGGGTAAGACGCCCATTCATTGGCGGTTTTCAGCTCTTGTCGACGATTGGCTATCAGCCATTATCAAAGTGAAATTGCCCGAGACGAAGTTTTTCCGAAGTTGTTCCCACATTAAAAAGGAATTGGTTTGCTGTAACAGTTGAAACGTTGACCCGCTCCAATAGCCGACCTACAATTCCCCGACCTAGCAACTTGGAGAGAAAATTATGAAGAACATATTTGTGTTGACCGCTATTTGCAGCATGATTGGTTCGGCAGCCCTGGCACAAACAAGTGCACCAGCTGCGCCGCAACCAGTAGCTCCGAAAGTGTCTCAAGACATCGCTCCGGCTCCTACACCACAACCGGCGCAAACAGAAAGAAAAGCTACCCAAGAGGCGCCTGCTGCAGAGAGCACCAAATCAGTTAAGTAAGCGCGCTCATTCTCCCGAGACCGCGACGATGGAGAGCATTTCTGCTCTCCATCTTTTTTTGGATATTGGCTGACATTCGCAATTAAGTGTCGGCCGCTTTGGGAAGACTGAACCAGAAGATGGAACCTTCCACCTTGCCGTCTTCAGTTCGATTATCAATTACGCCAACTTTTCCACCATGACGTTCTATCAGAGCTTTCGAGATTGCAAGACCTAAACCGGTCCCTTTGCGCTTTGCTGAATCGGACGGATCTACCTGCTTAAACCGTTCAAATACGGCTTGTTTTAACTCGTCCGGTACACCACGGCCGGTATCTTTGACTTCAATGCGAATACTTTCATCTGTCTCATATGCGTTGACAACAACTTTCGAATTTTTTTCCGAAAATTTGATTGCATTGGATACGAAATTCACAAGCACTTGATTGAGCCGATCTGCGTCACCGACAAATTCAAGATCGTCATTGTGCACAGCCACCAAATCAATTTCTTTCTCTCGAGCGATGGGTTCCAGAATACTGAAAACACTCTCAACAAGCCCTTCCATGGTGACAGGACCAAGGTTCAAATCCAATCTACCGGACTCGACACGTTCGATATCCAACAAGTCATTGACCATGTTCATCAATCTGTTGGTGCTTGATTCAGCACTTTTCAATGTTTCCAATCCATGGTCCGACAATTGATTGTACTTGCCTGATTTGAGAAGAGTGAGAAATCCGGAAATGGAAGTGAGAGGGGTGCGCAAATCGTGACTGACCATCGCTACAAAATCTCTTTTCAGGCGCTCCAACTCTTTTCTGTAAGTGATGTCGTGCAGCACGCAGATAGTTGACTTCTCAGCTTCAGTCCAGTGCAGCGACCACAGCACATCGGCAAAATTGCCGTCTTTGCGAACCATTCTATTTTCGAGGGTCAGCTCTCCTTTTTCGGCAATATTTTGCTTCAATGTTTCAAGCGTCTTTTCCACATCATCCGGATGGACAAATTGAACAAGTCGAGCGCCGACAAGTTCGGAAGGCTCATAGCCAAGCATCTTTTCGACTGCCGGATTGATAGCTGAAAATTTGCCGTCAACATCAATTGAGCAAATTACATCGGCAGCGTTCTGAAGTACCGCACGCTCCTTCTGCGTCGCGGCCGCCAGTGAGTTTGCCATTTTTCGAAAAACCTTGTCCAGCCGTGCAATTTCATCACCACCGGAAAGCGGCGCATTAAGAGGCTCTCCCGAAGCCAGGCGCATTGTGTTGTCCAGAAGTATGTTGAAACGGTGCGAGGTTCCTCGATTGAAATATAGGACAAGAGCAACTGCGGCAAAAACGTTTAACAACGCACCTGCAACAACAAGCCATTTGATTCTTTCTCTTGTGGCAATTTGAGCGGCTTTACCTTGCTCTTGAATTACAGACTGCCGGGCCTGAATCCGATCGGCAATCACATAGAGCTCGGCCATTGACTTATTCAACTCCGCGTAAGGCTTCATTGAGCCGATTCGATCACCCTCTTCCAGCTTACGATGGCCCTGGACCAGATTATGATTGGCCTTGTTATAGAGTGAGACCATATGAAGCAAATCATCTTCTTCGTTCAGACGCCCTTTAACGAGTTCCGAAAGGCGTTTCACAACTTGAGGGAACTCACGAATCGAGCGCCTGTAGTGGGAGAGGGAATCTCGAGAGCCGCTTACATGATAAATAACTGTATTGGTTCCAGCGCTAATAAGTAATCGCATAGCGCCATTGATCTCATTGGAAATCTCAAGCGAATGAGCTTCGCTTTCACGCTCTTGCTCGGCTTGCTGGAGAAGAACCATAAGAAAGCCAACCAGTGCCAACTCGATAATCAGAGGCACGGAGACAAGAATAATTGCTTTTCGCGAGAGTGTAAGATTCAGTCGCATTGGTCCAATTCTAGCCCAGGCGAGGCCCTCTGGGTAGGGCAACGTCCGAATAAATGGGCGATTGCGGCCCTCACACACCCCTCACAGATGATCTGTAAATTGAAGAATGTGAATGCGCCACAAATTGAAAACGCCTGTTTTTGCGGAGGAGGTAAAAAATGCTGATGCTCAATACGGTAAACGATCCATTTCAACTCAGTCATGTTGCATGCTTTGGTAGAACTCTCAGAGAATACGTCGAGATGTTCAACCTGGACCTGGACGGCTTGAAGGGGAAAAGTGTGCTTGATTGCGCATCGGGGCCTGCCTCGTTTACGGCTCAAGCACACAGAAGAGAAATCAATGTGGTCGCCTGCGACCCGATTTATTCGCTGCCTATAGACCAGATCATGCTCAACGCTCAGCGCGACATTCCAGCGTGCATCAGGGAAACACAGAGGCATCGCGAATTGTTTGAGCGAAACAGCAACAGCGAAGATGTTGATTTTCTGGAAGAAAAGCTGAAAGCACTTAGTCTGTTTGCTGATGACTACAAAAAGCTTGATGCCTGCAAACGGTACATCACGGCGTCTTTCCCGCACATGCCGTTCTTCGACGAGAGTTTTGACATCGTGCTCTGCGCCAATCTGCTGTTTCTCTACAGCGATGTCGAAACCGGCGGCATCCTGGAAACATCGGACTTCGATTATCTCTTTCACCACCGTGCGCTGCACGAAATGCTTCGCATTGCCAAAGAGGAGGTGAGAATCTATCCGGTCGTCGGACCCAACAAAGAAAGGCATCCTTTTATCGACGAATTACTGGAGGATAAATCTTTCGCTCAATACGACATGCAATTTGAATCGGTCCAGATGAAGGACATTAAAGGGGCAACCCAGATGCTGCGCATCTTTAAGATCTGACGAATTAAGTTGAACAGCCAAGCAAGAACCAGTTCTCAGCACGAAATTGAGAGCTGGTTACTTGTTTGCAAGAACTTTTTTGCGCGAAAACGGATTGGAGAAATCATGCGCCTGAAAAATCACAGTCGTGCCGGACAATCTGTCGGCGAGTCTTCGCCCGTCGCCCTTGTGCATCAAATAACCTTCAATCGGGAGCAGCAAAATCGCCCATGCTTGGGCAACGCATTTAACGGCAAAGAGAATTGATGTGCTGTTGGAAATCGGCACGAGAAACAAAATCAAAACTGCCAGCTGATAAGTCAAATACGGCCCGACAAAGAGAAAATTTCTTGTAATCGACTGTTTGAGCGTCGGTGCTTCGCCAGTCTTAGCGTCGATTACTCGCAGTCCAAGAAAGTTTTTCCCGATGCCTCGCCCTTCAAAGAAGTAATCTCTCGATAGAAAGAACAACAATGCCGGCACCATGAGCGGCACATTCTGAATGGAGGCGCTTCCAAACACGTAACTAATTACCTGCATCGAAACTACCGCCAGCCAGAAATAAGGCAGGAAATCGTAAACCCATGCTGCAACCAGTCGCCGTCCGGGCTGCGCACGCCCATGCAAAGGAACTGGCGCTTGAGGGCGTGCCTGAATTGCCCTTTCCAGGGGAGGTTTATCTAGAACTACCACAGCGCTTGACATCTCGAATGGTTGCAAGTGTTAGATGGTGAACCGGCTCAGGAGTATAATGCCGCATATTGCCAAGATCCGGATTAGTGCCGGTTTAACCAATTTGCTCCGCAAAGCCGTCTATAAAATTTTCGCGCGACTTGCGGCTGAAGAAGCCGAAAGTTTGGAGCGCGCCTGCCATGCTCCCAGAAAGACGCAACTCGACAAACTGAAAAACATTCTTTTGGCAGCGAAGGACACGGCATTCGGCAAAGAACACGGTTTCGGCTCAATTACCAACTATGAAGACTTTCAAGCGTCCGTGCCGATATCGGACTACGAAAGCTTTCGCCCCTATGTCGATCGAATGATCGACGGCGAGCAAAACATACTTACGCAGCAAGACCCATTTATGTTTGCCACCACCAGCGGCACCACAGGATTGCAAAAGTTTATACCGGTGACCACTGACTATGTCAGCGAATACCGAAAGGCATCTCGAGTTTCCTGCTTTCATTTATATCGCTGTTTTCCAAAAATGGACGAAGGGTGCTCGCTGGCTATCGCTTCCCCATCCGTGCAAGGACGGACGCCTGCAGGAATTCCATTTGGATCTATATCCGGCGCGCTGTATCAAACAGAACCAGAAGCAATAAGAAATGTGCTCGTTTCGGTTCCATATGAGATTTTCACCATCCCTGACTACGAAACTCGTTATTACTGCATACTGCGAGCCGCGCTTGCCAATCCGGTCACTTCACTCTATACGGTCAATCCCAGCACGATCACAGTCTTGGCCAGACGCCTAGAGAGATACGGAAGAAATCTAGCCAAAGACTTGTTTGATGGTACATTGACTGCACCGGCAGCGGTGCCAAAATCGATCGTTGATAAAATGTCGCACCTCATTCATGTCGACAGGCCGGGTGCAAAGGTTTTAGAAAAGCTGATGGACCAGGACAGGTGCGTCCCGCATCGAGTATGGCCTCAACTGCAGAATGTGTCCTGCTGGACCAAAGCGGCTGCCAGTTTTTATCTCAACGATTTCGGCGCTCTATTTGGTTCTGTTCCAATTTGCGATGTCACATATGGTGCCAGCGAAGGACGAGGAACGGTGTTTCTTTCTCCCAACGAACAGGTATTGGCTATCCGATCGCACTTTTTCGAGTTTATCCCTGAATCTGAGATTCATTCATCGGATCCAACGGTGCTACTAGCCGACGAGCTGGTTGCCGACGAGAATTATTACATTCTTTTCTCGACATCGGGCGGTCTGTATCGCTACAACATCAATGATGTGGTCAAGGTTACGGGCTTTCACAGCAAGACTCCGCTTCTGGAATTTCAATACAAAGGCGGCGCTACCTTTTCATTCACCGGCGAGAAAATCACAGAGCTTCAAGTCACACAATCAATGAATCTGGCAATGGAAGAGCAATCTTTCCAGGCCAGGTTTTTCACTGTCATTCCACAGTTCCGCCCGCTGCCTCATTACAGTCTCTGGTTGGAACCTGGCACAGCCGAGCAAGCGCCGGATGCAGCTTCTCAAAATAAACTTGCCACCTCATTCGACAGACAATTAGCAATGGCTAACATCGAATACGCCGACAAACGCAGATCGCTGCGCCTGGAAGCGGCCCAGGTGCGAATTTTGAAACCGGGCAGCTATGAACTGCTGCGGCAAAGCCTCGTAGCAAGGGGTGTTGCCGACACACAGATAAAACTGAGCCATCTCAATCCACAAGATGAGACACGCGAATTTCTTACAGGCAGGTTAACTTAAGCGGACAAGACCTATTTGGGGCCGCCCGGCAGCGGGAATGGCGGGAATGGCGGACCACCTGGGCCTTCAACCGGCGGAGGCGGCGGCGGTGGAGGGGTTTCTTCCGGAGGTGGCGTTTGACTGTTGTTGCGCGCCATTGCCGCAGCGTTAGCCTCTCTCAGCTCTTCTTCGCTCTGGTTGGTGTTGCCTTTGCCCGCCCAGGCTGAATTCATAGCCACTGCCAGAGCCAAAAGGACCAGGGCAGGCAGGGCAAATCTAGTAACGAAGCGCTTGTTGTTAGTCATAGGAACAGCGTTCTCACAGAATGAATGAAGCTCCACCACATAATGACATATTGACAATCAGCCACATTGTTAGACTCCGCGCTGTCGTTGGTTAAGTCTTTGTAGTTTGTATTCAAATGCAGACAGTTACCACTAAGTAAACTTGCGCCTGATCATGAGCAAAACCAGGCCGATAGAAGCAAGCAGAAGACAGGGAAACCAGGCTCCGACTAGGGGATCGAGTCTTTGGTTCACGGATAGAGACAAGCACATCTGCTGCAAAAGGAAGAACGACACAATTGTCAACCCTCCATAGCAATACGCAAGATTGTTGCTGCGCCTGCGTCGAGGCACCATAAGCGGTGCGGCAGCTATAACTAAAAGCAAGCAGCTGACCGGATGTGCAAAGCGGCGATAATATTGAAGGAGCAGATATGGCGGCGGTTTTTCGTGCAGCTTTTCATAGATCACAATGTTCTCTAAAAGCTGCGCGCTCGTTTTTTCCATAGTCGTCAGCGCACCGGCTTTTATGTCTTCAATCAATCTGCCGTTTCCACCCAGGGTCATCCGTTCGAATTGACCGAGGTCACCGACTTTTTCGGAGTTGGAAAAATCAAATGCACGCCCGGATTGCAATTGCCAATTTCCATCATTCCACAATGCTCTCTTAGCCCACACAACCTTGGTGTGTGAGTCCTGGGAACGGTCGATGAGGGTAAAGCAATTTATGGTGCGGCCGCTGGTATTGCCCAGCAGCATAAGCTGTTTGACGTTATCACCTTTGTCTTTGATTTCTATTCTGGAACAACCGACGAAGGGCCGCTCCGCATGCAAAATTCCAAGCAGCATCATTTTTTCCGAGAGCATTTTGCTTTGCGGTGCAACATACTCTGCGCAAGCAAACGAAATGACTGTTGCAAAAACACCCATGAGCACATAAGGAAAGATAATGCGCTTCAAGGAAACGCCGGAAACCTGCAATGCGAGTATTTCAGAATCACGTTGCAGCCGCTGCGTGCAAACCAAGACAGCCAAAAGAACGCCCGCCGGCATGCAGTAAGCAAGCCCTGTAGGAAGCTGAAGCATCATGATGGACAGAATACGCTCTAAGGGCAGACCAAATCGATTGAGCAATTCCATGACATGCTGAAATTCTGCAGTGCAAAAGAATATGCCCAGCACGCACAGTGCGCCGATGAGCAGGGTCTGCATCGCTTCACTTATCAAATATCGATCGAGCAGCCGCATACAGAGCCTCAAA
>PNKB01000175.1 GCA_013997645.1 Cyanobacteria bacterium PR.3.49
TCCGATCTCTTCGGCTTGATTGTGCTCTTCTGCCGCCATACCCGGGTAGGCTCCCGGAGTGTCGATCAGAGTGATAACAGGCAGACCGAATTTCTCGGCGTGTTTAAACAAGCGCAGAGCCTTTCTGTAACCTTCCGGTTGAGGCATGCCGAAATTGCACTGTTGTTTGTCTCTTAGTGAGCGACCCTTTTGCGTGCCGACTGCGATCACTTTGAAATCACCAAGGTCGAGCAGTCCGGTCACCATCGCCGCATCGTCCATGCCCTTGCGGTCGCCGTGCAATTCCACCCAATTAGGGTCCCAGCGGTCGAAGTAATCCCTTGTATATGGTCTTTGAGCATGGCGAGCGATAGCTAAGTGATCGCTGGCGCTTAAATTAGAATAGAGCGAACGGCGCAAATTCTCGTACTGCTCCTTCAGATGATCGATGTCACCTTCCAGCTCGGGATGTTCGATGATCTGTTTTTCTAAAGCCTCAATCTGCTGGGCAAGCAATTCCAGCGGCTTCTCGAATTCCAGGGGAATCGTTTTTTTCTCAGTCAACGTACACCTCTACGGTTTGGCTCGCTGTTGCGGCGGATGAAAAATCTGTCGGATCGAAACTCTATCTGGTAGCCGCTTTAGGACGCGGTGGGGCAGTGTGAGCTTTTGATTTGCTGTGAGAGTGAAACTTTATCAGGTAGGCAAGTTTGCTCTTGAGCTTGCCTCTTTCAACGACCATATCGACCTGTCCATGCTTAAGCAGATACTCGGCAGTCTGGAAGTCAGCCGGCAGCTTCTGTCTTATCGTTTGCTCGATGACTCGACGACCGGCAAAGCCGATGCGAGCACCGGGCTCTGCAATATTGATATCGCCAAGCATGGCAAAACTGGCGGTAACTCCACCGTAAGTCGGCTCGGACAAAATAGATATATAGAGCAAGCCGGCATCGGAAAAACTCTTCAATGCGGAGCTGGTCTTAGCCAGCTGCATCAGTGAAAAAATGCCTTCCTGCATGCGCGCGCCGCCGGATGACGACACGAGAATAAGCGGCAATTTTTTCTCGGTGGCATACTCGGTCAAACGAGTCACCTTTTCGCCGACAACTGAGCCCATCGAACCGCCGAAATGGCCGAAGTCCATAACGCCCAGACAGGCTTTTTCACCTTCTATATTGCCTTCACCTGTGATGATCGCTTCTCTCAATCCGGATTTGCGCGAAGCTTCTTTCTGCCTTTTCACATAGGAATCGGTGTCGAAAAATTTGAGCGGATCGGCTGATTCAAGATTGGCATCCAGTTCGTGAAAGGTGCCTGCATCGAAAAGCTGCTCGATTCGGTCAATGGCGCCGATGCGGAAGTGATACTGGCACTTCGGGCAGACATGCTGGTTTTCTCGAAGCGCGCTCGTATACAAGATTTCGCGGCACTGAAAGCACTGCTTCCAGAGCAAGCAGATATCCTCGCTGGCGGCCAGCGGCTTTACTGCTTCAATTTCCTTTTGCTTCTTGCGCGAAGCAAACCATTCTTTCAAGTCCATAGGTGCGGGTCTTTGTTCTCGTGGATGGTGATCAGCGGTCAGATACAAAACTGCCAGTAATCTTCATAAGGACCTAATTAGGACTTATGCTATGCAAGTAGGCGAAGATTATATCAAATAGATGCAAATACCAAGGTTTTTCATAGATTCGAACTCTATAAACGAAAACGTCTCGGCGGCGCTAATCGATGATTCCAAGCTGGTTCATCAGATTGTAAGAGTGTTGCGACTAGGTAAAGGTGCGCCGGTAATCTTGCTTAACGGCGCTGGTGATTTGTTTCATTGTCGAATTGAGAATCAAGACCGTGACAGCGTAGCGCTTTTCATCGAGAGCAAGGAATCAGACAAAGAAGCCGGATGCTTCAATTTGACTGTGGCGCTGCCGCTTATCAAACCGGCACGGTTCGAGTGGGCGCTGGAAAAACTTACCGAGCTGGGCGCTACGACCATTATTCCTTTGACTACACAAAGGACAATTCAGAAGTCTGGCTCAAGTGAATTAGAAACCGAAGATGGCAAGAAGAAAGATCACAAGAGCAGCAATGTCAAGCAAGCAAGACCGGCAAAACAAAATCGCTGGCATTCGATTGTCAGGGAAGCGGCAGAACAATCGGAACGATATGCGATACCAGAGGTGGTTGCACAAAAAAAATTCAGCGATTATCTGAAACTGATTGCGGAACAAAAAAATACAGAAAACGGTCTGCATTATATATTGGCTGAGCGCAGCAAATGCTCTCACCTGTCCATACATCTTGCCGGTGAAAAAGAAAAAGGTGAACTGCCAAAAAACGTATCGATCTGTCTTGGCCCTGAAGGCGGATTTACTGATGCAGAGCTTGATCAAGCAGCTGAAGCAGGTCTAACCTTTGCGTCACTGGGAAAATTGATTTTGCGATCGGAAACGGCCGCAGTCGCAGCGACTGCCGTTATTAGCGCGATGCGCATGCATAGTTAGCCAAAAACCAATCCAAAACTACCAGTGATACCATCCACATTGTGCACCACCGGAGATACTACCGGCATGCGCATATACACCGGCAATGCAATCGCTATACCCAAATCTGCAAATGCTTGCAAATAAAGGCGTTTCAGCCTCAGAAATGCTCTTGAAAATGGTGCGTTTGTGGTATCAAAACACTCCTTTACGATGAGCAGAATTTCCAGAAAATTTCGCTGTTTGACTTGACAAAGAGGTGTGTTGCGAGGCTTAATAGTAGGCGTTTTAATAGTGGAAGGCATGAGTGTGGCTAGCAACCTAGCTCGTATCCGAGGTGCAATGGGCGGCAACAAAGTCACCCTGATCGCAGTAGCGAAAAGTGCCTCGCTTACGCAAATCGAAGAAGCATTCGAGAATGGTGTCACCGAATTTGGTGAAAACAGAATCCAGGATGCTATCGATCGGCGCAGCAAGCTGCCCGAGAAAATCGCCTCCAACTGCAATTGGCATTTTATCGGTCATCTGCAGACGAACAAAGTGAAGAAGGCGGTTGGATATTTCCAGCTTATCCACTCGGTAGATTCACTTCGACTAGCAACCGAAATTTCTTTGGAAGCGGCGAAAAAAAATATGGTGCAATCCGCACTAATACAAGTTAAGATATTGTCTGATGATACTAAATCTGGTTACACCCCAGAGACGTTGAAGAAAGAGATGGCCGATTTGCTGAAGCTGAGCAACATCCGAATCGAAGGATTGATGACCATCTCGCCCCTGATTGAAGACCGTGACATATGGTTCCAATGCTTCAACGGTTTGAGAAATCTGCGTGACGAGCTCGCGCAAAAGCACTCCATCGAATTGAAACAACTTTCGATGGGTATGTCGGCTGATTGGCTGGAAGCTGTGGAAGCAGGATCAACGATGGTCCGTTTGGGCAGAGCCATATTTCAAGTTTGAACCCCGCTCTAAGCGGATTTGGATAGAGGGAAGGTAAGTAAGCAAAGGTTTTTGGCGAGAGGGTAAGGAGGGACGCAGTGAGCATAGTTACAAAGCTAAAGAGTTTTTGGTTCGGACCGGCGGACAACTACGACAGAGAAGATTTCGAGGATCTCTTCGAATCATCTGACGAAATTTATGCCACCAACGGTCAGCTGGCATTGGACAAGGCGCCTGTAGATGCGGTAAAACCGCCTGTCAGACAGCCTTCCAGCAATTACGGCAATCAAGTTGTTACACACCCGAGCGCACAGGCAGCCAGCGAAGTGCTGGTTATCGAGCCGCGCCAGTTCGAAGAGTCGATCGACATCGTTGAGCATTTGCGCGGACGCAAATCCGTCTTGCTCAATCTCCACATGCTGGACAACGAAAACTCCCAGCGCGTGGTCGATTTCCTCTCAGGCGCTTGCCATGCGATCGATGGTCATCAGCAGCGCATCGGAGAAGGTGTGTTCTTGTTCGCACCATCCTCGGTGGTAATCAATTCCGAATCGACTTCATCGAAAGCGATCAAAGACGCATTCTGGAATAAAGCAGCGACCATCTAGAGCTAAAGTAAGACATCCCACGGAATCAGTAAAGAGCCGCCTTCGGGCGGCTCTTTTTATATCTGATTATGTTTCACAGCGCAGTAAACCAGCGACAAAAACTCTGCCGCTCGCCATCTATTTAATAGCGTTTGCAAACCAATAATTGGGATTGCTGGCCGCTTTGTTCACATAGATGCTGAAATGCAGATGCGGCCCGTTGGCGCGACCGGTCTGTCCGATTTGTCCAATCAATTGGCCGGCTTTCACTTCCTGACCGAGCACCACATTCAGTTTCTTGAGGTGAATGTAGAAAGAAACCACACCTTGCCCATGATCGATAGCGATGCAGTTGCCGTGCAATCTGTAACCGGTTTTTGCCATCACGACTTTGCCTGGTGCGCATGCCACCACTGGTGATCCCTGGTAGCCGGCAAAGTCCAGACCGGAATGGAAATAGTCTTTGAGCAGCTTTCCGTTCACAACTCGGCGATTGCCGAAGGCCGAAGAAACTCTCGCCTTGGATGGTCGGACAAAATTACCAGACCAGAGACGGTCGGCAGACAGGGTTGCTTTGGCACCGGCGACGGTTTCTTCCTCACCGGGGGACATATTGAAATTGTTCTTCGCCGGCGGCAATGAAAGGTATTGAGTAAAAAACTTGCCGTCCAGAACTTTTAATTTCACCGAGGCATTATCGTTTTTCAACGTATAAGTGCCGGGATCAAGTTCCAATGAGGGGGAAAGGATTGCCTTGTATATATGTTTGCCATCTCCAGCGTCGGCAGGGGACGCAGGAAATAATTTATAGGTCTCATGAGCGAAAGTGAAAGTCGGACTTTCTTCGGGTGTTTCGGTCGTATAGGTGACTTCTACCGGTTGCCCTTGCTTTGTGGAGGAGGAGGTGAGAGAAAGCTCGGCGCAATAGGCAGCGCTAAAAATTGACGACGAGACGAGAGCCAGGGAAAGTGAAATCCCTTGCAAGCCCCTTACGAATGAATAAGGTCTTTGCGAATGTTTCAAATTGAGGGATTCCTAAAAGCCGTCTACTTCTTTTTCTTCTCGGCTTTTTCAGCCTTCTCAGCTTTCTCAGACTTCTCAGCCGGCACTAATTGATCGATGGCGTCGGTGAGCGCATCTACCTTTTCCATAGGAATGGCGACGCCTTTCTTGGTCGGCTTTTCTTCTTGATCTTTGTCCAAATACCATTCGCGAATATGCAAATATCTGGTGCCGCGATACTCGCCTACATATACGTTGATCGACTCGCCGCGTGCCTTTTCATGCACGGTGACTCTTTCATCCAGCGAACCGTCAGAGGGTCCTATCTGGGCAATCGCATCTTTCAATGCTTCGCACTTCTCCACCGGCAGTGCCACACCTTTCTTGGTCGGCTTCTCTTCTTGGTCTTTGTCGAGATACCATTCGCGGATATGCAGATATCTGGTGCCGCGATACTCGCCGATGTAGACGTTAATCGTCTCGCCTCGAGCCTTTTCATGAACAGTGATACGCTCTTCCAACGGATGTTCCTCCTCACCACTAAGTCTGAGACATTTGTTCTTTCCGATTTATCGGCGACTCAAGACTTCCCTTATGTGTTTACACCTGATTAGCAGGTTCACTTTTCAATCTGCCACTTGAAAGACAATCTTTAACTGATCTCAGTATATCTATTACTTTAAAAGATCTAGATCTGATAATCATAAGGATCATGATCTCAATTGAGATCTCTGATAGGTTATCTGTCACTGATACTTACAACTAAATGAGCCAATTTATAGATCACGTCCAATTAAGCGTACGTTCCGGCGACGGCGGCAACGGTGTCATTGCCTGGCGGCGAGAGAAATACGAGCCTCTGGGGGGTCCTGCCGGGGGCAACGGCGGTCGAGGCGGTCATGTCTATATAGAGGCGACAAACGACCTGACCACGCTCGTAGAGTTTCGTTTCAAGTCGAATTTTGAAGCCGACCACGGCGAGCGGGGCCGCTCCAAAAACCAGCACGGCAAACAGGGCAAGGATCTCGTCATCAGAGTCCCGGTAGGCACCCTGGTGCGGGACAAGAAAGACGGCCATGTCATAGCCGACCTGATTGCACCCGGTCAGAAAGCCCTGGTCGCCGAAGGCGGTCGCGGCGGACGAGGCAACACCATGATGGCAACCTCCACAAGGCGCGCACCCTATTATTGCGAGCCCGGTGAGCGCGGAGTCGACCGCCTGCTCGAGCTGGAATTGAAATTGCTTGCCGATGTCGGTCTGATTGGACTGCCCAATGCCGGCAAATCGACACTTTTATCAGTCGTTTCAAAAGCCAGACCGAAGATCGCCAATTACCCGTTCACAACCCTGGAGCCCAATCTGGGCGTGGCTTACGACAGCAACGGCAAAGCTTTCGTGGTGGCGGACATCCCCGGATTGGTCGAAGGCGCATCGCGCGGAGTCGGTCTTGGTCACGATTTTCTCCGCCATATCGAACGCACTCGCTTGCTCGTGCACATTGTGGACAGCCAATCAGAGACGATCGAGGATGATATCAAAACGATTCTGAACGAACTGGATCTCTTCAGAGACAAATTGAAGGAGCTACCGCGTCTGGTGGCACTGAATAAAACAGACTTGATGGATGCGGATGAAGCTGAAGCCCTTAAACAAAGGGTCGAGAAGTTTTTGAAAAAACAATACAAAGGAAAGGAAGACAAACTTCTGGGCGTTCATCTTATATCGGCGCAAGGGCAAGTCGGCACCAGAGAATTGATCGCGCTTTTAAGCCGCAAACTGGATGAGATCAAGCCCACCGAGCAACTTGTCGATCCGTCGCTGATTATCAGCGACGAGGCGGCCTCGGAAAGACCGGACGACACTTTCGAAGTGATGCGCAAGAAAGGCGTCTTTTTCATCACCGGCCATCGTGTCGAAAAAATTGTCGAGGTGACCAATTTGAAAGAGCCGGAGTCTTTGGCTCACATGTTCAATGTGCTGCGCGCCATGGGTGTCGTCGACGCCTTGCTGCACGAAGGCGCTCGCCAGGGAAGCGAAATCGTGGTCAACGGAATTACATTTTCCTTCGGCGATCATATCTAGCTGCGTTAGCCGGTCTAGCCGATCTAGGCGAATTTTGGTCAACAACAAAAAACCGCCCACAAGGACGGTTTTCAAAAACTTCAATGGGAAAGGTGCGATTAACCTTCAGTCTTCGCTTCTTCTTTTTCGCCGACTTCAGCGCGTCTTTCTACGCGGCGAATGTTGGCTGCCTTTGCTTGAACTCTTTTCTTTTGCTTGCGAGCGAGAACTTTTTCGGCTCGCTTCATTCCACGTTGCTGTGCCATTTTTCCCTCCGGGTGGTGAAGCGACAGTTGAGACAAAACTCATAAAGCGCAGTCTTCTGAGCCCTTGCGCTGGATGCTGTGCGCATCGACCAGAACGTCGGCCCTGACATATAGAGGCGATATTTTACTACATGACGCTTTGCAGAGGACGCTATGCGACGCGCGCCGTTACACACGCATTACTTATGTGCAGCCTAAACCCAGAGATTGCCAAGATATTCGATACCGTCCGGGTCTCCCTCGGAGAGGTTCTTCAAGATGTGCTCTGAGACGGGCGGAAAGAGCGTCACGTTCTCCAGCTCGTCTATGGCAATATAGTCGACCCCGGCGAGCACCGGCTCATTTCCGACTTTGAGAGTGCCGCCTATCTCTTTTGCTTTTAAATAAACATTGACAATGTGGCGAGAGCGGTCAGGCGCAATCGCTTCGGAAAGAAAGAGAAAACGCACCACTTCCACATCCAGGCCGGTTTCTTCTTTGATTTCCCTGACGGCGCACTCTTCAAAGCTTTCGCCATACTCCAGACGCCCGCCCGGCAATACCCAATACTGCCGATTGCCCTTGCGGTGGCGCACCAACAATATTTTTCTTTCCGGCGAAATCACGATTACTGACACTCTTGTAGTCGGTATCGTGTATCCAGGTTTTCTCCTGAAACGTGCTCTAGCCAAGCGGTTAGACCTGATTGTCGTTGGGATTCCGATTGATTTTCCGTTAGTCTTTTCGGGCGCTCGTCAGCCGGATAGACCTGGCTTTCGATTTAGTTTTCTTTACAGCGCCTCATCTAATTGAATTCTACGCCATTTGAAAGAATTACCGAAATCTCAATATCGCGACAGAAGCGGGCAGGCGGGCCTTGGAAAACGCGAAATTTGCAGGAGCAATGGCAGACGGTGAGCGGGAAGTTGTAGAAACGCAAAGCGCCGTGGGCAATTGTTCAGAATCTTATATGCTCTTCTGTTACTGTTAGAAACCTGCTGCAGGAAGCGCACGGCATAAGACCGCGCTGAATGAGAGGGGTTGCAAAGAGATCGATGAGCGTAGAAGATTTAGAAAAGCAATTGAGCGAGCTGAAAGAAAAAGCCTTGAGTGATTTTGCACAGGCTCAAACATCAGCCGCGCTGGAAGAGCTTCGCCTGCAGTACCTCGGGCAAAAAGGCTCGCTAAGCACGATTATGCGTGGGTTGTCGAACATCGACAAAGCCGACAGACCGCGCGTCGGGCAGTTGGCCAACGAAATAAAACAATCGGTCGAAGGTGCTCACGACAAGCAAAAGGATGCTCTTTATCGCAGCGAACTCGATGCGCGACTAAAAGATGAAGGCATCGACGTCACTCTGCCTGGACGCGCAGTTGCCCAGGGACACACTCATCCGCTCTCTCAAGTCACCGATGAAATAATCAATATTTTTTATGGCATGGGCTACGAAGTTGCAGAAGGTCCGGAAGTAGAGACCGACTACTACAATTTCGATGCGCTCAACACGCCGCTCAGCCACCCGGCTCGCGACGAGCAAGACACCTTCTACACCAATGTCGGCCCGCAAGTGCTTTTGCGCAGCCAAACTTCAACGGTGCAGATAAGAGTGATGGAAAATCGCAAGCCGCCGCTCAAAATAATTTCTCCCGGACGCGTCTATCGCAACGAAGAAGTGAATGCTCGCAAATACCCACTATTTCACCAAGTTGAGGGTTTGCTCATCGATAAGGACGTCACTTTCGGTCAATTGAGTGCGACTCTCAACGAGTTTATACGCCTTCTTTTCGGCAAGCCGCTCAAGACTCTCTTGCGCCCGGACTTCTTTCCTTTTACCGAACCATCTGCCGAGATGGACAGCCAATGCCCGTTTTGTATGGGCGCCGGATGCCGCACTTGCGGGCACCGCGGCTGGTTGGAATTGCTCGGCTGCGGAATGGTCGATCCAAATGTTCTCAAAGCAGTGGATATCGATCCCGAAGAATGGAGCGGCTTTGCTTTCGGTATGGGCGTAGAGCGGCTGGCGATGCTCAAATACGGTGTTACGGATATCCGCAATTTCTTCACCAATGATGTGAAATTCCTCAGTCAATTTTAAAAGTTAAAGGGCATTACGGTAATGAAGCTTTCGTATGAATGGTTAAGTGAGTTTGTCGATTTGTCGGGAATTTCTCCTGAGGAAGTGGCCGAGAAGCTGACAATGAATGCCTTTGAAGTCGAAGATATTCATACAGTGGGTGCCAATATCACCGGTCCTCTGGTGGTGGGGAAAATTCTCGAAATCCATCAGCATCCTAATGCCGACAAAATTCGCCTCACCAAGGTATTGCTCAAAGAGAATGACGAGCCCGTCCAGATCGTGTGCGGCGCCTCTAATATCGAAGTCGGTCATGTTATTCCGGTTGCCCTTCCGGGTGCAATCGTGATCAATAGAAAGGATGGCTCGCCCTTGCCGATCAAAGCATCGGAGATAAGAGGCGTGAAGTCCAACGGCATGCTCTGCTCGCCTTCCGAGCTGGGTTTGCAAGGCTATGACGTAGACGGCATTTTGATTTTGTCTGATTTAGATGCGCTTTCGCTCAAGGGCAATGGCATCAGAATTGGTGCCGACGCCAAAGAAGTTCTCGAACTCAGTTCTGACTCTGTGCTCAATGTCGGCTCGCGCTCCAACAGAGGAGATGCGCTTTCCGTCATCGGGCTGGCGCGCGAAGTGGCCGCATTAACGGGTCGGCCGATGAAAGTTTCTCCTTCTGATTTGAGCAGCCACGGTAAATTGATCAAGCCAGATCAGCCGTTTTCCACCAAAATCGAAAATGAGGAAGACTGCCCGCTGCTCACCATTCGCTACATCGAAGGATTGAAGGTCGGCCCCTCGCCCAGAGACATCGTCAGACGATTGGAAGCTATTGGCGTACGCTCGGTCAACAACATCGTCGACATCACCAATTACGTCATGCACGAAATGGGTCAACCATTGCATGCCTATGACGTTGCTAAATTGAAGAGCCGGCTGATTCAAACTCGGCGCGCCAGAGCCGCAGAGACGATAGTCACCATCAACGAACGTGAGCAAAAACTGACAGAGGAAGTGCTGGTCATTGCCGGTGAAAGCGATTTGCTGGGCGTGGCAGGCGTGATGGGGGGGAAAGGCTCGGAAATATCAGACGACACCGTGGCCATTGCTCTTGAAGCGGCGGCATTCTCACAAGCAAGGGTGCGCAGAGGCAGCCGCCTGCTTGGACTTTCCAGCGACAGCAGCCTGAGATTCGAACGCGGAGTCGACGTAGAGTCGGTCATCGCCGCATCCGATCGCGCCGCCAGTCTGATAATGGAATATTGCAGCGCCACTAAGGGCGGTGCAGGCTATAGCGATCTGGCCAAGAGCGGAAAAGAAACCGTCGAGAAAACAGTTATAAACGTGCGCATGCCGCGGGTGAAAAAGCTCTTGGATATTGACCTGACGGCGGAGGCGGCCGGCAAACTAATCGCGCCGCTCGGATTTACGTCTGATGGCAAATCGGATCCTTTCGATCCGCTGGGCTCACACCTATCTGTAAAAGTGCCGAGCTTTCGTTCGCAAGACGTGACACGCGAAATAGACGTGATCGAGGAAATCGCACGCATTTACGGCTTTGACAAATTGCCCAGCGCGATGCCGACCAATACGATCGCGCCGAAAGCGCCTGACCAGTTGTTGACCAAGATCAAGCGCTCTCTTACCGCGTCCGGTTTGAGCGAAGCATGGATTTCCAGCCTGGTGAGAAGCGAAAGCAAAAGAGACGGCGACAATCCGCACGGACTGGCCACGCTGGAAAACGAAGAGCGTTTGGTGGCTGTTCTCAATCCACTCTCTGAAGATCATGAAGTCTTGCGCCAGAGCTTGCTGCCTGGCCTGGCACAAACGGCCGCGTACAATTTCGACCATGGAAATAAGGACGTTTTCTTGTTCGAAATAGGCCGCATCTATTTGAAAAAAGAGGGCGGCACACAGGGCAAAGATCGCGGTGAAACAGGTGTCGAAGAACGTCTGAAGGTATCCGGTTTGCTCATGGGCAAACGCACATCCAGCCTGTGGCAATCAAACAAAACATCCGCGCCGAACGAAACTGCAAAATACGAAATCGCTGCTGAAGAAGCGCACGATTTCTATCGAGCCAAAGGTGTTGTCGAGCAGTTGCTTGCCCAAGCCGGTGTGGAAATGTCGCGCCTGAAATTTTTCCATTCCAATCGTCTGCCCGGATGCTTGCATCCTTTCCGCGCCGCCGAAATTATCTGGTCCAAAAATCCCAACGTTTCTCAAAACGCTCCTGAAGCTCAGGTTACGCGTCTCGGCTTCGTGGCGGAGCTGCATCCAGGATTCACGGACAGTCTGAAATTTTCAGAACGCGCCTGCGTATTCGAACTGGATATCGAACAGATACAGAAGTTGACTAACGAGCCGACATTTACGCCACTGCCGGCTACACAACCACTCTCTCGCGATCTGACCGCGGATGTGGACGCCGGATTAGATCATGCATCGGTAGAGTCTTGTATTCGATCGGCTGCAGGCGGTACTCTCAAGCAGGTCGATCTGGTCAGTCTTTTCCAACTCAGTGACGCAAAGAAGAGTCTGTCTTATCGGTTGCTTTTCTTAGGTGACCAGGAAGCACTGACGACCGACGAGGTCGACAAGCGCCTGGCCAAAATCAGAGAAAGTCTCCAATCGAGGCTCGGCGCGACATTCAGGCTCTAGGCTACAGATAAACTGCCGTCTTTTTTCTGGGAAGTGGAGAATTGAGGAAACGCCTGCAACTACGGGCTTCGTGGCCGCTTCTGGCCGCTCTGGTGCTCTGCGTTTGCGGGCTAAATTATGGGCTGCCAAAGGCTTTTGCGGGTGCCATCATGCAGATGCCTTTATTGCCGATTCTCGTAATCGAAGTAGGGGTGACATTATCCGCCGCGCTGC
>PNKB01000176.1 GCA_013997645.1 Cyanobacteria bacterium PR.3.49
ACCCGGCTGACCGAGATACCGGCGTTGATAGCAGGGCGGACACCGGCGTAGAACAAGTCTGTTTCCAGGAAGATCTGACCGTCGGTAATCGAAATAACGTTGGTCGGGATGTATGCGGATACGTCACCGGCTTGAGTTTCAATGATCGGAAGCGCTGTCAGCGAGCCGCTGCCCAATTTTTCGGACAACTTCGAGGCGCGTTCCAGCAAACGGCTGTGCAGGTAGAATACGTCGCCTGGATAAGCTTCACGACCGGGCGGACGGCGCAGCAAGAGCGACATTGCACGGTAGGCTACAGCGTGCTTGGACAAATCGTCGTATACGTTCAGTGCGTGTTGGCCCTTGTGCATGAAGTATTCGCCGATGGAAGCGCCCGTGTAAGGTGCCAGGAATTGCAGAGCCGGTGCGGTAGTTGCCGAAGCGTCCACGATGATGGAGTATTCCATCGCGCCGTGCTCTTCCAAAATTTTGACGATACGACCGACGTTGGATTCTTTTTGACCGATGGCCACATAGATGCAAATCGGGCGGTTGGGCTGATTCTTTTGATTGAGAATAGTGTCGAGGGCGATTGCGGTCTTGCCTGTTTGACGGTCACCGATGATCAGTTCGCGCTGACCGCGGCCGATCGGGATCATGCCGTCGATAGCGGAGATGCCAGTCATGAGCGGTTCGCAGACCGACTGACGGGCAACGATGCCGGGGGCTTTCACTTCAATCGGACGAAATTCAGTGGTGGCAATCGGTCCTTTGCCGTCGATGGGCTGACCGATAGCATTGACTACGCGACCAAGCATCGCTTCGCCGACCGGAGTCGAGGCGATACGGCCGGTGGTGCGCACTTCCATGCCTTCGGCAATTTTTCTGCCGTCGCCGAGGATTACGACACCGACGTTGTCTTCTTCAAGGTTGAGCACCATACCGTATGTTTTGTCTTCATCGGCAAATTCGACCAGCTCGCCGGACATCGCCTTTTCCATACCGTATACGCGGGCGATACCGTCGCCGACCTGAAGCACGCTGCCGACGTTGCTCACGTTGAGCGACGCTTGATACTTATCGAGCTGCGCCTTCAAGATGGATGTGATTTCATCGGGCTTGATTGCCATGGTGTCTTTTGAACCTCGAGTCTCTGATTTACCGTTTACAGTTTTTTTGGGCTACACAGCCAGTAAGGCTTTTTCTATCGCTTTCAACTGCCCTTTCAGGCTGCCGTCTATGACTTGGTCGCCCAGGCGAAGAATCACTCCGCCGATAAGCGTGGGATCAACTTTCACTTCCAATTCAAGACGCTTGCCGAGGTGCTCGGTCAAACGCGCTTTGATATTGGCTACAGCCTCATCGCTCAGCTTCTCCGAGCTGACAAGACTGGCGGATACAAGATTGTTTTTCTTGTTGAGCATTTCTTTGTATTGATGCTCGAGCGGCTCGATTATCTCCAGCCGGCGCTTGTCGGCAAGCAAATCGAGCAAGCGGAGCGTCAGCTCATTGACCTTGCCTTGCAAGATTTTCTTGAGCAATTCTTTCTTCTCTTCGGCATTCACGGAAGGAAGTTCGAGCACGGTAGCGAATTGACGATCGCCCTTTATCAATTGATTGATCAATTGAAGGTCACGACCAACAGCATCGGCAGTATCACCACCGGCTGCCACCGCGAGATCGAGTGCAGCTTCAGCATATTGCGCCGCTACTCCCTGCAGTTCCGTTCTCATCCGACAAGTCTCCTCTTATTTATTTCTGCTTGGCGCTGTGGATTCAATCTTTCCCAAACCGGCGGAATCTCCTGTTTGAGCAATCGTGTCGAGCTGCGACATGAACTTGTTGAGCAGTTCGCCTTTTACCTTTTCATTGACCTGACTGCGCAATTGCTCTTCTGAAATTGCCACGGCAGCCTTAACGACTGCCTGTCTCATTTCCGTTATCAGGAGCTGCCTTTCGTTGGCGATTGAAGATTCGAATTTGAGCAGCAACTCACCCATTTCTTTGGAGGTTTGCTCTTCGATCAAAGAGGCGCTTTGCTGGGCTGCAGTTTTTGCATCAGCGATCAACTGTTTAGTTTCCGCCTCGACATTGGCGAGCTTCTTTCTTTGTTCTTCAAGAAATGCTTCGCCTTCCTGCCTGGCCAGGGCTGCCGCTCTGATCTCGCTTTCAATCGACTCGCGTCTTGATTTGAAAACGCCGGGCATATTCTTTTGAATCAACCAGCCCAGAAAAACCAGCAGCAGAAGCCAGTTGATGAAGTTATTGTCAAACGGTCCCATGGCTTGATGGCCTTCATGACCCTCGGCATGGGACGACTCGGCTTCACCGGCATGAGTTTCTGCAGGCTCGGCCGAATGAGTTTCAACTTGTGCGGCAAAGAGATACATCATGAGACTTCCTCGAGTACTTTGCGAACTTTTTCGCGGTCCAGCGATGGGGCGGGAGCAGAATCGCCAAGCAGCTTTTTAGAAATCGAGCCGACCAGCTCTACTTGCTGATCGACTAGACCCTCGACTAGCGCTTTCTTTTCTGCGGCAAGTTCGGATTTCGCTTTTTCCAATTTCTTGCGGCCTTCATCTTGAACTTCTTTCAGTTTGCCCTCACGAACCTTCTGGGCTTTGGCCGCAGCTTCGTTGCGGATGCCGGCGGCTTCGTGGCGGGTGGACTGAAGCCTGTCTTGATAAGCGACAAGCTCGCTTTCGGCTTTCAAACGGGTCGATTTGCTCACCTCGAGATCCTCGGCGACCAGCGACTTGCGTTCGGCAATAGCCTTACCGACTGGTTTCAACATGATCTCGTTTAGCAAGAACATGAAAACGAGAAAGCTGGCGATAAAGATGATGTATGTGCCGTTTAACTCGAACATGCAGACTGTTTCCTAAATCAATTAATTCGAAAAATTCAAAAATGCCGACTTTCGTCAACGCACCCGGACGCGACGGCCTGTCTGAACAGGCCGTTTGACGGGATGCTGTTTTTAGCCAACCTTGCTGCCGAATTGGAAGAGCTGGATGGCGATAACGAATGCCAGAAGACCGAGAGCTTCCATGAGGGCGGCGATGATGATCGCGTTAACCAGGAGCTTTTGAGCCATCTCAGGTTGACGAGCCATGCCTTCCAGAGCTCTCGAGCCGGCAACGCCGATGCCGATACCAGGTCCGATTACGCCGACGGCGGCGATGCCGGAGCCCACGAGTGCTGCAGCTTTGATCATGGTGGTGCTGTCAACAGCTGCTGTTCCAGCTTGGGCAATGAGTGTGTGGTCCACAGTTGATCTCCTCTAAAACGTCTGTTTTTGACTAACTTAGCCAGGCTTGCGCCGTACTAAAAATTCGGTTGTCTGCGCTGCCGTCACTTATGCACAAGAGCGTGAGCGCATCCGCTTGGAACGAACCAATCGAACCAGCCCAAATTATAACAAGAGGTGATCTGACGTTTCTGTCGAATCTATGCGGTTTTCGGGGTCGTCAACTGGTGGCTCAGGTAAATTTCCATTCATACCGAAAGTCGCCGGAAAGCCAAAAGGCATGCGCGAAAGCATGCCTTTCCAAGAGAAAACTGCAATTTGTGCAGGTTGATTTTTTAGTGATGCTCGAGCGTCAAACCGATGTAGATCGAGGTGAGAAGCGCGAATACGAAGGCTTGAATAACGCCGATAAAGAGCTCGAAAGCCATAACGCCGGTGGGAACAACCGCAGGCACCATGCCGATTGCCGCAGCCCGCATCAATTCGTCGGCGGTGATTACCATCATCAAACGCAGAGCCAGTGTGGCTGGGCGAATAATCAAGTCCATCCACTCGATGGGATTGAGGTAGAGCTTCAGATAACCGGCTCCGTGAGCCCAGAATCCGGAACCCACATAGACGATGAGTGAAACGGTGGCCAGCCCGAAGGTGACGTTGAAATCAGTGGTGGGCGAGCAAATTTCGAACGGCTTGTGGTCGACATGCGGCCAGGTAATGCCAAGATTCGGTGCCCAATGTTCTAGGGCGAGCCAAGGACCGACACCGATGAAATTGGCTGTTAATACAAACATAAAGATTGCTGCAATAAGCGGCAAGAATTTCTTGTAGTGGTGACCCATCAATCCCTTGATAAGGTCCTCTACAAATTGATAAACCATCTCGAGAATTTGCTGAGCATTGGAGCCTGCTCCTTTGTTTGTCATGGCAGGCACGATAAGAGCGCATGACGTGAGAAGGAAACCCATACAGAGCCAGCTGGTGACCAGGGTGTCGATATGGATATCGCCGTACGTCCCCAGCGCTCCCACTCCCAGAAAAGGCTCATTTAGCCAGGCGGCGTCATGTACAACTTCCTTGAGAGGCAAATTTTGTCCGAGCATCTGTTTTTCCGGGTTTTTAGCGAGGTGGGATATCTGTTGTTTATTGCTTCGGCACCGACAGCGTATAAAAAGCGCTCTAGGCAGCCAGTTTCAAGACGAGATGAAGCGGTCCGGTGCGCCGAAACGCACTGGAGATGAATAATATCAGATGACTTTCGCGGGGCTGGCAGCCGCAAACAGAACCTTAAGTATCTGGCTTATCGGTTTTCTCATAATTGCCGCCGCCGTCCTCTTCGTCATCATCAAAAGGAATCGGCTTGGCGCCAGCCGGGACGCCGGGAGTGTCAAGCGCGGTGGCTTTCTTGACCATACGCCAAAGACCCAGGACGCCGCCCAAAACAGACAGGCCAAGCGAACACCAGGGCCCTGTATGCAGCTTGTCGTCAAGATAGCCTCCGCCCCATACGCCCAGCATCACCAGAACGGCCGCACCGAGCATGGCATCGCCGGCGACAAACATGCCGCGCTGAAACGTGCTCATCCCTTCCAAGTGTTTGTTCAGGCTCTTCATATATCGAAATTTTGTTGAGGTCGTGATGTCAATTTGAAACCAATTCGCAATGACCCAGTCTTTTTCCTAGCGTACCCCAGAGAGGACTGAAAAAATGGCGGAAAGTGCCATTCATAGATTGGCCGGGTACAAAGTCCTTATCCGGCGTCCGCGGACTTGGCAGCTGCCTGGCAAGGACGTAGTTGCCAGGGCGCAGATAGTCTGAAAATGGGGCATAAGGTTAAGTGTGGTTTGCTACACTACATTTAATCAATATATTTCAGAGGCCTCAGCGACCAATATTGGCGAAAACAGGCGCAATCCAGGCGTAAACTAGGGCCAGTTCAGCTAGAAACCAGTTTAAAGGAGTTATCAGCACATGTTCGACAGGCTAGCCAACTTAGTGAAGGCTATGTTCAACGCCTTGCTGGGCCGGATGGAAGACCCCCAGATAATGCTGGAGCAGACCTATCAAGATCTGCAGTCGAACCTGATACAAGTTCGCCAGGCCGTGGCTCAGGCAATCGCCACCGAAAAGCAGCTGGAAGCGCAGCTTCAGAAGAATAAAGAGCAAGCCGAAACCTGGCACAATCGGGCAGCCATGGCTGTTCAGCAAAACAACGACGATTTGGCCAAACAAGCCTTGCAGCGCAAACAGCAATATCAGCAAGCAGCCACCGATCTGGAAACGCAGCTCAAAGTTCAAAAAGAGACGACCAATACTTTGCGCCAGCGTCTGACCGATCTGGAAGCCGAAGTGCAAAAGGCTTATACGAAAAAGCAAGTGCTCATCGCCCGCGACAAAGCTGCGCAAGCAACGAGCAAAGCCAACGAGATTCTCTCGAAGACCACCGCTTCCGGTGCCATGAGCGTCATCGAAAAGATGGAAACCAAAGTACAAGAACGCGAAGCGCGTGCAGCCGCTCTTGCCGAATTAGGAACGGACGGTCTGGACAAACAGTTCAAAGACTTCGAAGGAAAAACCGACATCGAGATGGAATTGCTTGCTCTTAAAGGAAGCATGGGCAAGTCGACCGAAACTCCCAAACTCCAGGTCAAAGAGCCGGTTTTAATTGAAGTTACAAATAAAGACGCCGACGAAATCGACGCTCAAGAAGTAAAAGAAATCGAAAAGTAAGCGTCCCTGCAGTTTCGAAATACTCAGGTTTTGCTGTTCAATTCTAATTGAACGCGCTCGAAGTATTCTTTGAATCGCCCTTCAAGAATGGCTGCGCGAGCCAGTCTTGCTTCTTTGATCAAATAAGTGATGTTGTGCAAAGACAAAAGTGCCGCCCCGGACATTTCGTTGGCGCGAACCAGATGATGCAAGTAAGCGCGCGTGTAATTCTTGCATGTATAGCAAAGGCAATTCGGATCGAGAGGCATGAATTCCTCAGTAAATCTGGCATTCTTCAAGGCCAGGCGCCCTTCGAATGAAAATGCCGAGCCGTGTCTTGCCAGACGCGTGGGGCTGACGCAGTCGAACATATCGATACCGCATCTGATGGCATAGGCAATGTCCCAGGGCGTGCCGATGCCCATTAAGTAGCGCGGCTTATTCTCAGGCAAAAGAGGCGCCGTAAACAAGACGATACGCTCGATCACCTCGCGGCTCTCCCCTACTGCCACTCCGCCGATTGCATAACCGGGCAAAGGATAAGATGTGACCACATCGACTGATTGCTTGCGCAAATCTTCGAACATACTGCCTTGCACGATGCCGAACAAGGCCTGATCATGCGGTCTGGCATGTTTTTCAGCACAAACGGCCAGCCATCTGTGAGTGCGTTCCATCGATGCCACCGCTTCTTCGTGCGTGCAAGGATTTTTTACGCAATCGTCAAAGGCCATGATAATGTCTGCGCCAAGCGCGTTTTGAATCTCCATCGAGCGCTCCGGACCGATGAAATGCTGTTTGCCGTCCCTGTGATCTTTGAAGAAAACGCCTTCTTCGACAATGCGTCTAAAACTATCCAGTGAAAATACTTGAAAGCCACCGGAATCGGTCAGTATCGGTTTGTTCCAGGCGGTAAACGCATGCAGCCCGCCGGCTTTCTTGACCAGCTCGTGCCCGGGGCGCAAGAAAAGGTGATAAGAATTGGCCAATACTATTTGAGAGCCGCAGGCTTCCACCTGCTCGTAAGTCAACGATTTGACGGTGGCATTAGTGCCTACAGGCATGAAGACCGGCGTCTCGACATCCCCGTGAGGCGTCGTAAAGACACCGGCGCGCGCGCCGGACCATGGGCAGACCGCCTGCAATTCAAACTTAAGAGCTGTTTCAACCGGCATCGAAAAACCATAGCAGGCAGACCGGCGAACGATCAATAATATATGCGCCAAATGTGGAAATAAAACGATGCGCAAATTCAAAAGCGACATAGCAGCAAGCAAGTTGGGGGCGGCTCTCACTTTGAGCCTGCTGGCCTTTTGGAGTGCAGCTTCTTTCTGTCAGCCCGCAGGCGCCGCGACAACGGCTAAGGCACCGGCTGGAAAGGCAGCGCCCGCTCACAAAGATGAGAGCGATGTGGCAGTTGTATTGAAAAGCAATACGATCAAATTTCGCATCGCCAAGACTCACCTCATGCACGCAGGCATACAAAAGCCTGATGGGGAGGGCGAACCGTCAGTGCATGTATATATGTCCATGATCGATCATGCCTATCCTTATGTCATATCTCTGGGCAATTTCGTGGTTGTGAAAGCCAAAGACGGCGAAGTAAAAGTAGTCGACGAATTCGGCGAGCAAATTCCCTTGCCATACAAAAAACCTGAGCGGGTGGGGTTTCACAAGGGCGACTTGCTGGCTCTCAAAGCATTCGATCTGGCCTCGGACGGCAAATTCAAAGATGCCTTGAAAGCGATTGAAGAAGCGCTCAAGGAAGCGCCCAACAGTTACAGAGTGCACAACAATCGCGGCGTGCTTCTCACAATGATGAATCATCGAGCCGATGCTGAAAAAGAATATGCAGAAGCGATCAGGCTCAATCCCAGTTGTGCTGCCGCTTATACAAATAGAGGCTGGTTGGCGGTTTCGGTCAACAAGCCCGACCTGGCGATTGAATCTGCAAATATGGCATTGAAATTCGAGCCCGATTTGAATTCGGCGCGCATGTGCATCATCAAAGCAAAGCTGGAATCGGGCGATAGCGAAGAAGCCAAGGCGATGATGGAAAAAACCGGGTTGGCAAAGAAAAACGATACTGCATCGCTGCGCTTGCAGGCCGAAACTTTGATCGCCAGCAAATCTTACAAAGATGCAGTTATTGTCCTGCGCAAGTTGATCATGCTGGCGCCCAACGATGCAAACGCAGTCCTGCAGCTCGCCTACGTTTGCGATAAAGAAGGCGATCTGGACGAGGCGATTTTGCGGGCCCGTCAGGCCGTTGTTATGGTGCCGGAAAATCCGAGTGTGCGAGAGATATTGGGTCGATATCTGGAAAAGAATCGCGACGACACTGCTGCTGCACTTCAGTATGAAGCGGCGATCGACATGCTCAATTCCATGGGCTCTAAAGATCGCATGAAAAAGGCAATAGCGATTGAAGGCCCTCTCTTGCGTTCGATTATGCGGCTCAATGATTTCAAACGCGCCGAGAGATGGTCGTCGTATTTTGCAAAACAGTTTCCCACCTCAGCGTCCGCGCACTACAATCGCGCCTGGCTGCTCTCCCAAGGTCCGGAAGATTATCATATAAAGGAATCGCTTCTGGAATACGAACTTGCACTCAAACTAGACCCGGGGCTTAAGCAGACGCATTACAATCTGGCGCTCTTGTCCATAAAGACCGGTGACAGGCAACGCGCCGAGGCTGAATTGAAGGCCTTCCTGGAGCTGGCGCCGGATGATCCGGATCATGAGAATGCCAAATCAATGCTGGCAAAATTGCAAGCCGGCGAAAAAATCGAACCAAAGCAGTGAGCTATTTGCCTAAATTCCAAATGGATCGGGCAAGTCTTTGAATTGAACGATGCTCTCGCTGCTTCTCACGGACTCTTCTTTTGCAGCCTCGGCGCCGGCCAGCAAAAATGGCGGATCGAGGAAATCGTCGGGCATTCCGGCTATGCCCATACTAAAGGCAACGTCGCTGCCGTTGGCTGTTTCCAATGGATCTTTTCTGAACGCATCCACAACACGGGCAGCAAAAACCGACGCACCATGCGAGCTTGTATTAGGCATCAATATGGCAAAATCGTTGTTTTCGTAATGAGCCAGAAGGTCGAGCGGCCTTTTGATCAAGCTCAAACGTTTTCCAAATGCATTGACATTCTCCGCGTTGAGCGGCTCTCTGACGGTCACTGAGCCCTGTCTTACCGTCTTCATTTCAAAGATGATCACCGAGAGATCGCTCTCGGTTCTAAATCGCCGCAAATATTCTTTCTCAAGAAAATACAAAAACGCTTCGTATGTATATAGCCCGGAAGCCGCGCTACGCATGCTGTTATCTATAGCTTCCACGGCTTCCGAATCGATGATTTTCGGCATCAAAGTGCGGCTGGCCATTTTCGGCTCGCACTTGGTGATCAAGTCCAGTTTTAAAAGCTGCGCTACAAGACCCGCCCATTTGCTGCGCGGAAGCCCCAGGCTGCGGGCTGCTTCGGCAAGAGTAGTTGTGGCGTTGAATCGATCGTATAGCTTTTTGAGTGAGGTCGTATCGATTTTGGAATTATTGACCATCTCGTCAAACTGCTCTTTTGACAAGCTGGATTGTTTCTTGTCCAGGAGCGTATCAGCATCGATACCGGCAGCAGCAAGATAATTGGCGCAGTCGATAATTTTGACGCCTTTGAGCATAAGAGTGTCGAGCGGCTGGTCGACTGTCTTTCTGGGGGCCGCCTCTTTGGGCTGAAAGTTAAAATGCCCTTCTTTCCAGGTCAAGACTTCCAAGAGCGCCTCCTGCCCTTCTTCTTCTTCAGAGTAGGCGTGCACCGGCGCTCCGTCCTCGAAAAACACATGCGTGCGGCAGTGGGCGCTCTCGAAGGTAAGCTTTCCTGTCATGCGCGCCATCTGCATGGAAGGCAGTAAATTGGTGACCTGAACGAGACTGAGGTCGCCTGAGAGTACAGCCTTTTTGGGCGTCTCGGCCTTTTCGCCTTTGGAAACAGGCAGATGATTCGAGCCGGTCGTCTGTCCATTGGTATTGGAGGAATGTTTGACGCCGGCGCCCCCGTCTGAATCTCGCGCGCTGCTTTCAAAGGCATTGCCGTCGGCTTTTCTGGGAAAGCGTTCGTCCTCGGGAAGAGACGTCGTGACCAGGTTGTAGACAAGCAAAGGGTCCTCGCTGACGTACATCCAGAGGATTTTTGCCGAGGCCTCGTTGAACATATGCATGCGCCATTCCGGGTCGTCGCCCATATTATTGGTCTCTACGCTCAGCGTATATTCCGAACCGGTATGTTGATCCGACCAGGCGACCACTATCTTGCTGCCGCGTTTGGCCAGCGACTGCGCGACAATTTTTTGCAGGTCGCTTAAAAGCGGGCGACTCTCCAATCGCTGTATGGTAGGACCCTTACTAGTTGGCTTTTGCATAGACAGACGGCTTCCCAACGGCTAACTAATAGCCGAATTTACTTTTTCAATGTTCCACACCAGACAAAAGATAAGAACATAACTTCAAAAAACTACTTCTTTTCTATATGTTCCCAGCGGCCTGAAGGTCTAGCGGCATATAATCAGCGGTGTTGTCATGAGATCGTCGGGATATATCTAAGATTTACGATAGTAGTCCACGTGGATCACCCGTGGTGGCATTGGCATGGCACAAAGCAAAGCCAAAAGTGGTGACAAGTCGACTGAAAAACCGCTAAAATACGGCTGCACATCACGTCGCGCATGTCCAATCGATCACCAAGATCATGAAAAATCTTGACACCAGATGCAGTGTATAGTCTAATTCGGCTGAAAGAAGCGTTTCAAAATGGCGTTAGTGGGGGACTCTTTTGAGAATCAAGGAAATCGAACTTGACAACTTCAAGTCGTTCGGTAAGGTAACTCGAGTTCCGCTGCTAGACGGGTTTACGACCATCTCCGGTCCCAACGGATCCGGCAAGTCGAACATCATCGACAGCCTACTATTTGCCCTAGGTCTTTCCTCCACTCGGACCATGAGAGCGGAAAGATTGCCTGATCTTTTGAATAATCTTTCCGGCAAAAACGAAGCGAAAGTCACTGTTCGCTTCACTGATGATAAGGAAAAGGAGATTGAAGTATCTCGCCGTATCCGCGTAAAGGATAACGGTTATACCAGCACTTATATGCTGAACGGGCGCAATGCCACGCTCTCGGAAATCCACGATGAACTGACGAAATACAATGTCAGTCCTACCGGATATAACGTGATCATGCAGGGCGACGTCACCGGTATCGTGACGATGAGCGGATCGGAACGCCGCAAAATTATCGACGAGCTGGCCGGAGTAGCTGAATTCGATCGCCGCATCGATCAGGCAAAAAGCGAGCTGGCAGCGGTTTCCGAAAAGATCGATCACCAGCGCATCGTGCTTGCTGAAATTGCCGTGCGTTTGGAACAGCTGAGATCGGACAGAGACCACGCGCTCAAATATTTGGAATTAAAAACTCAGAAAGAGACTCTCGAAAAAGACCTCGTCTTCGTCCGGCACTCAGAAACCGAAGCGAAGATGGACTCGGAGCGCAAAGAGCTTGAAAAGCTTGATGTAAAAGAAGCCGAGCTGCAAGCAAAACTGGAAGAGGTGGAAATCAATCTCGTCAAATTGCGGGCAGAACTCGGACAGCTCGAGCAAGAGATTCGCGAAAAAGGCGGCAACGAACAATTACTCCTCAGACAAGAACTGGAAAACCAGAGAGGGGAATTGACTCGTGAAGAGAACAAAGCGAGCAACCTGGCCGGCGTGATCGGCGAGAAGACCAAGCTGATCAAATCCGTTCAGGCGCAAATAAAAACCATCGACAAACATCTCAACGATATCGTCAAGCAAAAGAAACAGCATGCCGAAGATCAGCAAGCTGTGCAGCTCGGCTTGATGGAAAAGCAAGGCGCCTACAGTGCCGTCATGGCCGAGATTGAAGTAATTCGTCAGGAAAAAGATTCTTCGTCCGAAAAGGTGGCCACTCTCCATACCGAGTTGCAAGACTTGCGCGATGAGCGCCATAAGCTGGAAGTTCGCAAAACCGAGCTGACAACCACCAAAACAAATATCGAAAAAGAACTCGTCACTCTTCGCGACAAAGCAACCAATGCGATCGGATTGCTTTCCAATTCGAAGACCACGGTGGCTCAATTCGAGCGCAAATTCCAGGACCACGAGGCTCTTGTCAC
>PNKB01000177.1 GCA_013997645.1 Cyanobacteria bacterium PR.3.49
TTTCGTTTTGAGCAATATTGAGTATTCTCAGACGCTTGCTGCCAGCCAATTTGTCTATCAGCAACTTTGCGCCTTGAATGTTTTTCATGCCCAAGAAATCCAGATCGGGAAAATTCTTCAACGACTGGATACCGGCCGCTGTTACCCTGGTATCTGAAACATCGATGGAATCGAGCTTCGGAAGGTCCTTGATGAAACTGAGACCTTTGTCTGTTGTGCCGGTGCCGAATACAAAAATCTCTTTCAATCCTCTCATGTCGGCGCAGTGAGCCAGGCTCGTATCATAGACGAAAGAAAGGTCTTCAATTTTCTCGCCTACGTCGGCAACGATATGCAGGTGCTGCAGGTCCGTTCCCTTGAAGCCCCTCAAAAGATGGGGATATGAATAGAGTTTAGCGGCCGGAACACGCAAGTATGTTTCCGATTGCAGAGGTACGGTAATAGACCCTTGGGCCGGGCTTGAATTGTCGTTTTTGACCAATTGGTGTGTATATTTGAAAACGCCTATATCGAATGCTCTGGGAAACCGGTAAATCTGCACGGGTTGAGAACTCAAGCCCTCGATGCTCAAATAGCGTGTGTGCCCGACATTGATCGCTTCTTCCAATTCTTTCCTGGCCGCCTCGGCTTGAGCAATTGCCAGTGTGTTCGGCTGGACTACCGGTTTGGGCTTTGGGATAAGCAAAGTGTTGAGCCCCATACCCAGCGCTACTCCACCAAATAAAATGCCCGCGCAAATTATTCCGGCCACAGGAGTGGAAATTGCCTTTTGCTCTGCGGCCTTAGGTACGGCAAACACAGAAGCAGGAATGTCTTTTACTGTTTTGGAAAAGGTTTTACTGAGAGTCTTGCTTGCTGCAGGCGAGGCCAATTCCTGTTTCAAGATAGCCAGTTCGCGCGCCAACTCGAAGAAATTTTGATAGCGAGCGCCTGGATCTTTGATCAGTGTTTTCGCGATAATTGCTTCCAGGAGGCTGGGAAACTCCCTTCCCATCGAAGCTTCCTTCAAGCTGGTTGGAATAACGCTCTGGTGATTCATCATCAGATTGAGAGCGGTGTCGCCGTGAAACGGAGGTCCACCCGTAAGCGACTCGTACATTACGCAGCCCAAAGAATAAATATCGGAACGATGATCGACTTTCACGCCGGTGCATTGCTCTGGGCTCATGTAAATCGGCGTGCCGAAAACTTCACCTGTACGCGTCAAGGTCAGTGTGTGCCGTTCTTCGTTTTCTGTGAATTTGGCAATGCCGAAGTCAACTACTTTCGGGATATATCCGCTGGCTTCGTCGGGAGCAATAGCCAACATGATGTTGCCGGGCTTTATGTCTCTGTGTATGACGCCTTGCTCGTGCGCGTAGCCCAGACCAAAACAGACAGGAATAAAAATATCTAGCACTTCTTTGATTGAAAGAGCGCCTACTCTTCTGGAATATTCCGATAAATTTTCGCCTTCCACCAAATCCATGACGTAGAAAGGCTGATGATTTTCCAAAACGCCGAAATCATGAGCTCGAACAAGGTTGGGATGTGACAACTTGCTTGCTGCTTGAGCTTCTTTGTGAAAGCGCCTGATTCCCACTTCGGTCAATGCCTGACCGTGCAAAGTCTTGAGCGCGAACATTTGTTTCAAGAACATTTGCTCGACTTTGTAGACGGCGCCCATGCCGCCGTAGCCGATCACCGAAATGACGCGATACCTTTCGCTGATTACTTGACCGACCTGGAGCAGCTCTTGCTTGCCTCTGCCGCTGGCACCGGACTCGGTGATAAGCGTCTTGGGCAAATCGATCTCATTGCGGCCTTGTCGCGGCGTGTGAGAACCGGAAGTATCCATGATGTCCAATCTAGGAAGCTGTTTTTAATTAGAGAACCGGCACTGTTTTTAGACTATAGCCGTTTTTCAGTCATGTGGGTGTTTGCCTCCCGCGGGATTGAAACGGCTGTTTAATCCCGCAAACCTCTGACTGCCGAGACTTTCGAGAAAATAACGCCTTTCCAGTGAATATATCTTTTAGATATCAATGTCATATAAATACGACAAACTCCAAATATCTAATTTCTATAAGTATTTGGTTTTTTTCTTGTGCACCGCCGGTAGTTAACTCGAAAGTGCCATCACTAATGGTGCACCAATCAAATTCTCTTTGGGATATAATAATGGTCATGGAACTCGATCGTGCCACCGCACTTGCCACCACGCTCATGAGCACACATGGTCTTTCGGACTGGCTCTTTCGCTTGAATAAAAGCAAGCGCTGTCTGGGTGTTTGCAAGGCTGGACAGCGAACGATCGAGCTGTCGACCGCCTATGTCTTTCAAAACGGGGAAGAGCATGTGCGCGACACTATACTGCATGAAATCGCGCATGCACTGGTGGGCATAGAGCATGGACACGATAATGTCTGGAAAGAAATGTGCAATCTGATCGGTTGCCAGCCGAAAGCTTGCGACAATACCGCTGTTTTGCCTGAAGGCGCATGGCAGGCTCGTTGTCCCTCATGTCTGACTGCCTTTACCCGCCATCGCCGGCCTGAATCGGTCTCAGGAATGTACTGCAGAAAATGCGGTCCGGAGAAAGGCAGATTGCTGTTCAAGAATTTGCGAAAAGATTCTTTCAAGCAAGTTGATCCAATTGGTTCAGCCAGGGTAAAACAGCCTCGACAACTGACATTGCCTCTGGGTGCAATATTCGGAGCCTAGTCTTTCGTCAGATTGCCGATTGACGCAAATCTGTCTGCGTTTTTTAGAAAGTTCGTCTTTCCATAAAGCACATTTGCGAGTTGATACCCGCTTCGTGCACAGGCGCTCGCATATATGTGCCGTCCGGCAGCATGATGCGAGCTTTTACGGTGTCGCATAAGTAGGCATTCAGCACCTCGTCTCGCAGATAGCGAGCATTTTTCTTGTCGTCTATTGGAACCAAAACTTCCACACGCCTGTCCAGGTTTCTCGGCATCAGATCGGCGCTGCCGAAATAAATCTCCTCATCGCCGCCGTTGCGGAAATAATAGATGCGGCTGTGTTCGAGGAAGCGTCCCACTACGCTGACCACTCTTATGTTGTCGCTTACTCCCTGAATGCCAGGCTTCAGGCAACAGACACCGCGTACGATCAGGTCGATTTGCACACCGGCTTGCGATGCTTCATACAATAGTTTGATGATGCGCTCATCTACTAAAGCATTGGTCTTAAAAATCAAATGTCCGGGCTTGCCGTTTCTATGATTCTCAATTTCGCGCCGAATCATGCTTTCAAATCGATCTCGTAAGTTGATAGGCGCAACGATCAATTTACGATAGTCTTTTTTGCGAGAATAGCCGGTCAAATAATTGAACAAATCGGCAACGTCGGCGCCCAATTCTTCATCGGCCGTCAGCAGTCCGAAATCGGTATAGAGGTGGGCTGTGACCGGATTGTAGTTGCCGGTTCCGAAGTGAACATATCGCTTTATTCGATCGCCTTCCTTGCGAACGACAAGCGCAACTTTGGCATGAACCTTTAAACCGAGAAGACCATAGACCACGTGGACACCCTGACGTTCCATCGCCTTTGCCCACTCGATATTGCTCTTTTCGTCAAATCGTGCTTTCAATTCCACCAGAACGGCGACTTGCTTTCCCCTTTCCGGCGCACGAATCAATGCATCGACTATCGGTGAATTATTTCCGACTCTATATAGCGTCATTTTCATTGCCTGCACGTTGGGATCGCGTACAGATTGAGTCAAGAAATTTACGACCGGTTGAAATGAATCATAGGGATGGTGCACGAGCACATCGCGGCGCTTCAAAACGCTGAACAAATCTTCGTCTTGAGAATCAGGATTGAGAGCTTGTGGAATCGCCGGCAAGAAAGATTGATATTTCAAATCAGGTCGATCGAGCACGCAAATATATTTGAGCATGCTCAGAGGCAGGCGGCCTTCAACCCAGTAAATGTCGACAGGTTCGATTTCCAGATTGTCGACAAGTATTTCCAGCACGCGATTGGGAATACCTGGATTTACCTCCAGACGAACAACATCGCCGAATCTTCTCTGGCGGATGCCTTCTTCCGTTGTTTCTAATAAGTCACCGGCTTCCCATTCTTGAATTTCCATTTCCGCGTCTCTGGTTACGTGAAATGGATGCGACTCGACAACTTCCATGCCTGGAAATAGGAAGTCCAGGTGAGCGCTGATCAGCTCGTCCAGCCAAATAAAAGTCTGCGTTTTTGCTGTTTGAAAGCTGCGCCTGGAAAGCGGTGATGCGGGATCGTCAACGCGAATGAGCTGCGGCAGACTGTCCGGCACTTTCACTCGAGCAAAACGCTCTTCGCCGAGATTATCTTTGATGAGCACAGCCAGGTTGAGACTGAGATTGGAAATGTGCGGGAAAGGGTGACCGGGGTCATAGCCCAAAGGCGTGAGAATAGGAAAGATATTTTGGTGAAAGTATTCTCTAATTTTTGCTTTCTGGTTCTCATTCAATTCGTTGTACTGGAGGATGCTAACACCGGCATCTAGAAGTGCGGGCGTGATCTCGTTTTTGTAGTAGCGATGAGCGCGCTGAAGTAACGCCGCTACCTCGAATCGAATTGTTTTTAGCTGATCGCTGGGAGTGAGCCCGTCGATACCCACGGCTGTGTTGCCAGCTTCTACCTGGCGCTTGAGACCGGCGACGCGCACCATGAAAAACTCGTCCAGGTTGGAGCCTACAATCGACAGGAATTTGACCCTTTCAAGCAGCGGATTGCCGGGATCTTTGGCTTCCTCTAAAACGCGGGCTTGAAAGGAAAGCAGACTCAGCTCCCGATTGACGTATAGCTTCGGATCGTCAAGAGAAGGCAGTTGATTGGCATAATCCAGTTCCGGAAACTGGCCGGTCGACAGCGAACTAGACGGCGTCGGCTCGACATCGGTTTTATTTTTCAGATTTTCAGGCGTCATATCTAAATTGTAGAGGATAGAGTGGCTGGTCCATATACTTTCGTCTTGACTTTCCTTCAAAAACTGCCGTTTGGCTACCCGGACCCGAGCTGGCCGCTTTACAATAGAAGTAGTCAATTGACTCCTCAGCACGGTCGGTTTTTGAGTTTGTACCGGTGCTCAGGTCGAAAACAAACCCACGGAAATTCGAGGACTGTGTCCTCCAATCGCCCGGCTTCACCAGTTGAAGCCGGGTCTGTCTTTAATCTGAAACTTAAACCGATATCGCTTTGAGTTCCAATCAAAGCTGAATCTGGCTGCAAATTTGGTATTCGAAGCTTTCGCCGGCGGTGTCTTTATTGTCAACAGCAGTAACCAGAGCTCTGGCGCGAGCGCGTGATTTTCCGATTAATAAAGCGTTAGGAAGGTCGGTCGATTCGACCTTGGCAATTGCCTCTTGCCTTGTTCTGCCGCCGGCAATATGCCTTTCAATTAAGCGCGGACGGATGGTCTCCAGAGAAGCGTCCAGAAACCAAGAGTCGTTTAATAGCTCAGAGACCCCAGCCCAGTCGCCGTTTTCAAGCAAAAGGTAATTACCTTCGGCAACCACTACTTTCACATCCGTGCCGATGCGAATAGCATCCTCTATCGAACCGTCGATTGAGCGATCGAAGGCAGGAGCGTGCAATACCTGGTCCGGCATTTGCTTGACTCTCTTCAACAGGTCCACAAACCCAATTGGGTCGAAAGTGTCTGGAATGCCTTTTAATTCCCTCAGTCCGAGCTCATCCAGGGTCGCATTGGGCAGGTGGTAACCATCCATCGGCAAAATCTGAGCTTTTCCGGACACTGGCAAGCATTCATTCAATGCCGCAACCAATCCCTCTGCAAGGGTAGACTTGCCGGCTGCGGGAAAACCGACTATCCCGAGAATAAATCGATTATCGGCTGGTGCTTCAGACAATCCTGCAATGATGCGCTCCATGAGCTTTTTCAATAGATTTCTCCTGTCGCCAATTGCGGACTTTGGTCAGAAAAGTGGTATACACAGAATATGGCGGTTTCCCCGAACACGTCTGATTTTGAAAGCGTACTCAATTTAGTTTGCTTTATGTGTTCGAGGGGTTGGTATCTTGATCAGTCTGAGGTGACTTGCCGGTGGAAGCCCCAGCGGAAAATACTGGGCAAGAGGTTCTTGGATCTATAGGTTGGTTGGTTGACCGAACCAATCAGCAGATCCTCGGTTCGGTGTGGCTGGCTGATAACTCCAAAGCAATTACATGTGCCCATCTAGCCGTTCCCTTTACGAATTTTCCGGAAGCCTTGCAGGTGAACTTCCCGGCCACTGGAATCGTATGTGGTGTCAAGGAAATCGAATTTCATCCCGATTTCGATCGCTGGATGGCTAAACGTTTTGCAGGACAAACACAGCTGATTCCTGCATTTGAATTGATATCGCAAGCGCAAAATGTGGCCGCACTGAAGCTCGTAAATTCGCTCAAACAATTAGACAGAGATCTCTTGCCCCGGGTCAACGCCGCCTTGAGCGTGCCACCGCCTCAAGGAGAAACGATTGTCTCCGGGCAAGCCGGCCGCATTGAACTGACCTCGGTTTTGCAAACACTTGTTAATGCTCGCAACTTCGGCACGCTTGTTCTTTTGGACGAAAGGAATCATATTTTGGCGCGTCTGTTTCTCGAGGATGGCAAACTTACTCACGCACAATTTCGCAATTCGCGCAATGAAGATGCAATCTATCGCCTGATTACTTCGGACATCGAGCGTTTTCCATTTCATTTCACGCCGCAAACACAAACCGAGGCGCAATGGTGCACATTCCCTCCGATTGAGAAAAGCACCGCATTCTTGCTCATGGAAGCGTATCGTCGCATGGAAGAGCTGGCACAGATGATCGAGCAAGCCGGCGGTCCAAACATGGTGGCAGTTCGACGCGCTGCCAATATAAACTTTGAGCTGGTGCCGGAAGACTGGCGTCCGCTGGCCGCTTACGTCTGGAATTGCGTCAATCCGGAAATGTCTCTTGGTTGTCTGACCCGATCGCTCAGTTTTGATGCCTATAGCGTGATTGGTGCTCTGCAGACCTTATGCGCCAGCGGCCAAATTGCCCTGGAAAGACGAGAGCCGGCCGCTGCCGGAGCCAGTTTGCCTCTGGAGATGGCAAACGATACGCATCTTGCAGCCGGTGACGATGTCTATGCGCTCGGTATCGATCCAAAAACCAATCTTCCCGTCATCATGCGCGGTTTCATCGTCGAGGAATTCTGGCAGGGGCTCGATCAGCATCAAGTCACATCCATATCTTTGCCGCTTGAATTAGCAGGTGCACCACTCGTAAAGGATGGTTCTGTAATTGGTATCCATTGCGGACCTCTGGTGCAAGAAATCGGTCATTATGGTGAAGGATTCGAGCCTCAGTTGATGATTTCAGTGCAAGCTGCTCAGACCTGCCTGGGACTCAACACACCGCAATCAATTGCTCATTCTGGTTCTTATCCTCCTGTCAAAGAAGCAGCAGGAACTCCGGCTGCAATCAGTCAGGGCTTACAAGAAAGTACAGGCGAACAGGCCCGATTTACCAGTACCTCCGAAACTCATAACCAGCTGCGTGATCGAATTGAGACGCGCGAGCTGAATGCACCCATGCAAGCCTTCAACTCTCTATTCGGATCGATAAAAGGAGCAGTCGACAGCTTTAAAAAAGTGCCGCCTCCACCGGCCGGACAATTCTTGCAAGCCCAGATTTTAAGACAGTCCATCTCTTCGGAAAAGTTCAGCAAAGTCGCAGAAAATACCGAGTTTCAAAACGGTGATATCGTGCGTTTTGAAGTAAAAGTATTTGAGAATTGCCATATCTTTGCTCTGGTCAAATCTGCCGCGCCCAACCACCCGCCTCGACTGATTTTTCCCTACTTTCAAGATCAAGACGTGTTTTTCTCTAAAGGAGCAGTTGTCACTCTTCCGGAGCGAAGTTCAGAACGCTCAGGCATGGGCAAACAATCGATTGCCGGTCTTGTCATTCCCAATGGCAAAGGCCGCGAGGAAGTATACATGCTCGCTTCACGCAGCTCGCTTTTAGGTGCATTCAACATCGAAAACGCAGAGCAAATAGTGGCGGACAATTTATTTGCCATCTGTCAGGAAGTTGCTCACGGCAGCGCAATCACCCGTCCTGCCGGTGCCATTTTCCATGGTCTGGTGAGCCAGACGCAAGTTTTTGATCCTATGGAGAAAATCAATGTGCTTTGCTTGCGACTGTCGCATCAAAGGCCGTAATTGACCTCCTCCCCTTCCTGAAGGAAGGGGAATCCGGCTAGGCAAGACAACTTGCCATCACGGTGGGTTCCTGCTTCGACGAGATGCTTAACTGATTCTCTCCACAGGCTAATACGGCGAGCCCCGCCGCTTGTATATTCTTCGCCGCATTTACATCGGCGTTTTCTAAATTTTTGCATTCAATGCATTCAAAGCTTGATTGAGTTTTTCTGTTTTCTTTGCAGACATGATTGCAGTTTGCGCATCGCATGCTTGTATTGTGCGGCGCTATTTTTATCAGTCTTCCGCCATTCCAAGCAAGCTTGTATTCGAGCTGTCTGAAAAACTCCGACCACCCTTGACTGAGGATTGCTTTGTTCAATCCCGACTTAGCTTTCACCCTTTTTCCAGGTTTTTCGATCGTGCCTTTTGCCGAAGCGCTCATGTTCTTCACTTTCAGGTCCTCTACGATTACGACGGCGTGGTTCTTGCAGATTGTCGTAGAGACTTTGTGCAGAAAATCTTTGCGAACGTTGAATATTTTTTTGTAGATCTTTTGAATTTTGGAAACCGATTTTCGCCAATTGGAACTGCCTCTCACTTTCTTTGCGAGATTTCTTTGCGAATTAGCAATTTTCTTGCTCACAATTTTCAAATCGAGTGGAGAGTTGAACTTAACTCCATCTGACATGGTCGCGAACACCGCAACGCCGACATCTATTCCAACAGAGTTTTCAATTACTTGAGGTGAAGGATTTCGATCTTCTTCTGTTTGAACGCTGACGTACCAGCCGTCAGTTTCCCTAGTTATAGTAATTTGTTTTGCAGTGCCAGTGATTTCTCGGCTGTTGTAATATCTCACCCAGCCTAGCTTCGGCAAATAAAATCTGCTGTTGGGTTGATCGATTTTGAATTGTTTTTGATCCGGATATCTGAATGAATCTCTATTCCCTTTGCGCTTGAATCTGGGAAAGCCAGACCTCTTTTCAAAACAATTTCTGAACGCGCGGTCTAGGTCTTTTAACCCTTGCTGAAGGGGGTGTGTTGGAGCTTTGGCTAGGAATGCAGTCTCCTCGTCGTGGCGCCAATCGGTGAGCTGTCTACATAGCTCTGCATAACTCCATATTTTTTGTCCACTTTCACTTCGCTGGATTTGCATCTCCAATGCCTGATTAAACACATAGCGTTTGCATCCTGCAAACTGTGCAGCTTTCCTCGACTGCTCTGTCTTAAATATCAATTTGAATTTAAAAGACTTCAAAAGTTTCATAGCAAAGCACAGCCAACAGCCTAGTAGAGTTGAGTCCAAGTCGAGCAGCCATACATATATACGGTAGCTGAAATTATCAGTTTGGCAAGTTATTTTTTCGCTGACTACGTCTCTCGCGCTATCCTCCCCGCCCTAACCTAAAGGCGAGGCTTGCCACACGCTTTGGTCAATATCGCGTTTTTCAATGCGCCTTCTTTTATTTTCATAGCTTTTTTGCTTAACGGCCTGGTGCTGCCTTTTACTTTTGCTTTACCCGGCACCGAAACAGCGATACTGCCGCGCGCTTTAGCTCTTGTCCTAGAACGTTTTTTGGATCCTCTTTTTCTAGAGCTGCCGTCCCGCCAATTTTCTCTTTCTTTCAAGGTCTGACGAACTATTTGTTTTAGCTCTGTAAGTTCGACTGCAAAGGAGAGAGTTTCCCAAAGCACACTGCGTCTTTTTGTCCCTAAACCCGAAGAAAGCTTACGCTGAGAAAGAATGCTCATCGCCTCTTCTTTCCAGAGCAACTGGCAAATTGCAAATGCATCGACTTCAGGATTTAGTCTAGGTGTCCAAATCTCGTCTACGTAAGGCACGCCGTTGCGCATTCCGGCAACCATAAGACCCCACCAGGAAGGCAAAAGCTTGATTGCTTGCTCGACATGACTCTCGTCGGCAACCAGCGTCAGTTTGTCAAAAACCTTGTTGTAAGCGGTTTGCTGCGCTAGCAAGCGATCGAGATTGTCTTCTGAGCTTTTGATTTCATAACCGTGCAAAAATCCGTTAACGACCGCAACATCGATACGAAATTTGCCTTCAAAAATGCCCAGTTCGTCAATTATTCTTGTAGTGGGATCGAGAGCGCAGATGCGTTTCATCTCGACTTCATGCAGGATTTTTCTGATGTCTGCGTCGTGCATTGTTTTGCCTTCGATGCCACCAAATAAGGTGTATTCTAGCAAAGATAATGCAGCAAGCAAGATGGACACGTCCGAAAGAAAATAAAAATCCCACCAATGCGGGTATAGCGGACATGGAGTTCCGAAAATCCTCGAGCCGTATGAAGGCAGCGGATGACAGAGGAAATAGAGACAGACAGATTACTGCATCAGGAAGTTGATTCCCAGGATAGAACCGCCGGGATGAAATTAAGTGGCGTTCTCGAACTGAACCCTGGTCAGGTGGTTGCAGATCGCTACAAAGTAATTGAAGAAATCGGCCGTGGTGGCATGAGCGTCGTCTATCAGGTGCTGCATGTTTCTCTGCAGCGTGAATTGGCGCTCAAAACTATTGATACCAGCGAAGTTAAAGATGCGACTTGGCGCCGCTTTCAGCAGGAAGCAAAAGCGACAAGTTTGCTCGACCATCCAAATCTCATCACTGTGCATGATTACGGTCTTCTCGAGCAACGCTATCCATATTTCGTCATGGATCTGATCGAGGGAACGACGCTTTCAAAACGGATTGAATCTAAAGGCTCCCCTAAATTAGAAGAAGCTTTGCGGCTGTTCATACAGATTTGCTTTGGACTGGCATATGCTCACGATCTAGGCATAGTGCACCGTGATATCAAACCGTCCAATATTATGCTCTGCAAAACCCACTGTGGGCACTGGCAATTCAACAGTAAAAATCGTTGATCAAACCGATCTGAGCGACGATGATTTGAAAGTCGTAGGAACAATGACAAATTTATCCTCGTTGACCATGGACAACAATCCAAAGGTGACTAACCAGGGATTAAGACATCTTTTGCCCCTCAAGAATATGCGCTGGATGAGAATTGCAGGCACATCAATTACTCCTGCGGCAATTGACGACTTGAAGAAATTTCCTCTCCTGAGCAGCATAGTCGTATTCCCTGATCGTTTTCCTAAAGCGGTCAGGCACCGATTGAAAAAAGAACTTCCCAGTTTAGACATTTCCATCGACCAGGGGTTGGATGACCGCCTGCGCGGCAAGAAAAATGAGCTGGGTATACCATTGGATACAGTCAAATCGTTATACAAAGCACATCCGGTCGGACGTCAATAGGCGCAGACAGGCATGACAAGCGCTGCTTTTTGGTACTATAGCTGACTTGCTCAGCTCACATTCGCTCTGCCTGGAAAGGAACCGGAGGCTGGTTTCCATGAAACGTGCTCGCGTTAAAAAAGATTCGGCAGCATTTGCATTTTTGCTGTTTCTCTCGACTATGCTCATTGCACCACCAGTGGTGCAAGCCGAAGATTCTCTGACCAAGCGGCTCACGCCGGTAGCGGAAAATCGCGAACCTGTGATTCAACATCTGGAGCAGGCTGCCCAAGCTTCAGAAAAGCTTGCTGCTCTCGAGAAAAGGTTTCACAAAAGACCGAATGTCCTGGTTTTCTTGATGGATGATGTCGGCTGGGGCGATCCTGGATGCTATGGCGGCGGGTTGGCGGCAGGTGCACCTACTGTCCATATCGACAAACTGGCTCGCGAGGGTCTGCGCCTGACCTCGTGTTATGCGCAACCTTCATGTTCTCCCACTCGGGCAACAATAATGACAGGACGCCTGCCGATGCGGCACGGCATCCTCAGACCGCCGATGTATGGAGAACCTGGTGGGCTGGAAGGAGAGATTACTCTGGCTCAACTTCTGTCAAAAGCTGGTTATTCTACTCAGGCTGTCGGAAAG
>PNKB01000178.1 GCA_013997645.1 Cyanobacteria bacterium PR.3.49
ATGGCATGGCCATTATGGCTGCCCGAGAGGGGCTCGACCTGGAAACCACGATTGAAAGCGACAGCGCACCCCTGCATGTCCTTGTTGAAAATCTGACTCAAATCGGTGCATCTCTTCATGTTTTGCGCGATATCACGCGCGGTGGCTTGGCTGGTGTCTTGAATGAAATTGCACTTGCCTCAAAACACGGCGTAGAAATTGATGAATCAGCAATTGCTGTCAATGCTGAGGTAAGAGCCGCCTGCGAAATTCTGGGACTGGATCCCCTTTATGTTGCCTGTGAAGGACGGCTTGTGGCCATTGTCGAGCCTGAGTGCGAAACATCCGCGCTCAGTCTAATCAGGCAATCGCCGTATGGTGAAGGGGCGGCTAAAATAGGCAGAATTGTCGGCGAACATCCTGGTCGTGTCGTAATGCGCTCGACTGTAGGAGGACGCCGGATCGTCGACAAATTGGCTGGCGAGCAGCTGCCCCGCATTTGTTGAAGTGCAGGCTCTCACTCTGAATCAAGACTTAATGACTCAGGCATTTCGGCCAGTGGATATAAGGTAAAGTTGGCAAAATTATAGATTGGCGCTTGGGCCAACCATCGATCCAGGTCTTCATTGCTCTCTACATCGTAGATCCAGGCACCACCATGTTGCCCGACCAGGTGATATCGCTTTTCCAGCTTGCCTGCTTTTTTCAGCTTCTCCGCGTAGGCGGGCATTGAAAGTACTGATTTGACTGCATCTGTCCCTAATTTGCTTATGTCCAGATTCCATAAGACCAGAAATTTCGACATTGTTTCTCCTGATTGCGAATAAGCGCAGGCTATTGTTGGCTGATTTGTACTTTCGCGTCAACGAGTTCTTTCAGCGCGATCACCACGTCTTCGAATTCCAGCGGTTTGAAATTCTTGCCGCCCAAAATTTCTTGCCAGATCAACCACGCTACAAAACTGCCGCAACATATATGTGCGGTAGCAAGTGGATTGTTTAGTTTCAAATCTTTGTGTTTTGAAAAATATCCGCTCGCCAATTCCATGCCTTTCAAGATGACGGTTTTGACGTACAGCGTTGCCAATTCGGGAAAGCGCTCTGACTCTCCGATAACAACGCGCAACAGCGCTTTGTATTCTTCTGATTGCGACAGAATTTTGAACTTCTGTGTGAGCAAATTGACGAATTCATCCGGTGGCAAACTCTGCAAGTATTGCTCGAATTCCGGCGTGTCTGCATGCATTCTTTTAAAAGTGACTTCCTCGATGATCGCTGCGAATAAATCTTCTTTGTCTTTAAAGTGACTGTAAATCGTGGCTTTGATCACATCAGCTTCTGCCGCGACGCGATTCATGCTGGTGCCTGCGTAGCCATTTTCCAGAAACACCTTTATGGCTGCCTGTACGATTTGGTCTTTTTTACTTCTCGTACTGCGCTGGGACGTCGCCATGGTTGCGTTCCTTTATATAATGTCTGGGGAGGAAGTCCCGAAACCCATGCTCTGTCGAGCTTTGATGCAAATAGGCAGATTTAACTAGGAATTATCCATACCGGTTGGTATACTAGCATTAGATCGACCCAATTGGCAACACCTAGCCCCATGCTGAAAGTGAAGAATCAAACGACACAAGACCCAACTCAAAGCTCCCCGCCCCGGGACGCCGACGGCAAATCGCACGCCGCACCCAAGCGTGCAGTTTTCGTGGTCTTGCTTCTCGTCATCGCGGGTGCTGTCTACTTCTTCGTCAACAAACCGCATCAGGCTTCGTCAGATGCTCTTCACGTCAGCGGTCGAATTGAAGGGTACGAGACCAATATCGGGCCGAAAATCGGCGGGCGCGTGGATTTTGTGGCCAAGCGCGAAGGCGAAGCGGTAAAGCGCGGCGAGCTTCTGGTCAAGCTGAGCGACGACGACATTCAAGCGCAATTGCGCGGTGCGGAATCGCGGGTTCTCAGTTCGCAGGAAAAGGCAAGCGAAGCTCATTATCAGCTGGCTGTAGTCGACAATCAAATTGCTGAAGCGCAAGTGCGCGTGGCGCAGTCGAAAGAAGACACCAGTGCTCAAGTCGATCAGGCTGAAGCGAATGTTGCCACCACAGAGGCGAAAGTCGCGGAAGCTGAAGCATTGCTTTCGCAAGCTAAATCCGAATTGGAAATGGCAACTCTGCGCCACGATCGTTACTCTTCGCTGGTGCAGGAAAAGGCGGTCACGCTCGATGAGGCGGATCAGGCACGCACTGGCAAGGATAATGCGATTGCGCTGGTCAGTTCACGAAAAGCCAATCTCGAAGCTGCACGCAAACAGTTGCGCGTGGTGAAGGCCGGTTTGGAAATGGCCCGCACCTCGCGTCTCAATCCGCAAATGCGCAACGCTCAATTGCGTGTTTTGCAGCAGCAAAAAATTCAGGCACAGTTTAAAGAAAACAGTGCCGAGCATGAAGTAAAAACAGCCAAGGCTGAGGTCGAACAGATTAAAGCCAATATCGCCTATTTGAATATCAATAGCCCTATTGACGGTGTCGTTACTGCCCGCTCGGTCGAACCCGGTGCAGTGGTGGTGCCTGGACAAAACTTGCTTTCACTGATCGATCTGTCTCGTGTTTACTTGCGCGGATTCGTACCTGAAGGAAAGATTGGCAAAGTCAGGATTGGACAGGGCGCCAAGGTTTTCCTCGATAGCAATCCAAAAGAGCCGCTCGATGGCGAGGTCATCCAAATCGATCCGGAAGGTTCATTTACTCCGGAAAATATCTATTTCAAAGAAGACCGCGTTAAGCAAGTCTTTGGCATTAAAATCTTGCTCAAGCATCCCGACCGTTTTGCCAAACCAGGCATGCCTGCCGATGCAGAAATTGCCGTGGTGCAGTGATACCATGTCAGTCGAGCCGGTCGTCACCGTCAAGAATCTCGTCAAGAATTACGGACAAACGCAGGCTGTCAAAAACCTCAATTTTGCCATCAACCCTGGTGAGCTATTCGGTCTGATCGGACCTGATGGTGCCGGCAAAACGACAACGTTTCACATTCTTGGCGGAATTATGGACGCCACTGCCGGCGAAGTATTGGCGTTGGGTATAAAACCGCGAGATGTGAGATTGCAGATTGGATATTTGACGCAGCAATTTTCGCTCTATACGGATTTGAGTATTGAGGAAAATCTCAAATACGTCGCGGGAATTCGCGAGGTTCCAGCGGATGAGTTTGAAGAGCGCAAGTACAAGTATTTGCGAGCTATGGATTTACTGCGCTTTAAAGAACGGCTTGCAGGCAAACTCTCAGGCGGTATGAAACAGAAGCTTGCTTTGTGCTGCGCTCTTATGGCAAGTCCTAAATTGCTTTTGTTGGACGAGCCGACTACCGGAGTAGATCCTGTGAGCCGTCGGGAATTCTGGGATTTGCTTGCCACCGTCACTGGTGATGGTGTTACGGTTGCCGTTGCCACTCCTTATTTAGATGAAGCAGAGCGGTGCAGCCGCTTGATTCTCATGCATGAAGGCGAGATTCAGGAAATGGGCTCGGTTGCCGAATTGAAGAGCGGCTTGAAAATGAAACGCCTGGAGGTGCGAGTCAATCAACCGGATGCTTCTGGCGGAACGCTGGAGAAATTGGAAGAGAAGCTCTGGGCGATGCCGCAGTCCAAAGAGAAAATTAAAGACATTCAGGCTTTTGGAGATCGGCTTGATGTGCTGACGGCCCAACCTCAAGAGACTGAAGGTTTGATTCAGACCGCCACCGATCTGCCGGTGTCAATCGAAGTTCAAGACCCGACTCTGGAGAATGTTTTTGTAAACCGACTGAAGGGTAAAGTGCATGTCGATCACGAAACGCGTTATCCATTCGTTGAGAAAGCTCCGCAACCGGCCGGCGCTGAGGCAATTGCGGCGCGCAGTATATCCAAAGTATTCGGTGCTTTCAAAGCAGTAAATGATGTCAGTCTTTCGGTTCAATACGGAGAAATATACGGACTGCTTGGCGCCAATGGTGCCGGCAAGACGACGACGATCAAGATGCTATGCGGCCTGCTCCAGCCTACTAAAGGCGAGATGATTCTCTGTGGGGCAAAGAGCAACTTGCGCAGTGCGGCATTGCGGCAGCGCCTTGGATACATGAGTCAAAAGTTTACGCTTTACGACGATCTGACCATTCTGGAAAACCTCGAATTTTATTGTGGGGTTTACCAGGTGCAGGATCGCCTGAAAAACGAGCGCATCGATTGGGTGCTGGCCAATTCCGGTTTGCAGGGACAGGAAAACATGCTGACGGGACGTCTTCCCGGCGGTTGGAAGCAACGTCTTTCGTTTGGTGCCGCAGTTATGCACCAGCCTGAAGTGCTTTTCCTTGACGAACCTACCTCGGGAGTTGATCCGCTTGCACGAAGAGAGATGTGGCGGATGATCCGAGAATTTGCTGCTGATGGAACCGCAGTTCTGGTGACAACTCACTTTCTCGAGGAAGCCGAGCACTGCAGTCAATTAGGCTTCATGGTGGCAGGCGAGCTGGTGGCGGAAGGTTCTCCGAGTGGTATCAAGGAGAGCCAACCAGGTCAGTTGTTGGAGATTCGCTTTTCAAATCAGCAAGCCGCTTACGAATTGCTTCGCGAAAATCTCGATGCATGGCGCGTTTCGGTTTTCGCTGACTCTCTGCACATCGTGGTCGACGATCCGGACAAGGAATTGCCTCGTATTGTCGATCTTGCCAAAGGTGCAGGCATCGACGTGATCGAAGCCCGACCACTGCCGTTCAGCCTGGAGGACTCATTTATCTCCATAGTAAAACGTGCATCTGTTAAAGCAGACGACAAGGCAGCATAGGCAGATTAATGAAAGCGTTCGATATGGCGACACAGGAGCAGGCATGAAACGAATCTGGGCTCAATGCCTGAAAGAAATCGCCCAATTCCGACGTGACAAGCTCACGCTGGCGCTGGCATTCTTCCTGCCGTTGGTGGCACTCCTTCTTTATGGATATGCCACCAGATTGGAAGCAAAGGATATTCCGGTAGCTATACAGAATTTTGATTCGAGTTCTCTCAGCAGAGACTATGTCGATACTCTTTTCAATAACGGCCAGCTTAAGATGGTTCACTGGACTGATGGCGATGCCATGCGCCAGCTGGATCTCGGAAACGCCAAAGCGGCAATTGTGATACCACCCGAGTTCTCACGCAAGATCAGGCAAAATATTGCTGCCGACGTGCAAGTCCTTGTTGACGGCACTGACGTCAATAATGCCAGGGTGGTGAAAAACAGCATACTGGCTACTACTCAGTACTTTGTCCGCTCACATCATTTAAGCGCAGGGAATGACACCAGCTTGCTCGATACTGAAGTGCGTTTGTGGTTCAATCCCGGACGCAAAGAAGCCCTGTATGTGGCACCTGGTGCGGTAGCTATAAATCTGTGGATTTTTCCGTGCTTACTGGCGGCTCTGGCTATGTCCAGAGAAAGAGAATATGGCACCATGCTCCAGCTCTTTACCTCTTCAATAACATCATTCCAGCTGGTGGCGGGCAAAGCGCTGGCATACTGGATTGTCGGCATGATTCAAGCGATGATGATGCTTTTTCTTGCAATTGTGCTTTTCGACATTCGGTTAGTCGGTGACGTTGTGATTTATTTTCTTTCACTCAGTATTTTTGTCTTTTGTTCGGTGCTGTTCGGCTTGTTAATGGGCGCTCGAGCGCAGACTCAGAGTGCCGCCGTTCAAATGGTGGCTACTGCTGGATTTACCACGGCTCTGCTTCTTTCTGGTTTCATCTATCCGGTAAGAAATATCACGTTCCCGCTTTCATTGATTTCATATGTGGTGCCGGCTCGTTATTTTGTCGAGGCTTCTCGCAATGCGTTCGTCCGCGGAAGCGATGCCCTCAGCCAAATTCAGATCCCGCTGTATTTGTTGATTTGTGCGTTTATCTTTTACATGGCGGCAAGCAGGGTTTTGCGCAAAATGCAACTGGACAGGTAATTATGCCGATCGGACCGCTGGTTAAAACTACAAGACTGGGCGCACTGGCGCGAAAAGAGATGCGCCAGATTATGCGCGACAAACAGCTAATTTTCATCCTGTTTTTGATGCCGTTGATTCAGCTTTGCATCTATGGATATGCGCTCAGTCCCGACGTGAATCACTTGCGCCTGGGCATCATAGACTATTCGCAATCGCCGACTAGCCGCGGATTTATTTCTGCGCTGTGCGAGAACGAAGTCTTCGAACGACGTGATTCAGGCGACAGCGAAGCGGCTTTGGGCGAGAAGGTGCGGGGTGGAAAACTTGATGTTGGCATTGTGATACCTCCTGAGCTCGAGCGCAATTTCAAGTCCAGAAAAGTGACCGAGATTCAAGTACTTCTTGATGGTGTCGACGCCAACACCGCCGGCATCGCCAATGCTTATATAAATCAGATAGTGATGAGCTTTGACCGCTTGATTCGAACCGGCTCGCAAATCCCATTTCAGCGTGCCGCCCCGCAGATCAGTTTTGTTTACAACCAGGGACTTGTGAGCAATTGGTTCTTTGTCCCAGGTGTAATCGCGCTCGTGTTGAATCTTGTCAGCACTTTGGTTTCCAGCGCAGCGGTAGTCCGCGAGAAAGACTCGGGCACGCTCGAACAATTGCTCATGACTCCCGTCAGTTCGTTTCAAATTCTGACGGCCAAAATCATTCCTCTTTCTGCGCTGCTTCTCATTAATGTTTCTGTCAGCCTGTTTTTGAGCACCTTCCTCTTCCATGTTCCATTCAGAGGAAATCTTCTTGTTTTCTTTTCTGTTTCACTGCTCTACATCATTGTCGGCATCTCTATCGGCATATTTCTTGCTGCGATCAGTGAAAATCAGCGGCAAACTTTGCTGACATCGTTTTTCATCAATCTGCCCGTCATTCAATTGTCGGGTGCAATCTCTCCGCTCGAAAGCATGCCACCATTTTTCCAGTGGCTCTCGTTGCTTGACCCTTTGAGATATTACTGCAGCGCAGTCAGGGCAATTTTGCTCAAAGGCGCAGGATTCGACGCTATCTGGCGCGACGTTCTTGCCCTGGCAATCTTTGCTGTAGTATTGCTATGGCTGAGTTCTGCGCGCTTCCGCGAGCAACTGAAGTAAAGTTTGAATTGTGTTTTATCGAGCTGGAAAAAAACTCATCCTTTGAGATGATGTTTGCTTCCTCTTCCCGCACTAACATCTCCTAGAAGATGCATTTGGCAAGAGAAGGAGTCAGCGCCCCGAAAATTCCTTCATTACCTGGCCATACCGCTTTCCTACGGAATTGCAGACAATATCGCACAACTCAAAAATTGTGCTGTCGGCAATGCTGTAAAAGACGAACAGCCCTTGCCGTCGCCTTTGCACGATTCCCTGCTCGGCTAGTACTGAAAGATGCTTGCTCACGTTTGCCTGGCTCATTTGTGTTAATTCACAAAGCTCTTGAACCGAGCACTCTTTGTTGAAAAGGTGTTGGAGAATTTGCAGCCTGGATGCATCCGAAAGCGCTCGAAATCGCTGTGCCACAATCTCCAGGGCTGCTCGGGTCAGAAATTGCTTCTTTGCTTTCATCAAGAGATCCGCAAGTCCTTAATTCTTTGATCAGTCTACATCCTTATGACCGATTCGGCAATCATTCTTATGGTTGAATCGGTATATAACTGAATGGTGATATAGTTGTCTTGTTGATGAAAGGAGATATCGAAATGGTAATGTCACCAGAGGCTTCACTGGATTTTGTAGAACCTGCGGTTGTTTCTCGACTGCCGGAAGCTCCCACTTTCCTGGATGTTCGCAGCCCCATAGAATTTCAAACCGAACATATAGAAGGTTCGATAAACGTTCCCATTAACGACATTGATCAAAGAGTAGGCGAAATCCCCAGAGGACAACAGCTAGTCGTCGTATGCCGGAGTGGAATGCGTGCGCAGCGTGCAGCAGTCGCACTTCAGAACAAAGGCTTTCAGCCGAAAGTTCTGAAAGGCGGTCTGGAATCTTGGAAGAAAGCTGGACTTTGCCTAACGCAAGGTAAGCGCATGCTCTCTATCGAGAGACAAATTCAGCTTATTGTCGGCGTAGGAGTACTTGCGGGTGTTCTACTTTCCCTGCTGGTCAATCCCTGGTTTTTGATTCTTCCTGGGTTCTTCGGGGCCGGCCTGACATTTGCTGGAATTACTGGCACCTGTGCGCTTGGAATATTGTTGGACAGGGCGCCCTGGAACAAGTTGCAAATCGCTACCCGAGAGAATAGCTCGAGTTGCAGTAACAGGTCGGGAGGCAAGTGAAAATGTTGTTCGCCCTCATTGCCGGCGGCATCACAGGCTCTTTCCTTGGCCTGATGGGAGGCGGCGGAAGCATAATCGCTGTTCCTGCTCTGGTATATATTTTAGGCTTACAGACTAAGGCGGCAATAGCGACCAGCCTTTTGGTAGTTGGCTTAGCCAGTCTCGTTGCGCTCTTGGAGCACTTCAAAAGACGCAATGTAGTCTTTTCAGTTGCTGCGCCTTTTGGTGCAGCCGGCGCTCTGGGCGCGATTGCCGGAGCCAGGATTGGTCAAGCTATTCCAGATCACGTGCAGATGCTATTGCTGGCTATTTTGATGTGTTTGGTTGCGATTCTCATGTTGAAACATAGGTCGCAAGGAAACCCGCAAGGTCGTGCTCGACTAAGCAGAGGCAAGGCAGCCGCGCTGGGTGCCGGTTTTCTATCCGGCGTTCTGACTGGTGTCCTGGGCGTCGGCGGCGGCTTCATCATAGTGCCGATTCTTAGTCTTCTTTTGAATCTGCCAATGCTTGAGGCGATTGGAACTTCACTATTGATTATCGCGATTAACAGTCTAGCTGGACTCCTCGCCTATATTCATTTTTTGCATCTTGATGTTTCAACAGCGACATTCGGAGTGGCGACCGTCCTTTTCTCCGCCATGGCGAGCCTTATTGCCCGCCATATTCCTCAAAATCAATTGAAAATCTCTTTTGCACTGTCGCTCATTTTCTTGTCCGTTTTTATGTTGCTGAATCGGTCGCTTATCTAATTGATACGGGAGGTCCGCTATGTTCTTCAAACAGTTTTATCTTGGTTGCCTGTCGCATGCCAGTTACTTGATTGGCTCGCAAGGAGAAGCTGCTGTTATCGATCCTCAGCGCGACGTAGATCAGTATCTTGAGGTTGCTGAAAAGGAGAATTTAAAAATCAAATATGTAATCGAGACTCACTTGCATGCTGACTTTGTCAGTGGGCACCTCGAATTGGCAGAGAGGAGCGGCGCTCAGGTTGTTTTCAGCTCCAGCGCCGGTGTGCGATTCTCACATCTTTCGGTTGCTCATGGTGACATTCTTAAGGTCGGAACATTGACGCTGAAAATCCTGGAAACACCTGGGCACACGCTGGAAAGCATTTGTATTCTGATGAATGATTCTAGCGATCCGGCAGCTTCAGCAAAACTTTTCTCCGGCGATACTCTGTTCATTGGAGATGTCGGAAGACCAGATTTGGTGGCTGCGAAAGGGCATTCGGCCGAAGAGATGGCCTCGCATATGTACGAAAGTTTGCACAATATTTTGATGAAACTAAGTGACGATACCGAAGTTTACCCAGCCCATGGTGCCGGCTCTCTGTGCGGAAAAAATCTCTCTTCGGAGCGGTCGTCAACAATTGGCAGAGAGCGCCAATTCAATTATGCGCTTCAGCCGATGTCGAAGCAGTCATTTATTAATTTACTTATTGCCGACCAACCCGAAGTGCCGGCATACTTTCCAAAAGATGTTGAGCTCAATCGTTTAGGAGCCTCAAGCCTGGAGAAGATTCCGAGCCCCTCACTGATGGAACGCGCTGAAGCCATAGTTGAAATGCAGCGTGGTGCCGTCGTGCTCGACTTGCGCACTGCTGAGGAATTCGCCCAAGGACATATAGCGGGCTCGTATAACATTAGTCTGGGCGGGCAATTTGCCTCATGGGTAGGGACAATAATAGAAGTTGGTACACCTGTAATTTTGGCCGCCAAGAACAGGGCGCAAATTGAAGAAGCGGTAATGCGTCTGGCAAGAGTCGGTATTGAGAGCGTGATTGGCTGTTTGAGCCAGGAGGATTCAAATTGGCTTGGAGAGCCGTTTGATATTGAGCGTAATGAAACTCTGTCGATCGAGTCATTGAAGAATTTCTCTTTGGGTGATGACAAACCTCTAGTCCTGGATGTGCGCAGGCGAGCAGAATTCAATGCCGAACATATCGCCGATTCGCTAAATATTCCGTTGTGCGAACTTTCGCAGCGTGCTCGAGAAATAAAGGGCGAGAGGAAAATCGCGGTTATTTGCGCCGGAGGTTATAGATCATCAATTGGAACGAGCATTTTGCTTCGCGCTGGAATTAGTTCGGTGTTCAATGTTTTGGGTGGCATGTCTGCCTGGAAGAAGGCTGGAAACTGCGTAACATCAGAGCAAAAAATAACGGTCTAGTATGATGCGCAGGCTAACTAGGCTATTTTTTGTGATAACGCTTGCCGTGGTGCAGTTCTTAATGCCATATGCGCTCTCCGCTGAGCCGAACGACCTGGCGCTACAACGATATGCTGGCTGGGGTACTGCGTGTAATGAAGATCCTTCTTGCGTGATCGTGGGCGGTACCCACGTATTAGTCTGGAAAAGCATAAAGTCCAAAAACATTATTGTTGTTTGCATACATGGGCTAGGTTTATGCGCAAAAGCGTATAAACCTTTGGGCAAAGATCTCTCGGAAGCCGGCATTGATGGTTTTGCAGTTAACGTGCGCGGATTCGGCCCTGATCGGAACCAAGTGCAGAGAAGCAAGCTTGATTGCTTAAAAACGGTCGATGATGTTTCTCGATTGCTGCAGGGGTTGAGGAATGAAAGACCTGAATCTCGTATAGTTCTGGTTGGCGAATCCATGGGCGGCGCGCTTGCCATAAGAATCGCTAGCCAAAATCCCGAACTTGTTGATGGTGTAATCTGTTCGGCGCCTGCGTGGAAATTACAGAAAGTCGCTAAGACCGCTGTAAAAGGAGTTTTCGAGCTGACTTTTTTTCGCCGTGCTCGGCCTGGTCCTGCAGGAAAGGGCGTTATGCGGCAAGCCACTTCGGATGTCGATCTCACCGAGCACTGGATAAGCGATCGGTCGCATAAGTTAAGACTGTCTCTGGCAGAAGCGACTAGTTTTTTGAACTTTGTCAAAAAGACGAAACAGTACGCAAGGCAAATTGAAAAACCGCTTCTGATCGTGCAGGGGATGAATGATCAGCTCGTCTCTCCTAGCAGTGTGTGCAAACTGTTTCGCTCTATTCCCTCAAGGCAAAAAACACTTTTGATTGACTGCAAAGGTGAACACCTTTTGCTCGAAGAAGGACAATATACTTCAGCATTGCTTGAGGAAATTATCGATTGGCTAACTCAGCAAACTGTCCAAGAAAGTGAACCAAGGATCGCTTCTCTTCAATGTCATGAACTTTCCAAAAAGCAGCACAAGCGCTTGGCTCACTTGATAAGGCTTGGTCGCGCAGGCGAATGCAAGCCCTAGGAAAATCGATTTAGAACAGCAAACAGCGGTGGCGCCAAGATGAGCTCTCTAAGAGCTGCTTCACTCAATGGACGCCACCGGTTTGCATTGTCTAATTCCAAAGCTGAGCTAGAAACAGACTAGTTCAAACTTTCTGTTTTCAATTGCTTTTCCGCTTCAATCCAATCTTCACGATCAAAACCGTGGACGTAACCGCGTTGAGCAAACAATTCGAAAGCGCGCACTGAAATCAATTCAAACGTTACTTGCGATGATTTTTCCACTTGCTTGGTCGTTGCTTTCGGCGCAGTGGTGGTTTTGTTTTCCTCGACTGATGTTTCAATCGGCGGCTTTTCAGCAACCGCCGTCTTAGAAGCAGCTTTAGCAGCAGGCTTGGGCGCAGGGTTTACAGTGGATGATTTCGATTTCGCTGAGGTCTCGGACGCTGCCTTGTCTTTTGTTGCCTTGGTGCTCGGGGTTGCTACTTTTGCCATACTAATATCCTCTCAAGATCGAACTCAAATGATTGTCCGGCGCCATTTTCAGGCAGCGTATATATTCTGCAGGACGCCGGGAATCGAGCTTTATTATGAATT
>PNKB01000179.1 GCA_013997645.1 Cyanobacteria bacterium PR.3.49
AACTCAGATGGCAGTCAATCGAACTGAAGATTCTCGACAATCCTGCATTTGCGCCGCAGCAAGCAGTCAAATTTCTGCATTCGGCCCTGAGAATCCCAACACAAATGAGAATCCCAATTTCATTCGAGCAAGAACTTTCGGGACGGGATTGGATGACTAATGTCAGTCAGGAAGGGCTGAAACGAGAGTTCTTAAATACCAAAGCAATAGTAATCAAAGACTTTCCTGCCAGCGAATTCGAAGTCCCCAAAGGCTTGCGACCAGCAAAATCCATGACCAGGGTTGTCGCCGGAGACGCGAGAAAAATGGAAGAAACCGGAGTAGACCAGATTATTCTTCAGTGATTATCTTTCGCGTTAGCCTTTCCACATTCAGCTTAGTGAATGTGGATATGATTCTTTTCGCGGTACTCGATCATCTTGTCCCACTGCAGAACTTCCGGCTTTTCCTTGATTAGCTGGTTCCAGGTGATGTGCGGTCTGCCGGTGTCGATTTCGGTCATCGTGATGCAATCATCGACCGGGCAAACACTGGCGCAGAGTGCACAGCCGACGCAATCTTCTTCGCGCACGACCGGCCAGAGTCTCTCTGTGACCTCATCTGTAAGTTTCATATCCTTAAGGTCGATGCACTGGTGAGCGGTGTCGTTGCAGGCGATAAAGCACAGGTTGCACTGAATGCACTTGTTGTGATCGATGCGAGCAACTGATTGGAAGCCCAGATCGAAGTCGCCGAAACTGCTGATGCGCGGCAGTGATTTGCCGATGAAGTCGGTGCAGTTTTTGAAGCCGCGCTCGTCCATCCAATTGGACATACCGTCGATCATATCGTCGACGATGCGGAATCCGAAATGCATTACAGCGGTGCAAACTTGCACGCTGGTGGCGCCCAAAAGCATGAATTCGACTGCGTCTTGCCATGTCTCGACGCCGCCCATTCCGGAAATCGGAATACGTGATTGCTGATACTCAGGGTCGGAAGCAACAGAAGAGAGCAAGTGCAACGCGATCGGTTTCACTGCCGGTCCGGCGTAACCCCCGTGTCCACCCTTGCCGCCTACGTTCGGCTTGATTTCGAATGAGTCGAGATCGACGCCCATAATACTGTTGATGGTATTGATCAAGGAAAGTGCTGAAGCTTTTGCTTTCACGGCAGCACGTGCGGGTTGCACAATGTCGGTGACATTCGGCGTCAGTTTTACAATTACCGGTCTGGTGGCAACTTCCATTACCCACTCTGTGACCATGCAAGTGTACTCAGGGACTTGCCCCATTGCAGAGCCCATGCCGCGCTCGGACATGCCGTGCGGGCATCCGAAATTGAGCTCGAAGCCATCGACTCCGGTGTCTTCAATTCGTTTGATGATTTCCTGCCAGGCTTCTTTTTTCGACTCGACCATTACAGATGCGATGACGGCATGGTTCGGGAAGTTTCTTTTCGCCTCTGCCATCTCTTTCAAATTGACTTCGAGAGGTCTGTCTGAAATCAGCTCGACGTTGTTCAATCCGATGATTTTGCGACCCTTATAATCAATTGTCCCGTAGCGATTGCATACGTTCAAAACCGGCGCGCCGACTGTTTTCCACACAGCACCACCCCAGCCTGCCTCAAATGCTTTTTGCACCTGATAGCCGCTGTTGGACGGCGGGGCAGAAGCCAGCCAAAATGGATTCGGTGACTTGATGCCGTTGAAATCGATCGAAAGATCAGCCATTTGCAAACTCCTTGGAAGCGTAGGGGTGACGCTCTGCGCCACCCGGCTCTTCTGTTGTAATTACTTGGTGGTGACTGCTGCGTGCACTCTTGGTTTGTGCTCGCAGAGCGCATAGCCTTTTTCCATCGCCGGATCGATAGTCATATCGGTAGACTTCTTCAGCGTTCCTTCGGGAATCGGCTTGCCGGTCAATTGCTCGTAGATTGCCCGCGCCGCGATCTTGCCGTCCTGGGTGGCCATAACGGTTGAAGCTTCGCCTTTGCTGCGGATGCAGTCGCCACCGGCAAAGATTTTTTCATGCGCGGTACGATTGGTTTTGCCATCGACTGCGATGTAGCCTTTGACGGTTTTGATGCCGTACTCGCCGAGCTTGGCGATAAATGGCGTGTGCTTTAGCTGACCGATGGCTTTGATGACCATGTCGCAGGGCACGACAAACTCGGAATTCGGCACAGGAACTGCAACGCGCCTGCCCGATTCATCGGGTTCGGCAAGGTCCATACGAACACACTTCAACCCTTCGACTCTGCCGTCTTTGCCGAGCACTTCGACCGGCTGGGTGAGGAAGCTGAAGCTCACACCTTCGCCCAGAGCGAATTGATACTCGAAGTGATAAGCAGGCATTTCCGCTTCCGAACGGCGATAGATCATGGTCACGCGTTCTGAGCCAAGACGACGAGCGATGGTGGCACAGTCGATAGCAGTGTTGCCTGCGCCGATAACGCAAATACGATTTCCATACTTGATGTCGGAGAGCGGTTTGACTTTCGTCTCTTCGATGAAGTCCAATCCATCGACTACGCCTTCCATATCTTCGCCCGGAATGTCCATGTGGGGAACACTGCCGAGACCGATGCTGACGAATACAGCATCGTTGTCTTTCAGCAATTGGTCGAACTGAATGTCTTCGCCGATGGTGACGCCTGTCTTCATCGTCACACCGAGATCTTCAATTTTCTTGGCTTCGGCACGAGCCACTTCTACCGGTTCGCGGAAGACGACAATGCCATAAGTGCTCAAGCCGCCCGGCCACATTTTTCTTTCGTAGCAAGTGACATCAAAACCGAATTTCGCCAATTCGCCGGCACAGGTCAAACCTGCCGGTCCGGCGCCGACAATGGCGACTTTCATGCCGAGGGACTTGCCTTTGTTGAAGAATTTGATTTTTTTCTCGTCGGCATAGTCCATGGCGTACCGCTGCAAGCGGCCGATCATGATCGGTTTTTCGTCATGCTCGAGCACGCAGGCCCCTTCGCAAAGTTCTTGCACGGGGCATACTCTTGCGCAAGACGCGCCCATCAGGTTGGCTTCCATGATGGTGCGTGCAGAACCGGTAACGTTGCCGGTGGAAATCTTGCGGATGAATGTCGGGATGTCGATGTGGGTCGGGCAGGCCACCATGCACGGTGCATCGTAACAATAGAGGCAGCGGTTTGCTTCAAGCACCGCTTCTCTTTCGCTCAAAGGCGGAAACACTTCCTGAAAGCGCTCTTCCAGGCTCATTTCCCACGCTTTGTACTTAACTGGTTTGTAATGTTCGGCCATTGCTTGCTCTCTTTTGCAGTGACTTTACCCAGAAAATTGTTGGGGCGACGCCTTGCGCCGCCCGCAGAATAATCGATTTATAGCTTTACCAGCGACTCGTATGTTTCCGGTCTGCGATCGCGGTAGAACTGCCAGGTGTGGCGGACTTCTCTGATCTCATCCAGGTTCAAATCAGCAACCAAAAGCTCTTCTTTATCGCGCGATGCTTGCGCGACGATTTGACCTTTGGGATTGCAGAAATAGCTGGAGCCGTAGAATTCACCGATGCTCCAGGGCTCTTCCGTGCCGACGCGGTTGATGGCGCCGACGAAATAGCCGTTGGCTGCGGCGTGCGCAGGCTGCTCCAATTTCCAGAGATATTCGGACAAACCGGCAACCGTCGCCGACGGGTTGAAGACGATTTCCGCGCCTGCCAGACCGAGTGCTCTTGCACCTTCCGGGAAGTGACGGTCATAGCAGATGTACACTCCGACGACACCATATTTAGTTTGAAATACGGGATAGCCGAGATTGCCCGGACGGAAGTAGAACTTTTCCCAGAAGCCTGGATTAACTTGCGGGATGTGCGTCTTGCGATACTTGCCGAGATACTTTCCATCCGCATCGATAACGGCGGCGGTGTTGTAATAGACACCAGTCTGTTCTTTTTCGTAGACCGGCACGACAATCACCATGTCATAGTCCTTGGCCAGACCTTGCAGTTTTTTGATGGTCGGACCATTCGGCACTTCTTCTGCCAGGTCGTACCAGCAGGGCTGCTGCTCGGCGCAGAAATAAGGTCCATTGAACAATTCCTGGAAGCAAAGGATTTTCACCCCCTTCTCATGCGCTTCTTTCGTCAGCTTGAGAGTTTTCTCCAGCATGGCGTCTTTGATTTTCTCAATTGTCTTTTGATCGGTGCCGCCTTCGGGCGAGACAATTGCGTTTTTCGTTTGAATCAAACCGCAACGAACTGTATTCGACATTTCTATTCCTCTAATCGATTCAGTAATTTTTTGTCTAATTACTTAGTGACTGCTACTTTTGCCACGCCTTCCATTGCCTTGCGCATGGACTTGAGGGTGGTATCGATATCGCCCTTGTTGATGATCATCGGTGGCTTGAGGCGGATCACATTGCCCCAGAGTCCGCCTTTTCCAAGAATGACTCCGTCGTCCTTGGCTGCCTCGACTATCTTCTGAGTTTCCGCCACCATCGGTGTCTTGTTTTCGTCAGCAAGCTCGATGCCGACCATCAAGCCTTTGCCGCGAATGTCCGCCATGAACGGGAAGGATTTTTTCAAATCGTTCAATCCTTCGAAGAGATAGTCGCCCATCGCTTTGGCGTTTTCCATAATCTTCTCTTCTTTGATTACATCGATAACTGCAGATGCTGTGGCTGCCGATACCGGGTTGCCGCCAAATGTATTGATTTGCGGTCTTTGATTGGCTTCAGCAATTTCCGGCGTGGTTATAAACGCACCGATGGGAAAACCATTGCCGAGTCCTTTCGCCATGGTGATGAAGTCCGGCTGAACTCCCCAGTTGGAGATGCCGAACATGTGCTTGCCGGTGCGTCCGAAGCCGGTTTGCACTTCGTCGGCAATGAACAAGACTCCGTAATTTTCGAGAATCTTCTTCACTTCCTTGAAGTATTCATCAGGAGGTGTGATGGCGCCGCCGACGCCTTGAATCGGCTCGGCGATCATGACTGCCGGTTTGCCGGATGTTTGAGTTTGGATGACGCGTTCTACATCTTTGGCACACTCCAGTGCGCAGCTTGTCGGAGTCTTTTGATAGGGGCACCGATAGCAATATGCGTTGGCGGCAAAGAAAACGCCGGCGGCAGGTTGCAATTGCGGGCGGTAGTTGTGATTACCCGTGAGCGCGTTAGCCAGGTGCGATTCACCGTGATACGAATGTTCGAGAGCAATCACTTCATGGCGCCCGCTTGCCAGTCGAGCCAGCTTGATGGCGGCTTCGTTGGCTTCGGTACCGGAGTTGGTGATGAATGATTTGGATAGATTGCCGGGCGTGATGTCGGCAAGCTTTTCAGCCAGCTCGACCATGGGCTCGGTCATGAAAGATGTGGATGTGTGCTGCAGTGTCTTGACCTGCTCGACAGTCCTGGCGACGACTTTCGGATGGCAATGCCCGACGCTGACAGTAACGATACCGGCAAACATGTCCAGGTACTCTTTGCCCTTCTCGTCGTACAAAAATTGCTTTTCGCCACGCACGAAATTCGGTGCGTCGGCATAAAGCTGCTTGACGGACGGGATTATGTACTTATCACGCTTCTTCTTCAGCTCTTCGCGGCTCAGATGGGAAGGCACAGGCGGCAACCTCCAGTTTTAAATGACGGACTAACGAGTCACCCTGCAAACAGAATGCGAACAAACAAAATTCGCCCGCCAGGAAAGAAGTGTTAGCACCTAGTTTTTTCAACTCGGAACAAACTGCGTCAATCGACGGGTATCTATTTGTAGTCTCAGAATATTACATGATCACTACTAATCTATTAATAATAAGGGCACGCCGGGATGATTAATGGTTGCTAATCAAAATCTATATACAGTGCAAATACGGATAAGTCTTCCTTTTCGAATGTTCAAGAATAAGCAAGTTCTAACTAAATGACGCCCGTGCCTGCCCGCTTTCGGCGCTGGGCGCCGTGCATGGTTTTCACCTGTTCGCAATGAAACACCTCGAGATTCCCGGGTGGAAACAGCCAACATTAATGACTTGGCATAAAACACTTTCTGTCCACTTGTATACTTACCTCAGCCTTGCTACTGATTTCTGATTAGCCGGAATGGCGTTTGATTTCAGGTGCACGCCACGGGAAGTCAGGGACCAAAAAATTTGATTTTCAGCAGCCTCCAATATCTGGTTTTTCTGCCGATAGTGACCCTCCTTTACTGGCGCACTACCGGCGGTGCACGCCTGACACTGGTCGTGCTTGCCAGTTACTTCTTTTATATGAGCTGGCTGCCGGCGTATGGTCTTCTGCTCCTCAGCTTGACCTTAATCAACTTTGCCGTGGCTATTGCCATGGACAAGACGCGCCCGGCCGGTGAAGCCATCGAAGACAGCGTCGACGCCTCGATTGCCGTCAAATCGAAAGAAGCTAATTACACGAGCAAGAAGTCGCTCTTGCACAAAGGCATTTTCGCTTTCGGTGTGATCGTAAACATCGGTACGCTCATCTATTACAAGTACGCCAATTTCATCATTGAAAACGTCGTTGCTTCGTACAATTTTTCGATCGCCAAAGTCGCTCCGCTTCTGCAAATTGCGCCGCCTGTACCGTGGGACAAACCGGTTCTCGACGTAATTCTGCCGCTGGGCATTTCTTTTTTCGTTTTCGAATTCGTCCATTATTTGGTCGATGTCTATCGCGGAGACAAGGCGCTTAGATCCTTTAGAGAATTCGCCGCATTCGCGTCCTTCTTCCCGTCGCAAATTGCCGGGCCGATCAAACGCTACAAAGACTTCATGGACAAATTGCGCACGCCTGATCCGCTCACGGCAGCGCAATTTACTGAAGGCGCTACTCTCATCGTTCAAGGTCTTTTCAAGAAAGTGGCCATTGCCGACCCGCTCGGCTACATCATCTCCGGCCCATTCGCATCCAGTGCAGCCATGTCCGCTTCCGACGCCTGGATCGCCGCTGCCGGTTTTTGCATTCAGGTCTATTGCGATTTCTCCGGCTATACCGATATTGGTCGCGGCTCAGCTCTCTGGCTGGGCATCAGGCTTCCGGAGAATTTCAACCTGCCTTTCTTCGCGCACGACCTTCTGGATTTCTGGCGCAGATGGCACATGTCCCTTTCCAACTGGTTGCGCGATTACCTGTACATACCAATGGGCGGCAACAGAATTTCTCTGCCCCTGCAATGGCGAAATCTATTTATTACGATGGTAGCGTGCGGACTCTGGCACGGAGCCAGCTGGCACTATGTCGTCTTCGGGGCGATCCAGGGTGTTGGTTTGGTGATAAACCGCGAGTGGCGCGCAGTCCTGCAGCGCTCAGAGCGGCTCAAGGAGATATGCGAATCAAGGCCTGGTCTTATTCTCTCCAATTTGGTCTTGCTGGCATTTATCGTGCCCACATATTCGATATTCAGGTCTCCTGATATTCCGCACTCGATAAATATGTTGTCCAGCATGGTCAATTTCGACGCTCCATGTACGCTCGGATATATGCTCGAAAAGACAGGTGTTATCTATATCGGCATGGCATACTTCCTTTTCTGGCTGGTGAGCGATCGACTGACGAAGTCTGAATTCTTGATGTCGGTGCTTCAGACTTCGGGAATCACAACCGACAAGAAAACTTTTGCCATGCCGGTACGTCTGGCATCATGGACCGCCGCATGCATTCTCATTCTGGCAGCCAAGCCAAATGAAGCGATTCCCTTTGTGTACTTCCAGTTTTAGTGGGGCAAGATGACGACTGCAGCACCGCCAAAAATTGAAAAGGCACCGGTTGAAACAACCGCAGGCAAGCTCGCCCAGACCAAACCGCCGCGCTTGCGCACGTGGCTGACTTTCGCCGGACGGCTGATCTTCTGGCAAATAGTCGCTATTTTATTTGCTGAATTTACCCTCTCGCTTGCCGGTCTCGGTGAAGAAGAAATCTACAAACTTCATCCGAAATACGGTTTCGTGCATATGAATAACAAGCGTGTCACCTGGCGATCGGAGGGCTATTCGAAATCTTTCTTCGGTCCGGACGGCATGCGCGAGCCAAACCTGACGATTCAAAAACCAGCCGGCGTTTTTCGCGTTGCTCTTTTGGGTGACTCGATAGTCGAATCACTGCAAGTGCCGCTCGAGGAAACATTCGGACAAAAGCTGGAAAAACAGCTGAAGAAGAGCGCCGACGGAAAAGAGCTGCAAATCCTCAACTTCGGCAATTCCGGTTATTCGACCGCCCAAGAATATTTGCAGTTGAAAGACAAAGTTCTGAAATACAGCCCAGACGCTGTAATTGTTTTCTACAACCATCGTGATCTTTTTGAGAATTGGTCACCGCCCGATCAAACAATCACGAACGTTAGACCATATGCGCTGCACCTGCCCGGCCAGCCGCTCACTGTCGACAATTCCTCGGTCAAACAGTGGATGAATTCACCGCGCGGCAAATTTCTCAGATCCATAGAATGGGTCCGTGAAAACAGCCGCATCTGGGGTTTGATTTCGGCATGGGAGACTCAAGCGAGCTTCCACGACCCTGTGTACCGCACTGTAGTCGCTTTCTTCACGTCGCCGGTGAAACAGCTCCAGGAAGCGACAAAGCAGATTTCGCAAATCACTCCGCAAACGATTCTGACTTCCATGCAAAATTCGTTTAGCGATGCGTCTAAATCTGCGTCGTTCAAAATCAAGTTTATTGATGAAAAACAGAATACGGCCACTAAAACCGATGCTGAAAATAAGACTGTTGCGGCAAAATCCGTTTCTGCCAAAGACAAAAAGGACCACAGCAAAGATGAGCTGGATCCTGCCAAAGCTTCCTATATATTAGATGCGCCAGACCTGAAAGACTTCCCTTCTCAAGCTTCAGCGGCCGAAACCGAAGCCAAGGCAAAAGAGAAGAAAGCAGTAAACGACTATCTAAATCTGATGTTTAAAACACTCAGATCAATGTTGACCGAAATGAATGACGACTGCAAAAAGCACGGCGCGAAATTTGCCGTCGCTGCCGCACCGAGTAAGTTGGCGCTGGTAGAGTCGGCAGACAAAATCGGCATGATGGACCTCAGCTATGACGGGCAAATCGTCGAGGTCAAAAGGATCTGCGAGCAATTGGGCATTCCTTTTGCCGACATGCAAGCAGACCTACAGGCAATGCCGCGCGACGAAGCCAACAAATGCTTCTACGCCATGCACCTGACTCCGCAAGGCCATGACTATGTGGTAAAAGAATCTCAAGGGCTCTTCAAGACTTTGCTTCGACCCTAGTCGAAAAAACATAAATGGCTAGCCGCCAAAGCAAAACTTCAACACTCTGCGCACTGCTCATATGGCTGCAGACGAGCTGGCCGAGTGCGGGGTTTGCTCAGACAGTTCAGCGCACCGATATAGCGACCCGTAATTTCAGATCGGGAACGAGTCTAAGCAAGGCTGGCAAATACAGAGAGTCTCTTGTTCAATTTGATGAGGCGATCAGAAACTCACCAGGATTTGCCGACGCATATGTATGGAGAGGAAAATCACTTCTAGAACTCGATGAAACTCAAAAAGCAGTCATTGATTTCAACAAGGCAATGCAACTCGATCCGAAAAATAGCGCGGCATATCATATGCGGGCACGTGCATTTTATGAACTGGGGAAGTATGAGGCAGCCTTGAAAGATTATTCAACCGCTTTTCGCATGGTCGAAACCTCCGAAGAAAAGGCAGAAATGCTGCGGTTGTTGGGAAGGGTGAATTCGGCATTGAAAAGATACGAGCCGGCCATTGCAAACATTACTCAATCGCTCACCTACGGTCGTAATCCAGTAGCTTTCATGATCAGGGCAAATTTATACGCATCTTTGGGCAAGCACAAGGAAGCATCTAAAGATTACACTGAAGCCATTTCTTGCGCGACTGCGGACGATTTAGGAAAGCTCTATTCTTTAAGAGCAATCAGCTATGAAAAAATGGGGCGCAAGGATCTGGCGCTCAAAGACAAGGAAAAAGCCAAGCAGCTGACTAAAGACAATTGGGGAGATTTGTTGCCGGATATGGATAAATAGATCAGAAAATCATCCAGTCCAATTTCTTGCCGGCGGGCATTTGGAGCGGCGCATAGAGAGTGAGATTAGAGTCTCTGACTATGAGCACTTCGCTCAGGGCTTTCTTCTTGTTAGTGAACAATTCATCAATGGAAAATACGTTGAACATGACGTTGACCGAGAGGTCTTTCATCACGCGCATATGTTCAGGTACGACATATGAAGCGTGGAATCGCCGCCAGTTGTTGTCGCAACTGACCATGGTCGGCTGCCATGGCGAAGACCATTTCACACGGTTTCCTTGCTCATCAGTGCCTTCAAAAATTACGACTATAGGCCCGGATTGACGCTTGCGATCTGATTTAAGTAAACAGCCGAAATCGACGATGGCATTCTTTTTCAGATCGCTCGGCAGCTTTTTGCTCTCTTTGAAAAGCATATAAGAGGTAGGATCCGCACCAATAACTGTGAGGTCCTCCAATCTTTTCGCAATAGTAGTGGGGGCGCTATCCTCAAATTGCTGTGGTGTCATAGCGGCAAATTTCAAGGGCGCAACAGGTGCAGAAGAAGGGGACGGGGTTGATACGGACGCTGCTGTTTCCGGCGCACCGGGACTGCGAGGAATGGCGATACGAATGCGATAAGCTCCGGATTGAAGACCGGGCTCAGGTGAAAGGTCTCGGCTTTCACTCAAATGGCTGAACCACAATGCAGGATTGGTCACCTTCGATAAACCCGGCGTCAATTCATAAACACGAGTATCACGGACGTCATAGGTGGCAAATCCGCGAGTCCAGGAAAACAACTCCCAGGAAGGCAGATGCATAGTCTCTTCATCGTCGGACGTAAAATAATCACCGAAGATGCGAACCATTAGTGGTGCCTCGGCGAAAGCAAATCCGATGGCGATTTCATTCGGCTGACCTGCTTTAAGCAAACCGCGTGGAATCGGAATGGCCCACCACTGGCGAAATGAACGCCAATCCTTGCCCATGGCGCTGCCCTGCATGTTCATGATGGTCGGGATGTCACCCTCTTTGCCGAGCACCTGATACCAGGGCATTGCCACTGTTCTCCAGGTCGTCCGATTGATCGTCAGGTTGACCCCAGGCTGTCCCATATCGTGTTCGAGATCGACCAAAAGAAAAACTGTATTCATAGGGTCGAGCGCGTCTTTGTCTTTTGTTTCGCTCAACCAGGCAGCAAGATCGCTTTCAGGCGGTGTTGTTTGTTCTTGGGAAACAGTTTGCATCTCGGAGCGCAGATCGCAGATCCATTCTGTTTTGCATTGATCGAAATGTGCAGCGCAAAACCAGCTCAGCGAAGCAAATGCAAAGCAAAGCATGACAAGAAAACGGGACTGCGGCATTACAGGTGAACCTTTAGCCGAGCCAATCGCGCGGACGACGAATTGCCAGAGCACAAACCAGAGACCCAGAATGGCAATTTGCTCCATGAAGCGCACAGTCATGATGCCCAGAGATGGGAAGTTTTGCAAAATGATCGGCGCTGCCGATGCACGCCCCAAAAGAATTGCGAAAAAGACACTGGCTGAGACGACGAGCAAAAGAAGTGAAACGTATGCACGGCGGCGCAGCAAAGCGACAATGGTCACGGCGGCAAAGAGATGGACGAACGGCATGGCAGTGAGCGAGTATCGCGAAATCGGCTCGAAAGCGACATACATGAAATGCACAGCGATGACAAGCAAAGTGGCGCTGCCGACGAATGTCAAAGTCGAGGAGCGCTCGCTGCGAATTCTTGCTGCCACGAGGCAAACTCCGACAAATCCCAAAAGTAAAACCAGTGAATGCCAGACGTTTTGCGCTTCAAAGCTCAGTCCGAAAAATGGATAGCGAAATTCGTTCCATCCACCTGCCCAAAGTCGTGGCAGTTTTTTCAACTCCAGCGCCACCATCTCGAAGGGCTGCTTGGCAAAGTTTTCTAATACCCCCTCCAGGGTTCGTCTTAAATC
>PNKB01000180.1 GCA_013997645.1 Cyanobacteria bacterium PR.3.49
ACTTGAAACCTCTCGTCTGAGGAACGAGCGTGGTGAATGCAAGCTAGCGCTTCGCACACTATGATAAGAAGCGCATTGCGCAAGGAAAAGGAAGCATAGGCTCTCAATGAGCAAGCCACTCAATCCCTGGAAACTCTCTGGATATAAGCCCGGTCAAAACGTGGTCTGCAGGATCATGAATGCTGAGCCGGGCGGCTATGCTGTGCTCATTCCCAAAGACAATCTTCCCGGCTTTTTGCCCACCCAGGAGCGCCTTCGCCTGGGCGACGAAGTACTTGCCACATTCGTATGTGTTCACAACAACAGAATTCTTTTATCAGCCCGTTTTTCCACAAGCAATCAAGCCGTTCAGGGCGCACCCCCTGCTCAGACAGCCGTCAAATGGGAAGAGCAGCTGGACAGCATAAATCAGACTCCCGATCCGTCGGCACCGCCCATGCCCGGTCCCGATGCCGATCAAGCATTCAGTGTCTGGGCCTCCCAGCAACCGACCCGTAAGTTTCATTTGAAACGCGCCATTGATTTGATTTTGCCCCCCATTCATGTGGACAGTTTGAATCAATTCAAAATTGCCGACTATGACCTGGAATGGTTGATAACCGATCTGGAAGGAGGCATGCGCACCGGCTGCGTCAAAGCATCTTCTGAAGACCGCCTCTCACGCGCTGCCATGCTTCTCTACAGAGGGCGTGCCGTCGGCTGCATTTACGGCTGCAAGTCCATGCCGGATACGCTTCCGACCGAGCAATCATTGCAGACAATGCTCACCGATTTGTCCTTGCCGGAAACCAAGGTGATGATTTACGACTTGCCGGAAAATGTCACTCTGGCAATGTCAGCGCTTTTCCTTGGTTATCCTGTGACGCGCTCGGACGATTATGATGCGCGCTCTTACATGGACTATATCTGCAGTTGGTTTGAGAGTAAGGGTCAAACAGCTTGTCTGGCAATTTCTTTGAAACAGACGGCTGCCACTTGTCTGGTCTTTATCTATAAAGGGCAGTTCTGCGGAGCTTTCTATGTGGAAGATCAGAAATTCACTCAAGACAAACAATTTGTCTACGAGTTATTGCGCAACGATCCCAATTCCAGTGTCGAGGCCAGTATTTTGCCGCCTGAGATGACATCATCGGCGGTGCGCTTCGGTTTGAGTTTGAGCATGGCCAGAAAGGCCTAAAAACAGACTTGTGCATCTGTTCAGAATTTTTGGAAAAAATCTGAACAGGTTTGTCTGGAAATGCCTGTGCTGCAAGGGTTTGAACATGTTTTGTTTTTTGCTGGCCCTATTCGCCGGAATTGCAGTCAGGCATTGCTATAGCGGCATAGTCGCTTCAGATTTTTTTTCCAAAAAATCTGAAGCGATGAAAAACGCACGGCTTAGACTTGCAAGAGCCCCAAAAAACAAGGCGCAATTTCTTGCGCCTTGCCTATTTCGATCAGAATAAACGAGCTAATAGCGAAGCCGAATACTTCTGCTTTTACTCTTGTTCTGAATTATCTTGCTCGTAGTGCGATTCTTCAGATGATGGAACAGCCAGGGTCAGCTGAGTGTATTGATCTTCAGATGAATCGCTTTCAGCGCCAGACTCAAACGGTTTTTCGTAGTTGAAGTTGGTGGTGGTGGTGAAGGCGCTTTGAAATGCGCTTTCTTCGCTGCCGTTGGATTCGCCGGAATGAGAGGCGGTGTGAACAGCTTCCGAATTCTCTTCTTCCGGTTTTGCTTTGGGCTTGAGGCGATAGATACCGGTTATCGGATCGATCTCTGTGGCCGGTTCTTCTTCCTCTTCTTCAATCACTTGAGTGTGGCTCGAGGATTCTTCGAAAGATTCTTCGAAAGATTCTTCAATCAGTGAATCTGAATGTTCGGTCAAAACCGGACGTTCTGCTTCAGTGTCTACCACGATGATGGTTTCGGTATGTTCTTGATCCGGTTCATCACTTTTATATTCTGATGCACCGTCACTGTTTTGTGCCGAATTCGATTCGCCTATTTCGTTAAACACACGCTCGACAGCGGATATGCTTTCATCGAGCTCATGGAAAGGGCTGTCGTCCTCGACTAGACTTTCTTCAATTAGAGAAGAAGGCGGAGCGAAATTTTCCGTGTGCAATTCGACAACTTCTTCGCCTTCCACCACATCAGCTTCATCAGCGCCTTCATCGTCGTCGCCCTCGGCGGCTCGGTTGAATGCTCCGTGCTTGAGAGCTTGCTTGCTGTGTTTGTCGTCGAGAAGATCGTCAGGCACTTGATCCAGAATCTCTTCCGGCACATATGCCATGGCATCATCGAAGCCTGATTGCGATTCTTCAACCTCGACTGAAGGAACTACGCGTCCACCCATTGCCGTTGCGGCGCGCAGAACGGAGCCGCCTCTGTTTTGACCGGAGTTGCGTCTTTGGTTTTGACGGCTGGATTTGGAATTGTCTTCATCGGCCGCACGAAAGGCAATCACCGTTTTGTGCGAGCCGTGCCCGATTTCCAATGTTGGTGTGACACCGATACCGTGGCAGTGCTGGCAATGGACAGTAAAGAGTTCTCTTAAGCTCTGTCCCTGTCTTCTGCGCGTCAGTTCGACCAATCCCAAATCGGACAATTGACCGATTTGCGGCTTGGCACGATCTTCTTCCAGGGCGCGCTGGAATATTTCCAGTACCTGCTGTTGATCCTTGCGGCTGTCCATATCGATAAAGTCGACGATGACCATGCCGCCGATATTGCGCAATCTGAGCTGACGCGAGATTTCTTGCGCCGCTTCCAGATTGGTGCGTCTGACGGTTTCGGCTTGTGTTCTCGATGATGTAAAACGACCGGAGTTGACGTCGATTACAGTCAGCGCTTCAGTCGGTTGTATATTGAGGTGACCGCCGGAAGGCAATTCAACTCGATCGGAAAGAGCGGCTTCAATTTCTCGGTCGATGCCTTTGGAGACAAGCAGGCTGTGATCGCCTTGATGTCCGAGCACTTTAGTCTGGCGGCTGGCCCAGCCTTCCAGATACTCGGCTGCACGTCTTTGACCGTCTTGGGAGTCGACGATGATCTCTTGCACATCATGAGAGTACGCATCGCGAATTACACGATAGAGCAAGTCCTGATCACGATAAATCAATGCCGGCCCGATTGCTGCTTCCGCCTCGGAGACGACTGTTTGCCAGCGGTCCCAGAGCAGCTCGAAATCGTCGAACAACTCGTTTTCGTTTTGACCTTTGGCTTCGGTTCTGATTATTAGTCCGACGCCGGGCGGTTTCATCAGATTGACTACCGCTTTGAGACGGGCTCTTTCTCTTGCTTCCGAGATGCGTCGTGAAATCGAAACGCCGCGCTCTTCCGGCACCAAAACCAGGAAACGACCCGGCAAGCTGATGGCAGTCGAAACGCGGGGGCCTTTGTGACCGGTTGGTTCTTTGGTGATCTGCACGAGCAGTTTTTGCTTGGGCACCAGGCGTTCTTTTAAAGGACCCTGTCCGGGCACGTCATTGGCGTGCAGAAAGCCCATCTTGTCTTTGCCGAGATTGACGAATGCGGCATCGATTCCAGGCAGGATGTTTTCTACAACTGCAGTGTAGATATCGCCCAGAAGCAGTTCGCCACGATTTACGAAAAACTCCACCACTCGCTCGTTCTCGAGTATGGCTCCGATATTGTCGTGTTCTGAAATAACTAATGACCTTTTCATAAGACTCCTCTTTGTCTTGAAAGAAATTCAGCCCGGGCCTCTTTCGAGTCTGCCCGTCTTTAAACCTCAAAAAGTGCGGTGTCGCCTTCAGCCTTCAGGCTTTCGCGAATAATTCGCCAATTGATGTTGGACGCAATGTGCGCCAGGACATCATTCGGCTTAACGTGCTGACTAGGTCCTGTCGCCAGCAAAAGCTCCACTGCCGGCTCGGACTGATCCAAGACCGAAATGGAGATCACTCCCGGACGAATATCTTTCGATTTGCCGTCCGCATTGAAGACCGGGAGCGAGTCGGCGTTTTTAAGCGCCAAAACTCTTTCATTGAGGAAGCTCAAAAGCTCGTTCTTGTCAGTTGGAGCAAGGATCGGTCTGGAACTCGCTTGAGAATTTGCATCATCGGCAGAGTTGTCCTTTTGATCCAGTGCGCCTTCTTGCAAGGCGGGCTTTTGCGATTCCTCGCAGATACTTTGTGGTAGCGCTTTGTAGACAGCGCTCTTAACGTATGAATTGAGCGACTTTTTGGTCTTCTCGATTCTTTTGGCACGAGTCACTTGCACTTCAGGCGGCAGTTTCTCGTTGAGCAGTCGCATAAATTCGGACGGCTCCAGTGCATAAACAAGTTCTATGTCGGCGACTTCACCTTCGCCTTCTTGAAAGAGCGGCAGGGGCAGCGCTAATTCGATACGCGGAGACGGATTGAATCCCTGCGTGTAAGCAACCGCCATCATGGCTCTTCTGGCGGCTCTGGCAAAAAGATGTTGAGTGTCAAGATGCGAGATATAACGCAACTGTCCTTTTTTATGGAATTCAAAACGAATCACGCAGGACGAATCGCTAATTTTTTCTTCCGGCGGCTTCGTAAAGAAGATCGAAGGATGGCTGTCTTCTTGCCCATGAGCAGCCAACTCTTTCACGAACGGATTACGCTTCATCACTTCCACTTTCGGTGCTGCAAGCAGGTGGGTGGTTTCAAGTTCGGTGCAAACGCCGCAAGCATGGCAGAGATTTTCAGTGCATGGCGCAGTTTCCTGCGTCTTCAAGGCCTTTTCCCATTCTTTGACGAGCCACCAGTCGTTTAAACCGATGTGCACAACATCCCATGGTTGTTTGCTGCCGACCTGGCGTTCGCTGCAGGCCATCTGTTCGAGATTGAGACCCATCTCAGAGGCTACTTCTTTCCAGACGTGCGGTTTGAATTTATCGTCCCAGGCGTCAAATGTGCAGCCTTTCTTAAAGGCGTTGAAAATCATTTCGCCGACTTGTCTGTCGCCTCTGGAAATGACTGCCTCGAGCAAACTGATTTCGGCATCGGTAAGATTGAGGGTGACGTTCCTCATGCGGTATTCGCGCATTTTCTCGCGCAAGACAGCATGCTTGCGTTTGGTTTCTTCCGGCGTAAATTGACCGAACCACTGGAACGGCGTAAACGGCTTGGGCACGAAGTTTGAAATAGTGCAGGTGAACTCGACGGCGCGCTTATATTTGACGCGATCAGTGTTTCTTATCACATGGCAATGGCGTGTCGCTTCATCCAATATCTGGATAATTCCTTCCAGATCCTCGTCACGCTCAGTCGGCAAGCCGCACATGAAGTACAACTTGATGGATGACCAACCGGATTGATAGGCTGATTCGATTGCCGAAATTATTTGCTCGTGCGAGAGTCCTTTGTTGATGACGGCGCGCATTCGCTCCGTGCCGGCTTCGGGTGCCAGTGTGATGCCGCTCTTGCGTACCACTTTGAGCTCTTCGGCCAGATCCAGATTCATCCTGTCGGCGCGCTGGCTGGGAAAGGAAAGAGAAGTGCGACGTTTTGTATGCTCTTCGTTCAACATTCGCACAGAATCGTGAAGCGAAGTGTAATCGCTGACGCACAATGACAGCATCGAATATTCATCATTGCCGGAATGGTCGAGAGCGGCCTTCGAAAGCCGCAGCAAATCTTCGGTTTTACGCTCGCGAACGGGCAAGAACGTATAGCCCGGTTGGCAAAAACGGCAGCCGCGATCGCAACCGCGCCTGACTTCCAAGACTTCTCGGTCGTGCACGAGTGCCAGGTACGGAACCAAACCTTGAGTGGGTTGGTTGTCGTCGGAAAGAGGGACGGTTTGACGTTTTACTCTTTCTGGAATTCCATCTGCAATCGGCACCGGTTGTGGTGATTCTTGAGGAGATTTGACTTCGTACAAGCACGGCACATAGATGCCCGGAACTTCTTTTGCCATTTGCAGCAGAAGTTGGTAGCGAAGTTCCTTCGAGAGTTCGGCATCAAGACTTTCAAAGTCTTTATCGGCATGCTCGCGTTTGAAATCGTTGATAATTTCCATGGCATGCGGCAACGAATGCTCGCCGTCGCCAATCAGGAAAAAGTCCATGAAAGAAGCCAGCGGCTCAGGATTTACAGCCGACGGACCGCCGCCGAAAATGAGAGGAAAAACATTTTTTCGCTCGGCGGCTCTCAAAGGAATACCCGCCAAATCGAGCAAATTCAAAACGTTGGTGTAAGTCAATTCGTATTGAAGCGAAAAACCAACCAGCTCGAAATTGGCCAGAGGCTCGCGTGATTCCCAGCCGAAAAGCGGAATGCCTGCTTGCCGCATCAGAGCTTCCATGTCTTCTTGCGGAGCGTAACTGCGATCGCACATCATATCGGGGCGGTCGTTGACAATCTGATAGAGAATCTTCAAGCCGAAATTGGACATGCCCAGTTCGTAGAGATCCGGAAAAGTGATTGCCAGTCTCACTGTTGCCGCGTGAAAAGGTTTTCTGCGCGCTCCCCACTCATTGCCGAGATATTGACCGGGTTTTGTGGCTTTTTCCAGCAGTTCTTCCAAGCGCAAAGAAACATTCGCGCGGCAAAATTTCGTCGCTTCATGGGCGATTTCACGCGAGCCAATCTTGCTCGTGACGGAGTTAGCTATGGTCGTGCTCCAGTTTTACTGAATAGTGAGTCAACAAAAGGTTCGATCTCAATGGCTTTGAGCGCATAGTTAGCATCAGCTAGCGCGCTGCCCGATTTGCTCAGGGCGAAGCATAATGCGCTGAGGCTACCTTACTTGAGGACTTCGCTCGGTCTAGCCCAGAATGACGGGCCTTCCAAAACGGTTGTGAACAACCGGTGTCTGAGTTAACGAGATAAGAAAGATCTCTTGAGTCGAGCGACCTCAAGTAGCACTATTATATCTCCTTGAGGCAAAACTGCCCTTCGCTTGCAAAGTTTTAATCCTCAAGTGTCCGATACGCAGCCATTTCGAGACATGACTGCTGGTTTGTAGTGAGGTTATATCCTCTCACCAAGCTGATTTTTGTTCTTTTCTGCTTGAAAAATTGATCGAGACCGGCTTCATCTGCCGAATTAAACCGGTATTTGTTTGTGCCATCCGTAGATTTCCGGCTCCACAGGGCAAATTCCGCGTTGCTTCAAGTGATTTTACAATTGAGATTGACCGTAAAATTTGAGCCGAAATTTTGTTTCAGAGTGTCCATGATTTAAGGAAACAAACTTCCTCAACCGCTTGTCTTCCTGTGATATAGTCGGTTCAGAGGCCGCTCAGCAAGACCGGAAAGGACGACGGTACGTGATTCTTGAGGCGTTTGCCGAATACTTACATGCCAGCGACCAATCGCTTCCCGCGACTGAGATTCTTTCGCGTTGGATAAAAGAGCGGCTGGATGCGCCGGTCCTGACCAATGTCGACCGCGTTCTTCATTGCGAGATTTCGATAGCGACTCAAAGCGCCAAGGCTGTTTCTCCTTTGATAAAGGAAGGTCAGCAACTTGTTTTCAAAGGCACTTCCAAATCGGGAAGACGTCTGCTCAAGAGTCTTTATGAATACTGCCAGAGTTATGAGCAACAGAAATGGGCGCGCTATATCCATAATTTGAAAGCCAGTGATTTTCGGGCCGGCGAGCTGCGCGACCCCAACTGAGAGTGGAAAGCTTCGCGCTTCTTAAGCGAGGAACATAGTCCGGCGTTTTGTGGTCTAGAATACTGTGCGCATATGCATAACCGCGCGTATGCAAAATCGGATGATCGAAATGAAAGCTTGGAAGACAATTGCAACGGTGCTCTCAGTTACGGCCACAAGTCTTTTCTTGCTGGTTGTATTTTCTCTGGCTGCTTTCTGCGCCACCAATTTGCGGCTCAAGGACGGAATTTCCTTTGTGCAAGACACCGACAACGGTTTTCCCATAGTTGCCGACAAAATGGATGATGTGTCCATCGCACAGGGTATGCCTACCCTGATTTTTTTCGGTGCTGCAGCTGACCTGAATACCAATCGGCAGGCCAAGCGCCTGGTCGACCTCTATAAAAAGTTCCAGGACAAAATAAAAGTGATTGTCATCGATGTGGACCATCCGGCCAATACCGATGCCTTAAAATTGATCAAGACCTATTACAAAGGCTATATTCCGCTCAACGTCATTCTCGATAAGGCTGGAAAGTTGTCCAGCAGCCATTCCGGCGAAGTCGAAACAGGCGAGCTTAAATCAAAGATTGAGCGCGCAATGTGAGTCTAGAAATTTTTTGACGATGTCTTTGGGCATTGAGATTGACCCGACTGTTGCTTTGTATTCTTTATACGGTCCGTGGCAGTCGGAGCCGCCCGTAATTATCATAGAATTGCGATTGGCAAAGCGAATGTATTGCCTTACCAGATTGCCAGAGTGCATGCGGTGAAATGCTTCCACGCCTGCCAGTCCCTGTTCTTTCAAACTCAATATGTAAGGCATCATTTGCGGTGATTTACCCGGGTGTGCAATCGATGCAAAACCACCGGCGTTATTTATTGCCGCAATCGCTTGCTCGGGAGAGACGCTTTCCCGGCGAACATAATAGGGCGATTCTTTGGCAATGAATTTCTCGTAGGCTTCCATGATGCTTGGCGCCATACCGCAGTCCACCATAGCCTGGGTGATGTGCCCTTTGCCGATGGCGCCGTACCCTGCGCATGCTTTGATCATCTCCATGCTCAAAGGATGTCCGTCCGCATTCAAAAGTGCCACCATTTTTTCAATGTGATCGAGCCGCGCTTGTCTTTGCGATGCCAGCAATTTCTGCAAATCAGCATCAGCAGCATCGATGAAATAGCCGAGAATGTGGACATCTCTGTGGGTTCCATCCGCCTGCCTTTGAATTGTGTTGATTTCCACGCCGGAAATAATTTCCAGCCTGCCAGCGGCCGCCGCCCGCCCTTCGCTGATACCATCAGTAGTATCATGATCGGTAATGGCGATATGGGTGAGCTTGATTTTTATTGCATGCTCTATCAACTCGGCAGGAGACCAGGTGCCGTCCGAATGATGCGTATGCAGATGGAAATCGGCTTGCATGTTTTATCCTGAGCAAGACTAGTTAGCCTATCGACATGATTTCCTGAGTCGACTTTGCCGACAATTGAGCCGACTCTCTGTATTGGACTCTTTCAATCGATATGGCTTTTCCACTTTCTGCATTGATATTGAGCATGACGCCGCAAAGCAAGGCCGGACCTTCGGCTACTTCGAAACGAGTGGGCAGTTGTTTGATCATGCGCCTGAAAACTCCGGCTTTCTCCATGCCGATGACGCCGTCAGCCGGACCGCATGCACCAGCGTCGGTGAGATAAGCAGTGCCTTCCGGCAAAATTCGCTCGTCGGCCGTTTGTACGTGAGTGTGAGTGCCCAAAACAGCAGAAACACGTCCATCCAGATACAGACCCATTGCCACCTTTTCGGCTGTCGCCTCTGCATGAATATCGACGATGATTACTTTGGTTTCTTTTTCCAATTCCGGCAAATACCTGTCGGCAGCCAGGAAAGGCGATTCGAGCGGCTCCATGAAGACGCGTCCGATCAAATTCAGCAAGCCTACTTTGTGCTTGCCCACTTCGACTATGCAATAGCCTTTGCCGGGAGTACCCTGTGGGTAGTTGGCCGGTCGAATGACATTGACTTGCTTGTCGATAAATTCCAGAATTTCTTTTCGATCGAATGTATGATTGCCGCCGGTGAAAGCCTGCACTCCGGCGTTTCTTAACTCTTCGAGATTGGCCTCGGTGGTGCCGAAACCATGGGCTGAATTTTCGGCATTGGCAATAATCAAGTCCGGTTTGTTGGCCAAACCTGCCAGATAACGTCTTACCACCTGCCTGCCGGGCTTGCCGATGATATCTCCAAGAAAGAGTACAGAGAGAACATTATTGAGGCCCATGGCGTGAGTGCAACCTTACCTTTAGTGAAACTGTGCCAAGAAGTTGAAACGTTGTATGGATTAAAACGTCTTACCTCTTGTTGCGAGGCAAAACACACTACGCTCCAGTACGACACTACAAGAGTACAATAACCATCGGGATCATTATATGCCGCAGCGTCCGACAACACACAAAGATTTGCATAGAGCCGCCATCGGCTCTGTCTTTTCGCTTGCGTATATGCTGGCTTGCGGGAGCGTGCACGCTAATAACCCGTCGCAGACCAACCCGGCAAAGGCACCTGCAACTGCCTCTCAAACCCAGCTTGTAAAGAATGAAGTTACCAAAACGCCTGTGGCTTCGTTTGCCAGCGGCAGCGCCCAGGTGAAAGAAGGAAAGCTCAGAGCCATCCCTCAATCGACACTCGAAGGTGGTGCGACGCCCAGTCCGGCCAAATCAGCCAAAGACGAGTCCATTCAGAAGCCGGCAGCAGAAAAGGCCAAGGAAAAACCAAAAAAGCCGGCAAAACCGGCACAGACTGTGGCCAGACAGCCCAAGCTCAATAATGGTTTAGTGCCGCCGCCCCCTCCCATAATGCCCATTGGCATGGATGCTCTGGGAATGTTTGCGCAGCCGGTCGACTATTTGTCGCTCAAAGAATTGGAGGCGCGCAAAAAAGAGCTGGCGGCTCGGCTGAACGAATTGACCTCAATATTCAACGACAGCGAAAGACAAATAAAAGAACGCAAGGAGCGTGCCGAGCTGTTTGATTCTCTTTACCAGGAGGGTGTGGTCAGCCGCAAGGAGTTGGAAATCGCCAAGCGTGAGGCTGGCGAAATCGATCGCGACTTGAAATTCAAGCAAGACGAATTGGAGTCGGTGAAAAGCTCAATGCGGGCGGTCAATAACCGGCTCTACATGCTTAAAAAGATGGATGCAAAACTAAATCCGAAAGCAAATTCAAAGATCAAGCCCGGCAAGTCGAAAGAGAAAAAATAAGAGTTTCTTGTCACCGTATTTGGTGCCAACTGTTTTTCGCTGATTTCCACGGCGCATTGCTCTATAAATAGATCGGCGTTTTTGTCCTCCGGTCCGTGCAGTCCAAGCCGGCGCCAATCTGGCGATTTTTGATGAGCGCCAGTTAGATTCTGGTTGCTAAGGGGCGCCTGTAAAGCCGTTTTTGTCAGTATTATTTAGCCCTGATAATTTCAAGAACCGCTTCAGATGAGATGCGAGTCATATTGAGCATTTTCATTAAACGTCGAAACGAGGACTATGAAACCGTTCTCAGGTTGCAAAGGGTAAACAAGAATGGATCGTTAAAAGCGGCTCACCGTGCTGTTTTTGGCGATACTATTGTGAGCACGGAAACGTTGCTGGCGCAGATAAGCCGCATAAATACAGGGTTTCACCGCTGTGAAACCTGATATCGGCTGCGCAGGGCTAAGGCAATGCTTTCAAATCTACAAACTCTAGGAGTGACTAAATGTATTTCAATCGCACAATCAGAAATTTCCAAATGATGAACAGACCGGTAAACCGTTATTTCGAAAACCGCCACCTTTCCTCTTTTGGTTCTGAGCTGACCAATTGGAACTGGCAACATGCTTCATATAGCACCCCCGAAACCGATGTTCTCGAACTTGACGATCAATACATCCTCGAACTCGCTCTGCCGGGCGTGACCCTCGACGATATCGAACTCAAGATCGAAGAAAACTTGCTTACAGTTGTAGCGAAGCGCACCCCTTCTCTGTTTGAAGAAAGAGCTGATTACCTGCAAAGAGAACTTCCGTGCTACCTCGTACGCGAATTCTATTTCGAGCAAGAAATCTTGACCGAGCAAGTCGAAGCTCGCTTGGATCGCGGCATTCTGTTCATCAGCATCCCGAAAGTAGAAATCGCAACTCGCATTCCTGTTTCGGTCGGCACGATGGACATGCACCTTCCCGGCATGAAGACCCGCGTTCAAAAGAACGAAACCATTCGCGGCAGCAAAGAAGTCACCATCAAATAACTTCAACTGACCGTTGCTTTAGGTAAGTACGAGAGGAGAGCAATCT
>PNKB01000181.1 GCA_013997645.1 Cyanobacteria bacterium PR.3.49
TGCTGGTGAAAACGCTGGCATCGCTTATCGGCGCCGAGTTTGGCCGGGTGCAATTAACTCCTGACATGCTACCTTCGGACATACTGGGCACAAGTATCTACGATCTCAATACAAAAACTTTCACTCTCAAGAAAGGTCCGATTTTTACTAGCCTGCTTCTGGCTGACGAAATTAACCGCACTCCTCCCAAAACACAGTCGGCACTTCTTGAAGCAATGGAAGAAAGACAAGTGACCTTGGACGGGCGCACTCAAAAACTGCCCGATCTTTTTATGGTCGTAGCCACGCAAAATCCGGTTGAATTCGAAGGAACATATCCCTTGCCGGAAGCCCAGCTGGACAGGTTCATGCTCAAAGTAATGATCGGCTATCCGGACAGCGACGCCGAGCGGCAGATGTTGATCAACTGGCAAGACGGATTCTATCGCAAAAAATCCCCTCCCCTCGAACCCTGTGTCACTGTCGAAGAAATTCTCGAAGCCCGGCAAAAGCTGGACAATGTAAAAGTAGAAGAGTCGGTTCTTTCTTACTTGATGGAAATCGTTCAGAAATCACGCGCTCTTTCGGACTTGCAATTGGGCGCCAGTCCCCGCGCTGCACTGAGCTGGTTGGCAGCGGCAAAGTCTCACGCTGCAATTGTCGGCAAAGACTTCGTCACCCCCGATAATATAAAGTTCGTGGCCGAGCCGGTCTTGCGGCATCGACTGATTCTGACTGCCGAAGCCGAACTGGACGGCGTCACAGTCAGCCAGGTGATTGCCAACCTGCTCAGGCAAGTCGCTGTTCCTCGCTAGCCGCCATGAAAGTCATTGCCAGCCGGCGGCTCTACTTGCTCCTAGCCCTGGGTGCCTGCATTTTCGCCCTCACATTCTGGCTCGAGGGGGCGCGCACATTCGGTCTGGTCTTCGACGTCTTGATACTGGTAGCGGTGGCAGTCGATTTCCAATTGACTGCCAGACCGCATTTGATTTCAGCCTCAAGAGAATCGCAAGATAGGCTTTCTATCGGCAGAAGCAATGAAGTTCTGCTGTTTGTTCACAACCAGAGCAATTCTGATTTGCGGGCAAAAGTTCGCGACGATTATCCAATTGCTCTTAATGCCAATGTGGAAGAATTTGAATGCCAAATAAAGAGCGGCGAGCAAATCACGCTCAAATACGAGGTAATACCCAGGCGGCGCGGACTCTATAAATTTGGTGATATTCACGTTCGCTACGGCAGTTTTCTCGGACTGCTCTACCGGCAAGCGACAATCAAAGCTGAGCGCGACGCCAAAGTTTACAGCGACCTGAAAGCACTTCATGATCTGTCCATCAAATTAAGCCGCACTACAGAGCTGGGCGAATTGAAGCAGCGCAAACGGGGACAAGGCACCGATTTTGCCAGCCTGCGCGAATACACCGTAGGAGACGACAGCAAATTAATCGACTGGAAAGCTACGGCAAGACGAGACCGCCCGGTAGTGCGAACTTACGAAGTAGAGCAAGAGCAAAGATTGCTCATCCTTATCGATGCAGGACGGATGATGCTTTCCGATCTGGAAGGGCTGACTCGCTTCGATCACGCGCTTAATGCCGGACTGTGCCTGGCGCTTACCGGTCTCACCCATAACGATCAGGTTTCTTTCGGCATTTTCGCCGACAAGCCGCTGGCCTACCTGCCGCCGCGCCGCGGCAAGGCTTATCTGAAAAAGATTCTCGAGGCCGTTTTCGACGTAGAACCCAAAATGGTAGAGCCCGATTATTTAGGCATGCTGTCCTATTTTTCGGCGCTGCAAAAAGGGCGCTGTCTGATGGTTTTGCTCACGGATCTAACTGATGCAGTCGGATCGCAATCAATGCTGGCCGGGCTGGCCAGTCTGAGCGGGCGCCACCTGCCATTTTGCGTGACCCTCAAAGATCGACAGGTCACTCAGATGTCCCATCAGGGTATTCTCAAAGACGGGCTTGACCGCAGCATTCCCATCGATCATATTTACCGGCGCGCCGTCGCCTGCGACCTCATCTCGCAGCGCGATTTAGCCCTGAACGTCCTGCAAAGGCGCGGCTGCCTTGTTCTCGATTGCCCGCCCCAAGACCTATCCGACAAACTCGTCGATACTTATTTAGAGATCAAAACGCGCGGAAGGCTCTAAAAAATCAAACCAGATCGTTGTCGCAGGCATATTTTACAAGCGCAGTGCGGCTCTTTAACTTGAGCTTTTTTCGAATGCGAGAAGCGTGCAATTCCACCGTCGACTCGGTGAGAAACAATCTTTGCGCAATTTCGCGATTAGCAAGCCCGGAAGCGATCAGTTTTAAAACTTCCAACTCTCTGAAGGAAAGCGGCGGTCCACCGGTGTCTGCACGACCTTTATCTTCCAATCCTTCCGGTCTGGTTGTTCTCGATGCCATCTCCAGTGTGTTGGTCAGCTGTTGGGTAAGATTGCCAAGCAAATTCATATTGAAGAGCTGGTCTTTCACTTGCATGAATGCCTGACTGTTCTCCAGCGCTACTGCAGCCTCTGCGGCTGCCACTTCGATCATGTCCAGTTCGTTGGCCAGCCATTTTCGTGGTGCACCACAGGAGATGGCAACTACAACTCCATAAATGTGTCCGTGGTGTGAAATCGGAGCACCGGCAATACTGCTGAAACCATTGTCCAGGAACCATTCCAACTCTTCATCGCTGATTTGCAAATTGGGTCTTTCAGCAACAATGTCAGCCACAGACTTTACGCGTGTCTTGAAATGTCCGGCGGTGCGCGCCGGAAACTGCCCTGTTCGTCCAAGACCCAGTGGGGAAACATCCGGCTCGGCAAATTCATGAGTGACAATCGGCGCAGTCACCGATTCCGTTCTTACCACCATGCAGCGAGAAACACCAAGGGCGCGCCCCAGAGAATCAACGACCGATTGCATGATGCTGTCACGATCAAGAGATGAGTGAACGCGACAAACAATCTGCCGCATCCATCTTTCCCAGGTCAATTGCCTGGAAAGTGTAGCTTGATTGCCCAAAGGACTTTCGCTTTCCGCAGCCGATGGCACTTTAGCGCTTTCGCCGGACTTTGTCTGCCTGTGCAAAATCACTGCTGTAAGCGCCTGCCGCGACGAGGTTGTCGCATCTGCTATCGGGTAAGCAAGCAGCCCAAGCGAACCACTGTTCGATTTGCCTGATGCCGCAGTCAGGTCGGCAGCCATTGCGACTTGATGTTGGTTTGTGGATTTTATACTTTCGGCAACAGCAGTTTTGGGACTGAGCAAATCGCCAAGGTTGAGTCCTGCTAATGCCGAATTACCTCCAGCCAGAAGGCGCATAGCGCTCTGGTTGGCATTGAGAATGACGAGTGAATCACGATCAATTATCAAACATGCGGATTCGGCATCTGCAAAAAAAGCAGAAGTACGATCGCGGGTTTTGAGCATCACTGAAACATCGATTGCAACAGCAAGCTGCTGCGCCAATGGCTCAAGGGCATCGATCAGCTGATCGCCCAGATGTTGGCCTGTATGCATCGTCAGACAGCCCAGCAGCCTTTCGCTGCCCACGAGCGGAAAAGCGGCAACTTCAGCACTGCCGCTTACCAAAGAAGCAAGTTCGGACGCACCACCTTCCAGGATGTTCTGCAACGGCAAGGGGCGACCGTCCTTGAGCAGTTTGACAAATTCCGAGCGCGGTGAAAGCTGATAGCTCTTTCCTAACAGCATTGTTTTCCCGTCTGCCGAACTTTCAGCCTTTACTTCCAGACTCGAATTGCCTTCAGAGAAAAGCAAGACCGCACAACGCTCCAGGGACAAAGCTTGGGTCAGTTCATGAACGGCTTTCTCCATCAAACTGGAACGATCATCCTTGTCTTTTAATGCAGAACGAATCAGGTCGATAAATCCGCTTTGCAAAGACAGCAGAACGGCAGGGCTGACTGCCAGTTGGGAGTTACTGATTTCTTTTGGTACGTTCAAATAATTAACCGCTCGCAGGCGGTATTAAAAGGTAGCCGGATTCCATGAGTTACACTCTTATTTTCCCCATAACATACGGCATTGTCCATATACGGGTTTTTACCAGCGCCAACGTCAATAAGCAGCGCCTAACCTCTAATGCGGGCCGGGGTTTTTGGCGGGAACAACCAGTCAGATCCAGCTGTCAATACCAAATAAGTGCAGGAGCCCGGAGCGCTTGCACCACAAAGAGTCACCGCCAAACAGCTGCCAGGCGCGAGAATTCCTGATTAGCGAAAGTTTATTTTTGCTACAAACGTTCTCCCTTCTTGGCTAGCCGCCAAAACGCAAATACAGCGGGCGTTAGGGCACGTTTCAAAGCAGCCCGGGATTGGTATAGAATTAATGTAAGTTCATTTAATATAAGGGAAGTCCCAAAATGTCCTCGGCATCACAGTTCAGAAACCTCAAACGCCAATTCGGAAAACGCCTGGTCGAGTGCGCCCTCAAGTGCCCGACCTTGGTCGAAGACATTGAACGAATTCGTCAGGAAGGCGTCAAGATTCGCCTGGTGGATGGACCATGCCGCGCGTATTACGACCGCAAGAAGCGCACGATTTACATCGGCAGATGGTGCCCGCGCAATTACAAACTGATCAGCATCGCGCATGAATTCGTGCACGCTGTCATTCGCCCCACTATCGATCCTGTGCCCGGCGTCACCGGCAGACAAGAATTCGTCACCCGCTGCCTGGAAGAGGAAACCGAAGCGATCGTGCACGAAATCAGCATCGTCAAAGAATTGCTTCAGGCCGGCGTCAAAATTGACCCCAAAGAGCTGGAGTGGCTCAAGCGTTATAAGCGCGGCGGACGCAAAGCGATCATGAAAGCGCTGCAAAAGACAATCACATCAACGACCGGAGAAGACTATCCGGAGTATTACGGCAGCTGGTACGACGAAATCGTTCCGCCGGCCAAGCGCTTGCCATAGCAGCAAGGCACCAGCCCAAGCTCGCCAATTTGCCTGCCTCCTGGTTAAATCAAATACGGCAGAGGCGAATCTTTCTCTTCGTCTACGGTGAACGGTTCTGACGTGAGAGCGCAGGGATTCGGGATCATGTAACGCAATTCTTCTGCGATGGCTCGGGCTTGCGGCATTCCGGCGTGCAAGTGAATAGTCTGGAAATCGATTTTCACGCGCGTGCCGTCGGCAGCTATAACTTCGCCATGATTAATGAGCGACTTGGCCTGATTCATAATGTCGTTATATGACCGCATCTGAGCGCGGCTGTGCGTGTGCGGCAAAAGATTGCCGTTGCTGTCATAGGCTCTGTCCAACCAGGCTTCCTGCGCAACCCTGATGCCGGCTCTTTCACCGGCTGCCAGCAAATTGGCTCCTGAAGGTCCTATCAAAACCAGCCAACGATCGAACTCGGCAAGTGCTTTGGCAACAACTGTTGCTATGCGCACATCATGAGACATCTGGCGATAAAGAAATCCATGCGGTCTTACTTGTGTCAGCTCGAAACCAAAAGTGCGAGCCATACCTGACAATGCACCGACCTGGTAGAGCACCGATGCTCGCAATTCCGAAGTGGACAAATGAATTTCCCGGCGCCCGAAACCTTGCAAATCGGGATAGCCGATATGAGCACCCAGAGCCAGACCATAATATCTGACCTCTTCCAGCGCCGCTTCCATTAGCGACGGGTCACCGGCATGCGCTCCGCAGGCGATATTGGCGGAAGTGACAAACGGCAGCACGTCAGATTCGCCTGGCATGCGGTAGGGGCCGAATCCTTCACCCATGTTGGTATTGATGTCTATGCCATGGCGCAAGAAGAGTTTGGCCGTTGGTGGTTGCTGAGACTGATTGACCTGAGCGGGGGCTGTTTCACGAGTGCCCCTTGGTCGCTGTCTTCCGCGTCGCATAATCCTCCTTGCTGCCGACTTGAGCCCCGGCAAAAATAATGTAGCTCCGACGGAGCTAGAGAACACAGCATTTTACCAGCAAAGCCGCCGGTTCTCACCCTTTTGCCGCCAAGGCGCAAATCTACTCAACATCAAATTTCAAAAACTAGGTTTTTCCCCGTTTGATGAGCGCAATTTAGTCTTACAATGAGATGAGCGCCATGTGCGCCTTCATGTTTTGGGGTATAGGTTTCTCGGATGCCGCCTTAGTCCGTATGCGGACCCGGCCCGGGGGAGCGAGTTTCATTTTCGTTGCTCTTTGGAGCCGCCCCCTGCAGCAAGCCGTACTCGGGTCAGTCAGCACTTTGAGAAGTTTGTTTTTGAGACGATTACCATTTGCGATTCTTGCCGTCTGCTGCAGCCTTCTGGCTTGTTCTGACGCGAGGGCCAATGCCAACAATCGTATGATGATGACGAGCGACGATCCGTATAACTTGCGAGTGCTTGCCTTTCAGTGTTACATCGAAGGGCAGACCGAATCAGCTCTGGACACTTACCAGCGCGCCGTCAAGCGAGCTATCGAAGAATACGGCGACGACTCCACGATTGTCGCCGACATTTATTTCGAGATGGGCAGCCTGGCTTTTGATGCGGGCAAAGAAAACACAGCGGAGAACTGGCTGAACGAATCATTGAAGCGCAATCCCAATTCGGAAATGTGCAGAATTAAGCTGTCGGAAATTTATCGGGTGCGCGCCAAGCACGACCAAGCCCTCACGCAAATACAGACGTGCCTGAAGCGCAATCGCAATTCGGTGGCAGCCAGACGCGCACTGGTTCTTTGGTTGCAGGAAAACGGTTTTGTAGCGCTGGCGACGCAAGAATCTTACGTTCTCAATCAGATTGCCACCGGTGCCGACAAGCGCATTGCGCCGCCTTCGGCGATGCAGGTAGCCACGGCGGTAAGAAGTGCACCGCAGCCCACCGTCAAAAAAGAAGATGCGCCCCCGGCCAAAGCGGAGTCAAAACAGCAAGCAAAACAAGCAGAAACAAAAGCGCCGGAAAAACCAAAGGCACCGCCGTCTATTGTTGCGACGTTGATGAAGCGCGCGATCGCGCCGGTCAAGAAAAAAGAGCCGGTAAAGCCAGTTGCTGAAAAACCAGCGGTGGTCAAACAGCCTGTCGTGGTGCAAAAACCAAAGAAAGAACCGAAGAAGGAAGAACCGAGAAAAGAAGAGCCCAAGCAAGAAACGGCCAAAGTTGCACCGCCTAAGAAAATTGAAAGACCGGCACCGATGCCGGTTCCTACGCCCGTTGTTGCGGCCAAGGAACCGAAGCGTTCTCGCAATGGTCTCGTTCCACCGCCACCACCGATGATGCCCACCTTCCCGGGCATGTTCCCGCCGCCGCCGCCGATGGGTTACAACGCCAACGCACCGATGCTGCAAACTCACGCATCGATAAAGAAAGAAAAAGCAAAATCAGAACCGAAGAAAACGGAAGAAGCGAAAGAACCTGCAGGCAAGGACACTGCCAGCGTAGATGAAGAAGGCGAAGGCGACTTCCTTATTGATTGGGCAGGCTCGACCAAGAAGAAAAAGAAATAGAGTCTGATTTCGTCTATTCTTGCTTCATTTCCGCGTCCGGAGCCAAATCACCAGGACCTCTGCGGGCACCCGCCATGGCAGAACGCGGACCTTGCGGTTTTACCTCGGGAAGACGTTTGCGCTGCTCTGGTGTAAGGACGCTGCGAATGGAAAGAAAATTGTCCAGCTTCATGTCTTCTGCTTGCTCGTGCAGCTTTCTCAATTCTCTGCTTTTGGCCCGAATGGAATCGTCTGAGAAAGACGGATCAAACATCATGTCTTTCAGCTCTTGTCCGCCTGTCAAAAGCTTGCTTCTCAACTCGCGCGCACGCGGTGAAGCTTGCTGTCTCATTTTTTGAATTTTGGCCTTCTGTTCGTCGGTCAAATTGAGCAGACTCAAATCCAATGTTTTTCTGCCGCCGCGAAATCCGCCCCGCCGATTCATCTCACCGGGACGGCGGCTGAATCCGCCGTTATTCATCATTTGCGCACGCCACTTTCGACCCATTCCCGGTCCTTCACCGGGCGCGGGCGGCTCTTGCGCATTATCTTGACCATCAGCCGCTTCCATCTGGCGGGCCTTTATCGCTCTGCGCATTCTTGAGCGCAAATCAACATTATCGCTGTCTGCCCCCCCCACTTCGCTCTGTGCAAATCTGGCTTTGCGTCTGAATTGCCCGGAAGTCTCAGCTCCCCCAGCACCATTTACGGTATCAGAGGGTGAGCCTACCCCCGGACCGGTGCCCTGTGCCAGAACGCGCTGGGCGGACACAGTCAGCGACATGACCGCCGCCAGTCCCAGAAACAGAAGCGATCCGCTTTTCCAATTTTGGACCTCGAGGCGATCGCGGCCTGTTTGTCTATTAAAGTTTGATCGCATACAGACCATCCTCATCAGTCATCACACCAATATCCGAACTGTCGTCATCATCTTCATACAGCGCCAAAAGTTCAGTCGAAGCAGCGCGCCCGTTAATTGCTTGCGAACCCTCATTGTGAGCCACGACCGCTGTTTTGGAATTGTCTTCTTGCGCCCCGGTCATATGCGCTCCTACTGTCTTCGGCACGTCAGAATTGTTGGCTATGGCGGAGTAAGACTCTTGCGAGTCGTTGGCTTTCTTTGCCACTTTGGTTGGCAGGTCAGACACACGAACATCTCTCACCGCTGAATTATTGCCAGCAATCGGACTCTTTTTCTCGCCCGTGTCATTGCCGGAATTATTTATCGCTACTGCCGAAGGAGCTTTATCTTGCAAAACATTGCTTTGTGTGGCTGGTTGACTCTTTCTGTCCACAGAGGCAATTTGCTGGTTGCCGTCTTTGAAAACAATTGACCCGGCCATCGCCACAACCAGCACAGCTGCAGCCGAAGCCGCGGCGACGACCCAGCGGCGCCGGCCTGCTATCGGCACAACATTATGATCAGATGAACTCTTAGCAGTCCGGTCAGGAGAGCCAACTCTATCTGCACTGCCCAAAACCGCATCCAGACTGTCTGCCAAATCCCGCTTCATTTGACGGCGAGGCAAAGTGGAAAGCGAAACCTTGAGGGATTCGATTTGTTTGATTTGTGCCTTGCAGTCGTCGCACGATTGAACATGACTTTGCACCTGCTCATTTTCGGAGCTGTCCAACTCGTTGTCGACATAAGCATCGAGCAACTGTATGAAGGTTTCACATTGGGAATTCTTGCTAGACATAGAAATCACCTTGAAGCGGTCTGAACACCTTGATTGTCGAAATAGGGAGCGAGTATTTCCCTGAGCTTTAAGCGTCCGTAGTGCAATCTCGATCGCACGGTACCGACACTGGTGCCGACTATGTCGGCAATTTCTTGATACTGAAAGCCTTCAATATCATGCAAAACAACAACGGCCCTCTGGCTTTCCGGCAACTCCATCAATGATTTCTCGATCATGATTTGCTGCTCTTCCAGATCGACTTTCTGTGCCGGCGACGGTAATGGGTCGGCAATCTGAGAAAGAGAAATACTCGAATCCGGCGGCTCATCTTCATTTTGGGTTGATTGAGGATCGAAGGACACGACCTTAACTCCTGTTCGTCGCTGTTTTGTTCGCACCGTATCGACACAAAGATTGTGGGCGATACGGAAAATCCATGAGGCAAAAGAAGCTTCTTTCCTGAATCCGGCGATCCCTTGATGCACTTTCAAAAAAGTGTCCTGGGTTACTTCTTCTGCTTCGTCCTGACTTCCCAAGATACGAAACGCCGCGTTGTAAATGCGGTTTTGGTATCGGCGAACCAGAGACTTGAACTTAATCGAGTCTCCTGTCTGTCTGAATTCTTCAACGATGGACTCGTCGGAAAGGTCCACTGCTTATCTCCACCACTTAACAGACGTTAGGGTCCGCTATTATTGAATACGTAATTTCGTGCTCTGGAGTTCAATTTGTGAGCCCTTTATTAACAAGAGTTAATTTCAGCAGAGCATTTGCTCTGGCCCTCTGGTCCGCGTACCTAATAAGTATAGGTGCATCAGCAGCCGATTCACCGTCATCAGCAACGACAACTAAAGCAGTCAAAGCCAAAGAGGACCTGCCCAATTTTCATCAGGTTCACCCTTATCTTTACAGAGGCGGAGAACCTTCAAAGGAAGGTTTGAGAAAGATAAAAGAGATGGGTATCACCACCATCTTCGATTTGAGAAATCCCGGCGAAAAGGCCTACGACGAAAAAGAAGCGGCAAAGGAGATGGGTATTCGCTACATCAGCATGCCCATGAATTCCAAGGCACCGACAGCCAAACAAATAAAGCGCCTGATCGATGAAATCGACAAGGCCAAAGGTAGTGTTGTCGAACTGACCGATTCCGGACAAGCAGAAAAGATTGCCAAACAAGAAGCACAGAAAACGACCAAGGACGCGATCTTTGTGCATTGCGCTCATGGCTCCGATCGCACCGGCTGCATGATCGGGATCTGGCGAGTGATGCGCGACGGCTACGATTACGATACGGCGTACAAAGAAATGCGCAAATATTGGTTTACTCCCAAATTTACGAATTTGTCCGGTGCAGTGCGATCAGCGGCCGGCACCAAGTCTCAATAATACACACAGCAATCCGAGAAAATTCAACGAACCTTTTCTTTCGAATTGGTAGGAACGATCATCGGCACCGGTCTGCCACCACTGGCTGCACCGGACCCCATCGGGCGATTCATGGGCGTGATGTTCGGCACTGCAGGCTGCGTGCGCTTGGTTCCCCAGGGACTGATGGTCGGCACTTCTTTGCCGGCTGGTGTCGGTGTGATTGACGGCACTCGCGGCATCCATTGTTGGTTGCTTGGAGGCTGCACGGAAGGCTGAACCGTTTGCGGAGGATCATCTTTGGCGGGCGTGACGGTGGGCAGATTCATACTGGCTTTTGTTTGCGCCATTTTCGCTTGTGCAACTTTAGACCATGGATAAAAGCGCAGAATTTCTTTCAGTGTTGCCACCACCCGCGGCAGGTCTTGAAAGTTCTCACTGAGTTTCACCTGATACCAGAGAGCGGACCAGTTGGACGGTTCAAGAAACAATGCTTTTTCCACATACCGCTGCATTTCAGGAAAGAGCTTGGCCCTGTAGAGATGCACAGCGCAATCGACATTGACGTTGGCGTCTTGCGGTGCCAGGACAAGCGCGCGATCTATTTGCTGTTTGGCAATCGCTTTCTGCCCATTATCGCTGTACAGAAGACTCCAATCCGCGACGATACGCCCTTCTACATCACGAGCGCCCACTTTCTTCGCCAATTCCTGAGCTCGCACAAAATATTGATACGCGGCTTTCGCGTGCTCGGGGCGGTTCAAGTCTTTAGCCATAATGCGGCGCAAATTGCCCAGCCGGCCCAACAATCGTGCCTGCATTTTTACATCGCGCGCGCCGTCGGCGAGCAACAAAGCCTTTTGATAATAAATCTCAGCCTGACGATAGTCGCGATGAGCAACCAGCTTGGTGTCACCGATTGTGAGGGCGTCATCCATATCGTTGCGCAACTTGTAGGCGGGATTGAGCTGCAGCAACAAACGCTGAAAACGATAGTCGACAGTTACGATGAAATTCTCCCAGAACGGATTTCCCAAAATTCCGAAATTCGAGTCTTGAAAAAATCCAGCTCGCTCCTTGCCCTCCGGTGTAGGACGCTTGGCGCTTTGAGTGCTCTTATCCTGCTGAATTGGATAAGTGAATGGCACTGCCTTGCGAGTCAATCCGCCCAGGCCCACGCTGTCCATGACCACGCGCCCG
>PNKB01000182.1 GCA_013997645.1 Cyanobacteria bacterium PR.3.49
GAAACCGCGTATGAGGCTTGAAGCCAAGAAGTGTTCCCAGCCCCAATCCAGCGTGAGAGGCACAAGAAACCAGTTGGACAGACTGAGGCACGCGATACCGACAAATACCATTATGCGAGCATCGAATTTGCCGATCATTGCGCCGACAACAGGGAACATAAACCCGGTCACGAGCGATGCGGGCATTTGGAGAAGACCGGCTTGCAAGGCGGTATAGCCAAGCATCACTTGAGCGAAATTCGGAATGACATAATTTATTCCGAAAAGCACAAAGCCAACGACCGCTTGGAAGAGCAAGCCGATGGCCACTGAGCGAAAGCGGACAATGCGTAAATTGACGGCGGGAAATTTGGTGCGCAGCTCATGAGTGAAAAACACTATCGCGCCAACGATAGTGGCCACGGTGCACAAAACAATGAGGTGCGAAGCAAACCAATCTTCGTCCTGCCCTTTTTCCAGAACATACTGCAGTGAGCCGAGCATAACGCTCAAGGACATGATTCCCAGCCAATCAATGCGCACTTTTGGTGCGTCGGCCTCGCGTGGTTTGTCTTTAGGTATGAACGCCTGACAAAGCAAGGTGGCGACAATGCCAATGGGGATATTGATAAAAAAGATCCAGCGCCAGTTATAGTTATCTGTAAGCCAGCCGCCGAGCGTCGGTCCGACTACGGGACCGACAATTACGCAGATGCCGAATACCGCTTGTACAAAGCCCTGCATTTCTTGCGGAAACGCCTCGAAAAGAAATGCCTGTGCCTTCGCCAGCAAGCCTCCTCCGAAGAGTCCTTGCATTACGCGCGCCAGCACTAATGTGAGCAAATTCGTTGAAAGACCGCAAAAGACAGAGGCGATGGTGAAGCCGATCATTGAAAAGATGAAGTAACGCTTTTTTCCGAACATATCGCCGAACATAACCGCCAGGGGCATGGTGATTACATTGGCGATCGAATACGAAGTCACCACCCAGGCAGCTTCACTGGTGGTTGCGCCTAAGTTGCCTTGAATATGTGGCAGAGCGACATTGGTAATACTTGTATCAATGACTTCAATCAGGGCAGCGATTGCTACGCCGACTAAAAAGAGCCAGCGAACGATTTCACCGTTTTCATCAACTCTTTTTTGCAGAGCTTCTTGGAGATAGGTTGCCATTGGATGCCTGAAGGGTGCTGTTATCAGCTTTCTACGCTGAGCTATTTATTCGATTCGCGCAGACCGTCCACGAGGATTTTCAAAAGTGCTTTAGCGCTTTGTTCTAACTCGTCGCGTGTCATGCGCTGTTCGGACTCGGTGTAATTGTTGAAATAAGGGGGGAACAAACTGGCTGCACCCATCAAGAAAGTAATGGCTGTTTTTTCATTGGCTTTTCTAGGACTGATTTCTCCGGCTTCAGCGGCCCGTTTCAGAAATTTCAATACGCGCTCTCTTTTTCTTACGTAAAACGCGCTGAACCGAGGTTTGAATTGCAGGGACGTATAGAGAAGTGCTTCCGGAGTATGGAAGTCCCGAGTGACATAGTCATAGACCATGAGCGCACACATCAAAAATGTCTCTTTCAAACTTTCCAGAGGAGAACCTTTTATATTTTCGGTTCGTTCATCCATCATTGCCTGGATCTTGAGCGCGTGTTTTTCCACGACGCGCATCAATATCTCTTCCTTTGTACGAAATTCCAGATATACGGATCCTTTACCTATACCTAAATGCTTGGCGATGTCTTCGATGCTGGTTCGCTCATAGCCGTATCTGGAAAACAGCTCTACAGCCGCTTCCTCAATAAGTTCCGCCCGATTATGAATAGATTTGGTGCGAGCCATTAACGCATCCGCCTGTTTGATTTTTGCATCGGCAAGCTTATTTTTGACCAGATTTTGTTTTTAGTCAATTATCAGCCTGTAATTTTTGAGGTGTACCGAATGTGAGTTATCGCTCCCTGCATGTTTTCCGTTTCATTTCCTTTTATCAGAAATTCGGAACTTGAAAGAAAAGTCCGTCGTCAATAAAAACATGTGTGGACAAATCCTCTGAGCATGGGGATTTAGGGAAACTTTTATCGGGCTTTTCTGGCTCGCGTCAAGATTTTTGAATTTAGAATTTGAATTTAGAAGGAGTTATGTATGAAGCGAATTATTGCAACCAGTCTTATTGCCCTTTCAGCCGTTTTGATATCTCTTCCCGCTAATGCACAGGGTTATAGAGGTTATGGTTATGGCAATAACATCAATTCGACGCAAGCTCAACTGCAAGCTCGCATCAACAACGGCATTGCTTCGCGACGTTTAAGCAGGAGTGAAGCGCAAAAACTGCAATTCAAACTGAATCGAATCAATAATATAGAAGCGCAAATGAGATCGTCAGGAGGCCTTTCCTTCCGTGAACGCAACAACCTCAATCGTCAGTTGACCAATTTGCGCAACGAAATCAACCGCGACATGAACGACTTTGAGAGACGCCGTATTGGATTCTTTGAGCGTTATTGGAGATAAGTCGACCCGACAGATAAGTAAATCGACACTGACTGATTTAATCGTTTCGGATGCCATCCGATAAAAGACAAGGGCAGGTATTATTACCTGCCCTTTGTTTGCACTGATTGTTGATTTGTTATGTTGCCGTCCTACCTCCCATAGTTCTACCTTTTGCAAGCCACTGCAATCCGGACACCGCTCCCATCAAAAAAAGCACTGGGCTGAATAAGTAGCCTAGTGCCAACCAGACCACTCCCCAGGCAATTGAGCCTTTGCCCGAACCCCTGCTCTTTGCCGATTGCTTGAAACCGCGAACAATCGCAGTGCAACCAACAATTAAAATGACCATTTCGAGTGCCCAGCATGCAATATTGAGCATTGCTTCGAAATTTGCCAAATTGTTTACGCGCACTGTACCTGCTGTGTTTACCCCGCTTATGTAACTTGCGTTGATTCCCTGGGGTGTTATCGTTCCATTGGTTGCGCCTTGCAGCGAAGAAGTACCAACACTGTTAAAGGAGTTTGCGCTGTTGATGTTGGTATTGCTACTGGTGCTAGTGTCGACATAACTGCCTGCATAGCTGTACGAATCACTTTCTTCACTTGGCATTGTTGCTGCACTTGTTTGAGCTCCTGTGTTGGCTTGCGAACTATATATTGAGCCGCTATTTGTAGGAGTCGGCGCGGAAGTTTGGATTGGATTAAATGAATACGATACTTCTCCGCCACTGAACAAATTCGCATCACGTGAACTCGCCACAAGCCAATTGGTGATAGAGCTCGGTGTACCCGGTCCTTTTGGCATGAACGAATGCAACGTTTGAGCAAATTCCAGCGGTCCCGTCACCTGTGGATTGAGAGTGGCAGGAGCAACCTGGTAGTCAAAGTTTTCAACTACAGGCGACGGAATGTCAGAAGACTTTCCAAACAATCGCTCGAAGGATACTCCTTGCGGCAACTCGGCTGGAACATCCACTTTTACAGGAATGCCACCAGAAGTGATGGCATCAGTATCGACCGCAACGAAAGAAGTGAATTGCGTCATGATGTGGTGCACAAGAGCAATGTTTACTATTGCTTTCTCTATTTCCAAATCGGGATGACCGATTTGAGATTTAAACCAATTTTCTGCCATCAACGCATCGACAGCACTGCGTGCCCACATTGAGGGGACGCCGGAATTGTTGGTGATGCGATCGGGAAATTCCATGTTGAGCTCTTGCTTGTATGGCTTGCCTCCCGCGAACCCGCTCAATTTGACTTTGCCTATGCCCGCGCGTCCATATCGTCCAAAAATGTATAGTGGTTTGCGCGCCCATACGTCTGATATCTGTCGCGGAAAGATGTCTTTGGCATCGACACCTTCTACTTCGACTTTGACATCGGAAAGAACAGGGCTCGAAATTCGATTGTAGAAATGTTCTGCAACTTCTTTGCCCGGACGATTGAGCAGCACGTATTCAGCTTCTCCGCCTCCTTCGCGCGCAATTCCATCGATAATAAAACGATTTACACTGTCTCCTGTTCCGAATGCAAACCAGCGAGATTTCCCTCGCAATCTGCGAACGAGACCCAACACTTCCATATCATTGCCAACGTATCCGTCGGTCATGAAAGTCACGATTCTGAGTCTTCCTTGTTCTGTAGGTAGTGAACAGATCTTCTCAATTGCCGGTCCCATGTAAGTTCCGCCGTCTGCTTGCATTTGGTGTATGTATTGGCGAGCTTTTTGTTTTGTAGATATGGAGGCTCGTTCCGGTTTAGCAAACAGAGTTTCAGCATTATTGCTAAAGGAGACAACTTGGAAAGTATCTTGTGGGTTCATGTGATCGAGAATGTAGTTCAAAGTTTCTTTCGCTTTCTCAAGTGGTGCGCCGGATTGCGAACCTGATCTGTCGATGACGAAAATCATCTCCTTGGGCACCACGTCTTTGGTGGCAACGCGCTGCGGCGGCATGAGCAACACAGAGAAGTAGCCATCTTTTCCCTCTTTGTGCGGCATGCATCCACTGCGGATCGCACCATCGCACACGTTCCATGACAGCTCAAAGTCTCGGTTAGGAATTGCCGTTTTGTCGGTCAAACTGATATGTGAATTGTGTTCGTTTAAATATTGAACATTCACCTGGTGCAACATTGATTTGATGTCGCGATTGGGAACACCGCTGTCCAGGTCGACCGATATTGAGATATCGTGACCGCTTCTGTATCCGGGCGGAACAACCGGCGGATTGATGCGATTGCCATCCGGAACAGCTTGAGTTTGCTGTTGAACAGCTGTGCTTCCGAATATCGCCGGCCTTGGCGGCGATGTATAAGGGATGCTGGCAGAAACGAGTTGGGTTTCGCCATGCAGGTTTTCTTGTGCCGTGCTTGTCAATCTTTCCGGAATGAATCTCGGTCCAACCACTGTAGGGAATGTGAAGGTATAGCGACCGTCTTCGAAGGGCAGCATTTCTACATACTGCAACGTTACTTCGATCGTTTTCCCAGGTTCTATATTGGCCACATTCTGCGTGAAAATGTTCGGACGTTCCTGCTCTAGAAGAGATGCAACACGACCTGAGCTTTTCGCATCGTTGTATATTTGTCGCGCTTCCTCTTTTCTCTTGATGGTGGCGTGAATGGTGCGCTGACCCACCTTCAGAATCATGTCGTCTACCGCACCGGAGTGCGAAAGCGGAAATGTATAAACGGCTTCTATCTTTTTATCGTATGGATTGTGGAAGATCTGCTTGACGGTTACTTTTGATACAAAACCGGATATCTTTGCCGTAACATCAGTGTGTTGCAGCGGGCACTCGCCTAATATCGTGCCTGCTTCGTCTTTTGCACACAGGCTACCTGGCGTGCTCGGCTTGAATTGATCCTTCTCACCAACGTTGTGCGCGAGGCTTCTAGCATTGACGAATCTTCCCCCTCCCCGTGCTACGTGCTTCGCGCGTGACGGATGTTTTTTTACACTTGTATTCTGTGCATGTGCTGCTTGAGTCGTCACGGTGCCGATGTTCAGCACCATCAACATAGTAAGAACAGCGCGCGGTAGTTGTGCCGCGCGGATTCGTGAAATCATAGAATCCTCCTTCAAGGCGGAGCACTGCAAATAATTACTGTGCTTTCGCCAGAGTCAATGGTCAGTTGATTGTTGGTAAGTTTGAGCCCGAACACTAAATGCATTCGCAGACCCAACGGGTCCAGCAACATATTATGTGGCGGCGAGGCTCGATACTACGTCTATTATCCAAAGGGACGCCAGACGAAAACCCACGGCCGCTGTTAGGGTTTCCCCCAGTCCGAGGATGCGGAAGGAGGGGGCAAATGGTAGACTGGCGGCTTCCAACTGTATTTGCCGTTTCAGGAAGGAGTGCACATGCAACTGCAAGAAGTTATGTCTCAACTGAAATCACTTGGCACCGAGCAGACGAGAAAAACTTATCGCAGACACGGCTCGGGCGACAATGTTTTTGGTGTGAGCTTTGCAGATTTGTACAAAATCGCCAAGAAGATCAAGTGCAATCATGAGTTGGCATGTCAGTTGTGGGAAACGCAGAATATTGATGCGCAGTCTTTAGCGACGATGATTTTTGATCCGAAAAAACTTGATGAGAAAACGTCAGCAAAGTGGATCGGCTCGTTGGATTACCATGCACTTGGAATGCTGTTCTCCGGTTGTCTTGCGAAGAGCACCTTTTCTCGTAAAGTGATTGATGAATGGACAGAATCTGACAATCAATATCTTCGTCAGGCAGGCTATGACACGCTCGCTCAGATTCTTAAAAGTGAGAACGACCTTTCGGATCAATTATGCATAAAGCATCTTGAAAAAATCGAATGTGAAATTAGTACTGCTCCGAATCGTGTTCGCTATTCGATGAATGGTGCTCTCATCGCTATCGGGGTTTATAAACCAAACCTAACCGAATCTGTCCTGAAGAGCGCTGATCGAATCGGAAAGGTCGAGGTGGATCATGGTGACACCAGTTGCAAGACACCAGATGCGCGCGCTTACATAATGAAGGCGCTGAGCCGGAAATCAAAGACGAAAGCCAGAGTTCCTTCCTGTTAAAAGTCGACCGCAGTCGCACTAATCGCTAAAAGTAGCGCAGAACTTTGAAGACGCGATCTACATGATCTTCAACCTGTGCTGCAGATGGAGTGCGCCCAAGTTGCTGTGTGTTGGTTGCTCGAATAGCAGCTGCCACTTCTGTCCCTTTTAAGAATGCGGCGTGATTGGCGGCAGGATCTCCTGGGGCCGTGCCGCGGTCGGCAACCCCGATAGTTCCATCGGGATTGGCAGGGGTTGCTAAACGCTTGTCCGCGAGAAAAGTCTGTTCGACGTTTCCATTGGCGGTATGTACGTTGAAATCTTTGGAGACATTTTTAAGCGCTTGTCCCAGTATTCTAGCTGCGGCTGTTTTGTCGATGCCTGTTGCGGCCAGACTTTGCATACCCTCGTTGAAGAGTTTGTGCATGTCTTCCGGTTTTGCAAATGCGATTTTGTTCGCCGCATCAACCGCCGCATCGACGACAGGTTCTTTTCCTTCCACTGGACCTAACTGGGTCTTGAGTTTGGCGGCTTGTGTCTCTGGACTTGCCAGGTCGGCTTGGCGCTCTCGGGCTCCAATGTCCTTGATAGGGGCTAATAATCCTTGCTTTTCTTGAGCAGCTATGACGTCACCAATCTGAAAGCCGACGTTCGTTTGCTGGTTCGGTGGAACATCGGAAAGTACTTTATCGGCAGCCTCTTTTACAGTCGGTGCTGCGGCGATCGCTCTCTGGTCTGCCTGGAAATGTTCCGGGAAGTCAGCGATGGCAGCACGTCCTACTATTTTTTCGTTTTTCTGATCGCTCTTATCGATGAGCAAGCCTACAGGCGGTGCGTTACCTGTTCGCAGATGTGAACCTTGTTCGTGGAGCGCAATACCAACTGCCTTGTTGAAGACTTCCCTCTGCTCCGGAGGAACTGTCTGAAGTGCTGTATCGTATTTCTTCTGCACATCTTCTGGCTTTGCGGAAGTCAAATCTCTCGCCGTGTCGATTGCGCTGCCGAAGAACTTATCACGTCCGTTTTCCGGTATCGAGTTGATAGTGCTGTCGGAGAATCTCGCTTTTACTGCATCAATTTCTTTACGGCGCTCTGCGCCGGCGGGCTGCTCAGCGCCAGGCTGTGGCGCTCCGGAACGCTCCAAAGAAGAGTCGAAGAAGGCGAGATCGTTGAAAACGTTTTGAGCTATAAAAGCGCGAGTTTCGGCAACAAAATCAGTCCTGGGCGGGTTGTCCACACCAATTCCAGGGACGTTTTCGGTAGTTACGTTCTCAGGTGTGGCTGGAACGACTTCGATAGCGCGCTCGACGCTATCGTTCACTGCTGGCGCAGGACTAGGAGGTGCTTCGGGTGGAGGCACTGAGAATCTTTTTGAATGGGGTCTGGTAAAGGCAATTAACCGCAATAACCTTATTCGTACCGGCGTGATTAGTTTGTGAAGATAGGCAGGGTTTGGCTTTTTGCGGGTGTTAATGTGTTTTGGTTCTGCTGAAAATACTCAGAAGGAACCTACAGAAGAGTCTTAGGTCTTAATATCAAGAACGCAGTAAGACGGAGTATCGGATATGTCCAAGGATATGGAAAGTTTTGAGGGCGAAGAAAACGCCGAGCACGCAAAAGAAAAAGCGGATAAACGGCCGAGTCGAAATAACAAGAAAGAAGACCAAGATGGTCGTGCTATCGACCGTTCCAAAGAGTCCAAAGATGCTGCCCTGGCAAAAGCTGAGCAAGGAAGACAGGGACCTGCACGTCCATAAGACTATGTGATTGCTAGTCTCTACAGAATACTTCGCACCGCCAGAGTGGCGGTGCGATACTTTTGCGATCTATTCAATTCCGAAGCGCAGTGTGGCTTGCGGGGTTTCTAATTCCGGCAGCCAGACTATCAGTCCCAGCACCAGAACTGTCAGAGTTACGATCGGAAAAGCCTTTGATCCAAAGAATTTTTCCATTTATTTTTGTCTCCTGGACATCTCGATGGACATATTGACGTCTGTCGCAGGAAATGTTCCGCACTGCCTGCTTTTAATGAGCACCCGACACAGTTGTATACAATGCCGGGTGAGTGCGTAATTGAGTGGAGATTCGCCTAGGCTACTTTTGCATCTGACAGCTCCTGCGGGTTGATGACCACCTTTGTACATGAGTGTTCGTGTTTTGAGAACATGTCGTATGCGTTTGGAATTTCATCCATCGTGATGCGATGCGAAATTAGAAAGCGAGGATCAATTTCATTCTTCGCGATCCGCTCAAGCAGTGGCTCCATGTACTTTTGAACATGAGTCTGACCCATTTTCAAGGTCAGCCCTTTTCCAAATGCAATACCGAGCGGGAAATTATCCAGAATTCCGATGTAGACACCCGGCATCGATACAGTGCCGCCTCCACGGCAGCACATAAGAGCTTCACGAAGCGCGTGTGATCGGTCCGTTTGCAATTTGACGGCTTGCAAAACTCCATCAATAACAGCATCCGGCGTATGACCGTTTGCTTCCATTCCAACGGCATCAATGCACGCATCCGGACCTCGACCAGCCGTCATGTCCTTCATTGATTGGTAGATATCTGCTTTGTCGTAGTTAAGTGTTTCTGCACCGCCGGCTCGAGCGAGTTCAAGCCTTGTTTCATCATTATCCACAGCAATGACTTTACCCGCCCCTAACAGCATTGCCGAACGGATGGAGAACTGCCCGACCGGGCCGCAACCCCACACTGCAACTTTTTGTCCCGGCTGAATATTGCAGTTTTCTGCTGCCATGTATCCCGTGGGGAAGATGTCGGAAAGGAATAGAGCATGCTCTTCTGAAATTCCATCCGGCAGAATACAAGCTCCCACATCGATAAAAGGTACTCTGGCATACTGAGCTTGCCCACCTGCAAAACCGCCATACATGTGTGAATATCCGAACAGCCCAGCGGTGGGATAGCCGACTATCTTGGACTGAGCCGCTCCATTCGGGTTGGTTTCACTGCACAGAGAAAACATTCCCTGAGTGCAGAAAAAGCAATTGCCGCAGGAGATCACAAACGGAATAACCACTCTATCTCCGACTTTCACTCTTTTTACTTCCGAGCCAATTTCAATAACGCGGCCTGCGAACTCATGACCCAAAATGTCACCTTTTTCCATGGACGGTATAAATCCGTGATAAATGTGCAGGTCCGAGCCACAGATTGCACTTGCGGTTATCTCAATAATGGCGTCGGTGGGAGACACGATCTTGGGATCATCGACATTTTCCACTTTGACGTTTTTTGTGCCGTGCCAGGTTAAAGCCTTCATGAACACCCCCTTTTGAATTCTCTAAGAGCCAAGAGTCCGCGAATTCGGCAGGGTTCCTCACAGCAACAATTCTGATCAATTAATTGAAATTAGGAACCAATCCATCATATAGAGGTTCATACTAATAACAATGTGTATTGCAACTAACATTCGGAATGCGCTGTGAAAAATAATATCGAGTGTGATCGTAATCTTCTCAATTATTTGATTCGTGGAGTTAAGGACTACGCAATTTTTGCCCTAGATCCGGACGGCATTATTATTACCTGGAACATTGGAGCAGAAAGAGCAAAGGGTTATACAGCCGAAGAGATTATCGGCAAGCACTTCTCAACGTTTTATACAGAAGAAGCGAAGGCCTCGAAGCATCCTGAGTTTGAACTTGTTGAAGCACTGAAAAATGGCTCGTACGAGGAAGAAGGTTGGCGAGTACGTAAAGACGGGTCACTATTCTGGGCTCAAGTCACAATTACAGCCCTTTACGATGATGATGGAAGGCATATTGGCTTTGCCAAAGTAACTCGAGATTTATCTGAGCGAAAAACGCTGGAGGCGGAAAGTTTACATCAGAAAAAGCAATTACAAGAGAGCGAAAATGCATTCAGGGAAATTGTCAACGTCGTTAAAGACTATGCGATATTCATGCTTTCCCCTGATGGAATAATTAAAACTTGGAACAGCGGTGCTGAGAGAATCAAAGGATATAAGGCAAGGGAAGTAATTGGAAAACATTTCTCGATTTTTTATCCGGAAGCCGTCAAAAAGTCGAAGCATCTTGAATTTGAATTGCAGGAAGCGATAAGAAATGGTTCTTACGAAGAGGAAGGTTGGAGAATTCGCAAAGACGGCAGCCAATTCTGGGCAAGCGTAACAATCACGTCAGTTATGGAAGATGGAAAACTGAGTGGTTTCATCAAAGTAACGCGAGATCTAACGGAGAAAAAACTGCTTGAAACTCAATTGGAAGAAGCGCGCGATCAAGCGATTTTAGCAAATCAACTCAAGTCAAAATTCGTGGCAAATGTCACACATGAAATTCGCACACCTTTGAGTGGCATTATTGGTTTGAGCCAGCTTATAGCCGAAAACGATGACATTCCTGGCGACGTGCAGGATTCTGGTAAGCGAATATTTGAAGCGTCTGGAAATTTATTGGGATTGCTAAATGATTTGCTCGACTTCGCTAAATTGGAAGCGGGAAAAATTGATCTGGACGAAAAACCATATGCAATTGCGCAGTTATTTGACGAAGTTAAAGGCCTTACTGAAACGAAGGCGAAATCAAAGTCTCTCAAGATTCGAACCACTATTGATGAAGCGCTGCCCACAGTAATTGTTTTGGATGCAACAAAAGTGCGGCAGATTTTACTGAATCTCGTGCACAACTCAATTAAGTTCACCGAATCTGGTGGCATAGAGATTGCTGCAGATAAAATCGATGACAGTATCGTTTTTTCAGTTACGGATACAGGCATAGGGGTTTCGGAAGACGTCCAGTCGAAGCTGTTTGCTCCTTTTACACAGGGGCACGATGCCACATTTGGAGGTACTGGTTTGGGCCTTTCGATTTGCCGGCAATTCGTGGAATTGATGGGCGGAAAAATCGATATGGTTAGTGAGCTAGGACGAGGCAC
>PNKB01000183.1 GCA_013997645.1 Cyanobacteria bacterium PR.3.49
AGAAGGAGGTTCCGGCGACCGAGGCAACTCGTCCGTCGCGAGTTGTGCAGTAAATACTTTGACCAGGAGCGGTAAACCAGATATTCGATCCGTAAGTGGAAAAGCTGGCCAGTGAGTAGCTGGGATTAATAGCGGAAACAACGATCAGGTAAGGAAGCAGTGGATTGGAGTCGCGGACCGGCGTATTGCCTGCCGAGACGAAAATCAAACCACCCTTTGTATCGTGGAACCAACGGAAATAGTTGTGCAATGCGGTGTAAACACTGCGATTAGAAAAGCTGTAAGGCGGATTTCCATTGGCGCTGATATTGATGATGCGTATGCCGGCATTGCCAGCTTGCTGAATTCCTTTGAGCAAAGCGGAGCTGGAAATGCCTCCACCGGAATCACCGATTCTGACTGGATAAATATAGGACAATCGGGCCGGAGAAGCGGTGCCGACGCGATTGTTGGTGACGGCGGCGGCAGTAGTTGCCACCATGGTGCCATGACCTTGAACATCTGATTGACCGTTACGATTGAGCACCGCATCGTAGCCAGAATATGTTTTTCCGGACAACTCGCTGATACCGTAGTTGGTGCCCGTGTCCAGCACACCCAGGGTGATTCCACTGCCCTGTCCATAGGTCCAGGCACGCACTGCATTGAGGGCAGAAAGGTGCCACTGAGAGGAAAAATAGGGATCATTGACTGCAGCTTGATTGGTCTGAAAAACGTAATCGCGCTGCACTGCCGAGAAATGCTTGTCTTGACCGAGCTTGCGCTCGCACTCGAGCATCTTTCCTTTCTCTACCTTAATGACATAGCAGGTCAACTCGCCTTCGCCAATGGTTTCGACGACTTCACCGTGGATCTCTTTGAATATATCGGAGATTTCCTTGGCATCCGCCCCTTTGTTGGGCATTACCAAAAGCGTGTCTTCTCGATATACCGGAGTTTTCAACGGCTTGGCGGCCGCCTGCGGTTGGGCAGGCATCTTCAGTTTTGGCTCATCAGCAAGAGCGGTTTGCGCAAGAAAGAAAATACTCAACGCCAGGAACAGCGCGAAGTGCGCTGCACGCACGCTGAGTAGCGTGCGAACACGAAGGAGAGTTTGCTCCATTTAGCGTTCCTCTATTTAGTTGTGATAGCAAGAAACGACCGGGCGGGTCGCAAGGACTGGACTGCACAAGGAATCGAAAAGCCGCCTGTTAAGGGCTTCTCTGGAGGACGTTAGGTCGGCGAGTATTGGCGAGAATCGGGTTACTAAATTCGGGCTGGAAAGACGTAGTAGTCCGAAGCCTCCAAATTACTGAATTACGCCTCGGATGTCAAGCGAACTTAATGTTGCTCGGCGACAGGTTTAGGCATAACTTCAGGCATATATGTATCTAAATCAAAATTCTTTGACAAGAACTGTAAGAAATAAGGTGCCGACGTTCAATTAGGCTGTTCAAGAGCGTACCATTATGGGTCTAAGACGCTCCTTTTAAGGCGGACGAATCATATGTGTGGGCTGATTGCTATCACGGGCACTCCTGGTTCGGCTTATGACGTCTTTTTCGGCTTGATGAACCTGCAGCATCGCGGTCAGGACGGCGCCGGAATACTTACCATCGACACGAAAAAGAAAGGCAACTTCCACCTCACAAAGGGAAGCGGCCTTGTGGAAAACGTCTTTTCCGAGCGTTCTTTCAAGACATTGACCGGTCATGCCGCGCTCGGTCATTCGCGTTATGCCACGGTCGGTCGCAACGATCCCAACATGCTGCAGCCTTTTCTAGACTATGAAAGAGGGCTTGGGCTGGGGCACAATGGCAATATCGTCAATTTCTACAAACTGCGAGACGATCTCTATCACACAAAAACAGAACCGGCATCCTGGGTAGAATCAGATTCCGAGCTGATTTTAAAACTGCTTGCCGAAGGAATGGAGCCAGGCCCGATCGATTTTGCCAATGCGCAAACAGCGGTGAAGCGCTTGATGAGCAAGCTGGTCGGCAGCTATTCTGTAATTTGCCTGACAGACGAAGGTGACATCTTCGGCTTCCGCGATCCGGACGGCATCAGACCTCTGTGTCTCGGCAAGCGCGTGCAAGAAGACGGCAGCATCGTATATGCAATGGCAAGCGAATCGATCGCTCTCAACTTCCTCGGCTTCACTGATGTAGAAGACGTAAAGACGGGCGAGCTTGTCTATATATCGAAGGCTGGAAAAATCGACCGCAAAGTCATCAGACAAGATTCCATTTCACCATGCATGTTCGAGTGGGTCTACTTCGCACGAGTAGAGTCGGAAATTGATTCCACCTCGGTTTACAACGCCAGATTCAAACTCGGCCAGGTGCTGGCGCGCCAATTGCAAAAGGAAAATATCACCGCTGATGTGGTCGTGCCTGTCCCGGAAACAAGCCGCGTATCGGCTATAGCCGTAGCAGAAACAATGGGCATTCCATTTAGAGAATTGCTTATCAAAAACAGATACGTCAATAGAACGTTTATTCTGGACGATCAGGAAAGCAGGCAGGAAGCCATTCGCCGCAAGCTGTTTCCCATCGGTCATGAATTTGAAAACAAAAGCTGCTTGATTGTCGATGACAGTATCGTGCGCGGCAATACTTCCATGCAAATCGTAAAACTAATCCGAATGGCAGGTGCAAAAGAAGTGACACTGCTCTCTACCTGCCCACCTCTGGTCAGCCCCTGTTACTACGGTATCGATTTTCCGAGTGCAAAAGAATTGGTGGCATACGATCGAACCAACGATGAAATTGCCAAAATTCTCGGCGTCGACAGAGTAATTTTCCAAACCATTGACGGACTGAAAGAAGCCCTGGCAGCCGAGTCGCTCTGCATGGGATGTTTGACAGGACAGTATCCGACCGATATTTCATCAGGACGCGATTTTGAAGCGATGCGCACACGCGATCGCGAGTCAGTTGCAAAAAAATCTTCTTGCTGAGGTTGAAATTGACGAACGAAAAGACCACCGGAGACAAAACAGTGACGACAGCGCCAAAAGACCTGGAGCTGATATACGAAGGTTCGGTAAAACGCGTTTTTAAAGCGAACGAAAAGCCGGACCGCTTGTTTTTTCACTTCACTGACGACTACTCTGTTTTCGATTGGGGAAAAATGCCCGACACAATCGACAACAAAGGTCGCGCCCTGGCAAGAATGGGCGCGTTCTTTTTCGATCAATTAGGAGCCCCGGAAATTTTTCAACGGCTCAAAGACAACCAACACCTGTCTCGGTTCGACAAGACCTTTTTAGATGCGCGTTTCAAACATCCTGTTTTTGATGGTGTCTGTGGTGTCACTAATTTCGGATTGCCGCATCATTTCAAAAACCTGATCGAGGATAATGGTCCGCAAAAATCTTTGGTCCACTCGATATTAGGCGCCATGCCCCTCATGGAAGTTCTAACGGCAAGAGTGGAAAGACCGGAGCTGCATCAAATTGACGGACAGCCGACTTATTTTTATCCGCACACACAGGCTCAATCCTCCCCACAGATGACCGGGCGCCGATTGGTTCCGCTCGAAATTGTTTTTCGCTTCGGCATGCCTGCAGGCAGTTCCCTTAAAGAACGCCTGGAGAAGAATCCCGACTATGCGCGGCAGCTGGGATTGAAGTCATTGCCCAAAGAGGGCGATTGGCTCGAGCGCCCGGTGATCGAATACTTCACGAAGCTGGAGCCGAAAGACAGGCTGCTCACCACCCAGGAAGCAGCGCACATCTCCGGTCTCAATTCTTTTGAATTCGAATATCTAAACGAGATGTCGTATCAAGCGGCCCTGGCTCTCTTTGTTCTCTTTGCTGAAAAAGGTATTGAGCTCTGGGACGGCAAATTCGAGATGATCATTGATTATGGTGCGCATAAAGACGGCGATCGCGCGGCCAATACAAAAGGCGGTGTGCTGTTGCTGGCCGACAGTGTCGGACCGGATGAACTGCGCTTGATTTACAAAGGCGTGCATCTTTCCAAAGAGATGATTCGCCGGATTTATCGCGGCACGCCCTGGGAAGAATCGCTGAAGAAAGCACAACTGATGGCGAAAGGTCGAGGTATTGCCGATTGGAAAGGCATTGCCCTGAGCGAGCTTAAGTCATCGCCCGAGCAACTGGCAGGCGATGAGAAAGCATCAATCGACAAACTCTATGGAACGCTTGCCAATCATCTGATTGGCGAGCCGGTTTTCGAAAACCACCCGACACTCGATCAGTTTGTCGACAATCTGCCGGCAAAACTCAAGGGTGAAGCTTCAACGGCTGCACAGCCGAGCACGAGGTAAGGGGCAAGATGGTCACCGCCAGACTTGAAGACAAAATCAATATACTTGTTGTTGGCGGCGGTGGGCGCGAACACGCTCTTTGCTGGAAGATTGCCCAAAGTGATAAAGCCGGCAAAGTTTTCTGTGCCCCCGGCAATGGTGGCACAGCAGCCGATGCGCGCATTACAAATGTCGATATTCCGGTTACGGATTTCGCTGCATTGAGCGACTTTGCCAAAAACAACTCTTGCGACCTGGTGGTTATCGGCCCTGACAATCCGCTTGCCGACGGCATCGTGGATTTTATGCAGGAGAAGGGGCTGACTGTTTTCGGTCCGCGCAAAGAAGAAGCAAAGTTGGAGTGGAGCAAAGCCCATTCAAAACAATTCATGCTCGATCACAAAATTCCAACGGCTCGATTTGCCGTAATGCACGATTTTGAAACAGCCCGAAAGTTCGTCTTTGAAAACGACTGGGCGCGTGTCATCAAAGCTGATGGACTGGCGCTCGGCAAAGGTGTATTTGTATGCGATACGGAAGCGGAAGCGACGGAAGCCCTAAGTGCCATCTTCAAAGAAGGCAGATTCGGCGCAGCCGGCTCGACAGTCGTAATCGAAGAAAAATTGATTGGCGAAGAACTCTCACTTTTGTTATTGATAGACGGAAAGACGGTGTTGCCGCTCTCCGCCTGCCAGGATCACAAGCGCCGTTTCGACGCCGACAAGGGTCCGAACACCGGCGGCATGGGTGCGTACTCACCGGTGCGGCTTTACGATCTGCATAAGGACGCGATTGAACAACAACTGATAAAACCAATTGAAGCCGCTTTGAAAAACGGCACCATGAAATTTCAAGGCATGCTTTTTGCAGGCATACTCGTGGGAGTTACACACGGCAGTAGAGAAAGTAAGACAGCGCCGATTCCTTATATTTTGGAATTCAATGCTCGTTTCGGAGACCCCGAAACTCAAGCACTTATGCCGCGCTTGAAGTCGGACATTCTGCCGCTTCTCTGGGCAAGCGCTCAAGGTTCACTTGCACAAGAAAAAATAGAGTGGTACGACAAAGCGAGCGTTTGTGTCGTTCTTTCAGCGCAGAATTATCCGGAGTCCTCATCAAAAGACAAAGTAATCGAAGTAGGAGAATTGCCTGCCGATGCATTTGTGTTTCATGCCGGGACAAAACTGGATGCCGACGGAAAAAAACTATTGACCAATGGTGGTCGAGTGCTGGCGCTTACGGCTCTTGGAGATTCAATCGAAAAGGCAAGAGAAAACGCATACAAAGCCATCGCGCAAATCAAATTCGAAGACATGGCTTGCCGGTCAGATATAGCACTGAAGGAGGTCGGGCAATGTCTATCAACATAGCAGTGCTGGCTTCCGGCCGCGGCTCGAATTTGGAAGCGATTTTGGAAGCGATTGCGCAGGGCAAACTCGATGCGGTTGTAAAACTGGTTTTGGTCAATGTTCCTGGTGCCGGAGCCCTGGACATCGCCACTAAATATGGTGTTGCAACGGCAGTCATTCCCAATGCAGGAATGACACGCAAAGAGCATGAAGAAAAGGTGATTGCCGAGCTGAAAAAACACGAGCTGGATTTTATTGTCCTGGCCGGCTACATGCGTGTTCTTTCTTCCCATCTGCTTTCTAATTTCAAGGACAGTCGCGGTTTTTTCAAAGTGATAAACATTCACCCCTCTCTTTTGCCGGCTTTCCCCGGCGTGCGCGGCTACGAAGAAGCTTTCGAATACGGAGTAAAAGTGGCGGGAGTGACTGTTCACCTGGTCGACGAAAAGGTAGATCACGGACCGATTCTGGCACAGGCTGCTTTCGATCGTCAGCCGGACGACACTCTGGAAAGTTTTAAAGCTCGCGGATTGAAAATCGAGCACGAAATCTATCCTCAAGTATTGCAAGCAATTGCCAAAGGCGGCGTGTCGTTTTTTCAACGACATGCAGCTTCCGATGTGACTGCCGACAGGGAGACAGCCAGAAGATGACTCAGAAAGCCAAACACAAAGAAGGCGAGCATCTTTTGGAGATCTCGAAGACAGCGACCATCTGCGTGGCCGTGTTGTCTGAAAGTGAGCCGGACGCATTTCCTCTCTACTGGCTCTTGGTCGATAAAGACACGCTGACCGGCGGAAAAATACCGGAAAAGATGGTCAAGGACTTGAGCGATGTGCTTGCTGATTCGCTTTGCCAGGAAGTACTGGTGGGTCAGCCGGAAGATCGATCCCATTGGTTAAAACGTTTTGCAGACGGCGAATACGAATATTTTGCCGAGCGCCAATTCCTTCCCGGAGTGACGGACAACCTCGCTCACACCGTCCAAGAAGCTCTCACACTCAAAGGCTTCGCAAACCAGGTTCTGGTTGCTTCCGGACGCGGGTTTCTTTTCAAAAAAAGTGCCGGTGATGCAAAAGCGATTGCCGATGCGTTGATCTATAAAGACTATCATCCGCTCACCGACCGTTTTGTCGTACACGAAACCAATGCGGAAGGCGCAGACGGGCTGCTGAAATTTCCTTATGTCGTTTTGCCGGAAACACCAAAGGTGGAAGAAGTCAATCTCGAACTTGACGACGCCAAATTGGAAAAGCTCAGCAAAGACCGGCTTTTGGCGCTGAATCTCGACGAGATGAAGGCAATCCGGCAGTATTATCGACTGGACAAAACAAAAGCCGACAGAAAAGAGCGCGGCATGTCTCAAATGCCGACCGACGTCGAGTTGGAGATATTGGCACAGACATGGTCAGAGCATTGCAAACACAAAATTTTCAATGCCAAGATTACCCACACCGACAACAGCAAGCCTCGCGACATGCGGACAGAGACATACAACAGTCTCTACAAAACCTTTATCAAGGCGGCCACCAAAAAGCTTTCGCAATGGCGCAAAGACCTCCTATCCGTTTTTGAAGACAATGCAGGTGTCGTCAAATGGGACAACGAAACTGCCGTCTGCTTCAAGGTAGAAACGCATAATTCGCCTTCTGCACTCGAACCTTATGGCGGCGCACTGACAGGCATTCTCGGTGTGAACAGAGATATTTTAGGCACCGGTCTTGGTGCAAAGCCGCTATTCAATACCGATGTATTTTGCTTTGCGTATCCGTCCAATTCATTGCCGCAAAGACCAAAACTTTTGCCTGCCAAAGCGATACTTGATGGTGTGCGCAAGGGTGTCGAAGACGGTGGCAATAAGAGCGGCATTCCCACCGTCAATGGTGCCATCGTGTTCGATTCAGGCTATCGCGCCAAGCCGCTGGTTTTTTGCGGCACAGGAGGATTGCTTCCTTTGACAATAAAGGTGGGCAATGAAACTCGCGATGCTGTAAAAAAACACACTCGCTCGGGCGATCTCATTATCATGGCGGGAGGTCGCGTCGGAAAAGACGGCATCCATGGCGCTACATTCTCGTCCGAGTCATTGAATGAAGGCTCACCGATGTCCGCTGTACAGATCGGCGATCCTTTTACTCAAAAGAGACTGCTCGACTTTGTCATCGACGCACGTGATGCCGGACTGATTACCGGCATCACCGATAACGGTGCCGGCGGGTTGTCGTCGTCTGTGGGCGAAATGGCCACCATTACTGGTGGTGCCACTATTCATATCGACAGGGTGCCTACAAAATATCCCGGTCTTGCCGATTGGGAAGTGGTCGTCTCCGAATCGCAAGAGCGGATGACAATCTCAACCGACAATTTCGATGCGTTAAAAAAACTCGCCGACAAGCACAATGTCGAAGTAACGAATATCGGAGAATTCAATGATAAGGGTTACTTCGAAGTATTGAACAATAATGTGCCAGTGGCCATGCTTTCGCTGGAGTTTCTCCATGACGGCTGCCCTGTGCTTTCTCTGGAAGCGCAGTGGAGCCCTGCACAGATCACCATGAAGACAGGCAAGCAGCCTGACCACCTTGGACGCGTACTGCTACAGCTTTTAAAGCACCCCAATATCTGCTCGCGAGAACCTGTAATCAGACAATACGATCACGAAGTTAGAGGACAGAGCGTCATCAAACCGTTGATGGGTCCATCGCAAAAAGCCCCCTGCGATGCTGCGGTTCTTCTTCCTCGCTTGACTCCCGACCTTGATCGAGCACCGGCTCTGGCTGTTTCCAACGGACTGTGCCCGCGCCTCAGCGAGCACGACACTTATTTAATGGCACAATGCGCAGTCGACGAAGCGGTGCGCAATGCCGTTTGCGTCGGAGCAGATCCGGATACGCTTTCCCTCCTCGATAATTTCTGCTGGCCGGATCCGGTGTTCAGCGATAGCAACCCACAGGGCAAACGTTATCTTGCTGAACTGGTGCGCTGCTGCCAGGGTCTGTATGAAGCTGTGCTCGCTTATGGAGCACCGCTCATATCCGGCAAAGACAGCATGAAAAACAATTTCGACGACGGCAATCTCAAGCTGGCGATTCCACCAACCTTGCTGGTTTCCTGCATGGGACGCGTGCCGGAGGCGCGCTTTGCCCGCTCAATGGAGTTCAAAAAAGCCGGAGACTTGATTTATATACTGAGCGCCGGAGTGCTTGGTCTGGCAGCCAGCCATTACGAAGAATTCAACGGATGGCAGTCGATAATGCTCCCGGAACTGGATCTCGACCGCGCACCGACTATGTACAGGCGCCTGCACATCGCTATAAAGAGCGGCTGGATACGTTCGGCGCATGATGTCTCTGAAGGTGGTTTGGCGGTCTCAGTTGCCGAATCGATCATCGGCTCCAAACTGGGGGCATCACTGGATATAGGTGAATATCACCACTATCTGGCCGACCTTTATAAAGAACGTGGAACGCAGGCATTCAGATCATGGGACTTCGTAACCCGCGCAGATTCCTTGCTGTTTGGAGAAGGTCCGGGCCATATCGTTGTCTCCATAGACAAAGACCATCAGGCTGATTTCGAGCGACATTTTGATGGTTTGACCGTAATCAAAATCGGCGAAGTTGTAAGCGAGCAAGTTCTCAATATCATCGACAGTGAATTGCCGGCAGCTGAAAAGGATCTGGTCAGTCTCAGTTCGCAAGCGATGAAAACCGCATGGGAAACAGCATTGCCCTTTGACTAGAGGATTTTGCAACGGTAAAACAAATCATGTCTTTGAAAGCAATTTAGCATAAAGAGAAACAGCGATGAAACCAACAGCATTAGTTCTAACGGGAGACGGCATCAACTGCGGCGAAGAAACTGCGTTTGCTCTCCAATTGTCCGGTTTTGACGCGACCTTGACCCACACAAGCGACCTTCTGAACAATCCCAAACTTCTCAAATCAGCAAAGCTTCTGGCTTTGCCTGGTGGCTTCTCTTTCGGTGATGAGATCGCCTCAGGCAAAGTGCTTGCCATAAAATTGGAAGCGGCGCTAAAAGACAGTTTGAAAGAATTCGTAAGCGACGGAAAGTTGCTCATTGGTATATGCAATGGCTTTCAATGCCTGGTACAAATGGGCTTGCTGCCTGAATCGGAGCAAGACGACAGCCGGCTGGCCAGCCTGGCAAGAAACGGCGGTCGCAAATTCATCAACAGATGGGTTCAACTTTCAGTAGATGCAAGCGTGCCCTGTCCCTGGCTTGAAGGATTGACCGAATTCGATCTGCCCATTCGTCACGGCGAAGGCCGCCTGTCTCCGGCCAAAGACTCGCAAGATGCGGTAAAGAAGCAGGCACCACTGCGCTACTCTCTGGACATCAACGGCAGCTTCGACCGCATTTCCGGTTTGACCAATGCCAAAGGCAACGTGTTTGGGTTGATGCCCCATCCGGAAGCATTCGTTCGCTGGACTCAGCACCCCAGCTGGACACGTTTGTCTGCTTTGCCGGATAAAGCTCCTCCCGGATTGCGAATTTTCCAGAACGCATATTCAATGGTGGCAAATTGATGGAACCAAAAACATACGCCCAAGCAGGAGTCGACGTGATCAAAGCGGAAGCTTTCGTCACCCGCCTCAAACGGCTATCAAAACGCGCCGATCACCAGCAACTCTGGCCGGCAGCCGGCGGATATGCTGCCGTATACCCCGTTGATGAACGCACGGCAATGGCTCTCACCACAGACGGTGTCGGCACCAAACTGCTGCTTGCTCTGGAATTGAAAAATTTAAGCACCATCGGCATAGATCTGGTGGCAATGTGCGCAAATGATTTGATCTGCGTCGGCGCTCGTCCAGTTGCTTTCCTTGATTATTACGCGGTCGGCAAACTGATCGATGAAGATGCAGACCAGATTATGGAAGGTATCGTCACCGGATGCGATCAAGCAGGGCTGCTGCTGGTTGGCGGCGAAACAGCCGAGATGCCTGACTTGTACAAAGACAGACATTTCGATATGGCCGGCTTTGCAGTCGGGCTTGTGACCAGAGAAAAACTGATCACGGCGGAAAAGATTCAAAAGGGACAACAGGTGGTCGGCATCGCATCGGCAGGTATACATTCAAACGGTCTTTCACTTGCCTCCAAACTAGTAGGTTCTGACAGGGCGCTAAAAGAAGAATTGCTCAAGCCGACTTTGCTCTACACAAAACCAGTCAATGAAATTCTCGACAAAAAACCGCAAGCCATTTCCGGCTTAGCTCACATCACCGGTGGTGGCTGGCGCAACATGCTCAGACTCTCCAAGTCAGTCGGCTACAGGCTGTCAGAGCCCCTTGCCGTGACGGAGATATTCCAGCATCTCGGACGAAATATCGAACCGGAAGAGATGTATAAAACTTTCAACATGGGCATGGGCTTGACCGTCATTACTGACGGACAAGCGGACTTTATCATCAAGACATTTGAAGAATACGGATTTACAGCGAAAGTTGTTGGAGAGGTTACGGACAGTCGCGGTGAAATCATCATCGACGGCGTTGGCGCTCAGGGCGGCGCAATTACATTGAAAGAGAAGGAGTAGGACAATGGTGAATGCGCTTATCAGCGTTAGTGACAAGACGGGACTGGAGAAATTTCTCAAAGACTTGAAAGCGCTCGGCGAGCTCAACATCATCGCCACCTCCAGTACATATGCCTATATAAAGGAACTGGGCATCGACGCCAAGAAAGTCGAAGATTTGACCCAGTTTCCCGAAATTCTCGGTGGTCGAGTAAAGACTCTTCA
>PNKB01000184.1 GCA_013997645.1 Cyanobacteria bacterium PR.3.49
AAAACTCGTAACGGCGTACGATCAACCGGCCCTCGGTGGTGTGTATAAGCTTTCCGCCGTCAGAGAACCAGGCTCACCCTGGCAGTACAAAGTGAAATTGTCCGAACAAGCCATCAAAATTTCCAATCCAGGCATCCAGCAAGTGCGCAGATTTATGGACGAAGACGGCTACGTCGCCGACATGATTTTCAATACCCAGAGCGATACGGGAGCGGACTTTACTATTGTCGATCCCCTGGATATGACGCGCAGAAAAAAAATCTCTGCCGGCTGCCGCTATAACGATTTGCTGGTACCAGTTGTTGCCGACGGACGGCAAGTTTACAGCGTGCCCAACTTGCAAGAGACAAAGAATTATGTGCGCGAGCAATTGCAGAATTTCCACTTCACTTACAAACGCATTTTAAATCCGCACCAATACCCGGTGGGACTGGAAATCGGTCTGCATGAAGTAAAAACCGCCTTGATTCTTGCAGAAAGAGAAAATTTGCATAAGCGCAAAGAGTCGCACAGCAAGACAAGAAAGTTCAAGTCTAATGAAATAAAGCCGGCCCAAAACAGGGATGACTGGCAAAAGCAAACTGCTGTGCCGCCGGCTTTGCCCGATACTCTCGAGAAATCGGCATTGATTGTGGTCGATGCTCAAAAAGGTTTCGGAAGCAGCGGCGAATTGCCGGTGCCAAGAGCCGAAGAGATCGTGCCTGTAGTTAATAGGCTGGCTGATCAATTTCCGCTTGTCGTCGCCACTCAAGACTGGCATCCAGCTGATCATATTAGTTTTGCAATCAATCATGCCGGTAAAAACATCGGTGACACGATCAAAAACGACTCTTACGATCAGCCTCTTTTTCCGATGCACTGTATCGAGAATACAAATGGTTCGAAGTTTCTGGATAATCTCGACACTGAGAAATTCAGTCAAATATTCAAGAAAGGCATGGACCCTGATATCGACTGTTTCAGTGGTTTCTTCGATTGTGCCGGTGGTAATGCGACCGAGCTCGATTCTTTTTTGAGAAACAACGGCGTCGAGCATATTTTTATAGCCGGTCTGGCTACCAATTATTGTGTGAAAGAAACTGCTCTGGATGGCATCAAATTAGGATACAAAGTCACTCTCATAGAGGATGCCTGTCGAGGAATAGACAAGGTTGGACTGAGGGTAAAAACTGCCCTTGAGCAAATGAAAAACGGTGGCGTTGCTTTTGCCTCCAGTCAAGATTTGCACTATCCCAAAGCCAAGAAAAAATCGCCTGCCGGCAAAAAATCCGCCGCTATAAATAAGTCCGGTAAAAGCTAGCCGGGTTTTTCACCACAATCGATCGGGTACTTGATTAGAAACAAGCATTGGTAAATGGAAGCTTGTTACTTGCAAAAGGCGGCAGATTTGGCTTTTCTAACCAGGCAAATCAGACAGAACAGCGCCTTTTGTCTTTTGCTCTGTCTTTCTCTTAGTCTTACCGCCATTCTGCCTGCCTGGTCAGCACCTGAGTCGGCGGGCCGAAAGCGAATATCGCCAGCCAAGAGAAAGAATTCAAAACCGGATGACAAAGCCGCAATATCTCATCCGATTGACAGCGACAGCATCGTCATTAATGCCATGACCGGCGAGCTCCAGCGCTCGTTCAATAAACTGAAAAATCAGGGTCCGGCGCCGCTTTATTTTTTGTCTTACAGAGTTTGCGACACTGACTCCTTCTCCGGCAATGCTACTTACGGAGCAATCACAAGCTTCGACAGAAACCACAGCCGTCTTCTGGACATCGAGGCGCGTGTAGGCAGCCCTGTGCTGGACAGTACACATAAGATTCGCAGCGACCGGTATGACGGCGAATACTACTCTCGCCTGGGTGGTGTGGAATTCTCAATCGACAACGATCCGGATGCAATTGCCTGTGGCCTCTGGTATATGACCGATAAAGCGTTCAAAGACGCGCAGCAGAGTTATGTACAGGTAAAAGCGAATAAAGAAGTCAAAGTAGATGAAGAAGACGTGTCGGACGACTTTGGTCCCGGAAAAGTAGTCGTGGCTGTGGAAAAACCGATAAGGACCAGGCCGGACGACAATCGCTGGATCGAACCATTGCGCCGTCTCTCGGCTATCTATAAGCAATACCCTCAAATCACCACTTCTTACGTCTCTATCGACGAGGACGTGACCACCCGATACATCACCAACAGCGAAGGCACAAAAGTACAGCAGTCGCAAAAGCTGGCCAGGATGCTGACCGGTGCTGGAGCCATCTGTGCTGACGGAATGGAAGTGAATCTGTATGACACGGTCGAAGCATTTGATATCAACTCCTTGCCCTCCGAAGAGGAGTTCAGCAAGCGAATAAAATCATTAGCCGACGCTGTTGTTGCCCTGCGCAACTCGCACGCCGGCGAGCCTTACGTTGGACCGGCAATTCTCATGCCCAAGGCGGCCGGCGTCTTTTTCCATGAAGTACTTGGTCATCGCGTCGAGGGACATCGGCAAAAGGATGAGGAGGAAGGTCGCACTTTCACAAAGAAAGTGGGCGCCAAAATCATGCCTGAATTCATCAGTGTCATTGACGATCCAACCATCAATCAGCTTGGTGGCACTCCTTTGACTGGCAACTATCGCTTTGACGACGAAGGCATGCCCGCCGAGAAAGTACAGGTGGTTGAGCAAGGCGTCCTGCGCAATTTTCTCATGGGGCGTTCGCCAATTGCATCCTTCAAACATTCCAACGGACATTGCCGCTGCCAACCAGGAAGCAGTCCAGTCGCCAGACAAGGCAATCTGATCGTCGAGTCGAGCAAACAAGTAACGGAAGCCAAGCTGAAAGAAATGCTTATAGAGGAGACCAAGCGGCAGGGCAAACAGTACGGTTTGATGTTTGACGAAATAGCCGGTGGCTTTACAATCACACAGGCGTTCATGCCCCAGTCATTTTCGCTTTTGCCTTTACAGGTAAAACGCATTTGGGTAGACGGCAGACCAGATGAACTGCTGCGCGGAGTAAATCTGGTCGGAACGCCCCTGGCATCACTAGAGACTATTATGTGCGCCAGCGATAAGACCGGCACATTCAATGGTGTGTGCGGAGCAGAGTCCGGCTGGGTCCCCGTTTCTGCCAGCGCACCAAGTCTTCTTGTGCGCACAATCGAAGTGGCCAGAGAAGAAAAGGCACAGGATAAACCGCCTGTTTTACCCCCTCCCAATCTTGAAAAAGCGAAGAGGTGAAACAGCCAGATGAATAAACCCACGGCAGTAAATTTTAAAGCGAAAATGCATTTCTTTTCGATTGCACTCACGCTCAATCTGTGTTGTCCGCAATTTGCCTACGCTCAGACTGATGACAGCAAGCTCTGGAGCAAGAATGATGACGGGCAAATTTTCAACGCTTTTGAAGACGAGCTCAAGCGTACTATCGGCAATTTGAAATTGGGCGAACATCCGACACCATATTTTGCTTCATTCACAGGCAAGCAATCGAAATTTATCAATGTCTACGGAGCCTTCGGTGCGTTGGACCGAACCGACCGGAGCAACGGAAGAAACTTGAGTGTCGATGTGCGTGTCGGTGATTATAAATTCGACAGTTCCGGCTCCAGCGGCTCATACTTCTCCAGCCCATATGAAGCCTACTACGGCGACAGAATGATGTCACTGGATGACGACTACGATTCGATAAGACGAGCACTCTGGCTTCAATGCGACAGTAAGTACAAACGAGCAATCGAGGATCTGGAGAAAAAGAAGGCTGTGTTGCGGCAAAAAAAAGTCGACAATTTGCCGGACTCCTTTATGAAAGTAGAACCCGTCGTTTCTGTGTTGCCGGTTGTATCGCAGAATGTGGATGCCAGTCGCTGGGAAACGATCGTGCGCACGGTCTCGAGGGAATTTCGCTCTAATCCGGCAATTGTTGATTGTCGCGTAGTTTACGAAAACCGCGATGATATTCGCTGGTTCCTGAACAGTGAAGGTTCAAAAAACAGAGAACAGGAATTCAACTCCTATATTTACATGAATGCCACTGCGCAAGCAAAAGACGGCATGCGGGTCTCTGACTTTGCATTGTTTGCAACAAGGCATGATAAAGATTTGCCGTCCATGGAAGAATTGCTCGCCGCTGCCAGAAAACTATCCGACAATGTGGTCAAACTTTCGCACGCCCCCTTGATTGAAGAATATAACGGCCCAATTCTGTTTGAGAAACAAGCCGCTGCTGAATTCTTTGCTCAGACACTGGCACCGCATTTGGTAGTATCGCAGGAAAGTGCATTCGAGCGCCGCAATAAAAAATCAGAAGCAGATATGCTGGGCAAACGCATTTTGCCGAAGTTTATCAATATCGTCGACAACCCGCTCGTGGACAGCTTTCATGGAAAACCTTTGAAGTGCAATTATGTGGTGGATGACGAAGGTGTTAAGGCAAAAACAATTTCGCTGGTCGAACACGGCACATTGAAAACACTCTGCTCCGGTCGAACTCCTTCAAAGGGCATACGCGAGAGCAACGGGCATTTTCGTGAAGGCAAAGCCAAGACAAGTCAACTATTTATCACTTCGGATGAATCTAAATCACCCGAAGAGTTGCGTAAGCAACTGATTCAAATAGGCAAGGACACTGGTCTGTCCCATGTGATGATTGCTCGCAAAATTGTCAATCCGGCGGTCATGGGCATGGACATCGAAAGCAGCTTGAGTGCCATCTTCAGCTTCATGGGGTCCAGCAGGCGAGATATAGATATCGCACCACCGACTTTGCTTTATCGAGTATCGGTGGCTGACGGCTCAGAAGAGTTGGTGCGCGGAGCCAGGTTTTCCGGTCTTACGCGCCGCACCTGGCGCGACATCGAGAGCACCGCGAATGATGATGATGTCTACATTACCACCCATGGATTCAGCTCGATAAGCAATCTGCACAATATAGTCACTCCTTCGATTCTGCTTTCGGAAGTAGATATTGTCAGAGCCAGTCAGGAAACTGATATTCCCATTGTGCTGGAGCGTCCGGACCTTGCGGTTAAGTCGGACGCTGCCTCTTCGATCTCACCGAAAAAGACGAAAAAGAAAAATACTAGAAACGCAAACTCTAAATAGTCTATTTACTCTCGAATAGAAAGCCGGGGGCTTTGCCCGCATCTTTCAAAGACTGCATACCACCGCTGCCGAGAAACACTTTCTTGAAATCGTCTTTTCGTTTGTAATTTTTAGGCAGGTCAAAAAAGCTGTCAGGCACCGATACCTTTTTTCTTGACTTGGTGGAAATAATCACTCGCAAAATTTTCTTCTGTGTGTCGATATTGGAGCGAGAAAGAAAAGGTATGTTGAAGTCATTTTCCGAGCCGAAATGCTCCAGTCTTTGCGGGATGCCTGGGATGTTTGGTGCGCCAATCGCTGCAGACAGGATGTCGCCTGCAGGTTTAGGCACTACCAGGTCGTTCCTCACCCAGTACTTGCGCCAGTCCGCCTCATCAGCCTTGTTCGGCATCTTTTCTGTGTGAGTTACTTTCCCATTGTACGCAATGCACGGCACACCTTGAACGGTTTCAGGACCGCTCCGCTTCCAGGACAGGGTCACCTCGCCTGCTTCGGACATAAACAGGCCAAATGTTCTAAGTTCTTTAACCGCTCTGGTCGCATCTTGATCGCAAATCTTCCTGGAGCTGTTGTTGAAGCAAGTTGCCTTGTCGAACGGCTTCTTCGATATGATCGTAAGATTTTCTCTCAGGCAATCGATGCGAATAACTTTATCGGAGATGTACAAGCGGCGGGGTCCCAAAATATGGCTGTCAACCTCGAATTGTTCCATAGTTACGGCCGCGCCCGCCGATGCACCGCAGCTGATGAAGGTGATGGAGAATGCGGCGGTTAAAATGACGCCATGGGCGTGCAATGTTTGGCGGTCTAATCTCATTGAGTGATGCCTGAAGCCTTATTGACTAGTGTATCAACCTATTGCGCTGCTGTTCTCATGACGTTCGATAGACTGACACGATATTTCCAAATTATGCGATGATGCAAATGAATGCCCGAGTTTTTGCACTGATGAAAAAGTCTCTCCACTTAATTGCTCTCATTGCCCTCTGTGCAACTGCCGGCTGCGGCTATCTGAATGATCCGGACGGAGATGAGGGGCGTCTTTCTTTCGCCAAAATGGTCAAGGAGCCGGCCAATACGGGCAAGCTGGAGCGCCTGCCCGATATCTCGAAGTTGATAGAAGTTTCTCGGTCACTGGCTGCTCTTGATCTGGTCTATCAAGACAGCTTCCATCACAATGACGATGCCAGCGTTCGATTCACGGAGCACTGGCAGGATAAAAATGGTGAGCGCGTCCTTCAACTGGAATGGGAAGGCAAAGATTCGCTTGTAATCTGGTTTTCTCCTGAAGGAGCAGTGATTAAAGGTCACGACGAAGAATCAGTGATGAACCCGGTTGTCGCTCCCTTTGAGTTGGAAGAACAGCATGGGCTAAAACTGTACCCGGGTCTGCTCAAAGGTTTTCCCAAAGAGCTGAAGCGCTTCCTGGACGAACCGGCATTTGGCTCAGACAACGCTACATTCGTAATCTGGAGAAAAGCCACGGACAATGCCTGGCACATAGGTCCTATTAAATGGCCCAATCGGGCTCCCAACCGCTGGACTTCACATGACGGTTCTGACGATTTGCTGTCACCTTTGAATATTGATGCCAGGGCTTACACAAATTGGGTTCAAAAAGCAAAAAATCGAAAAGTGAAAGAAGCCGACATTGAAAAGGTTTTTGCTCAAGAACCGATGACTGAAGATCTTTTGAAACGTCTTGATTCGCATCGAAAACTCGCTGACATCAAGGAAGATTTGAAGACGATTGGTTATCCTGTCCAGTAGTGGTTTTTCTCAAAGTGAACCAGAAGCGACTGCCCTGACCAACCTCGCTGTCGACACCAATGGTGCCACCATGTGATTCGACCAGTGCTTTGCAAATTGCCAGCCCCAGACCGCTGCTGCCAGAACGCTTATATTCTTCGCCTTCGATTTGCTTAAAGCGCTCGAAAATCAATCTCTTATCTTTCTTAGGAATACCGGGTCCATGATCGATAACATCAACGCGGATGAAGTTTTTCTCGTCAATAACGTCAATTTTGATAGTCTCGTTTTCGGGCGAATACTTCACCGCATTTCCCAGCAAGTTGATCATGATTTGAACAACTCTATCTTCATCGGCACTGACACTGGGATTCTCTGTTGCAACCTCTAGCTTTATCTTGCGTTTCTCTGCAATAACAGCAACTGCCTCGGTTGCACGTCTGAAAATGTTTTGTATTTCGCATTCATCAAGAATTAACTGCATATTGCCTGACTCGAGTTTGTCGATATCCAGCAATTCATTGATCAAACTGATCAAACGTTCTGACTCTCTTTCTGCGTCTTTCACGCGTCTCTCGCCACGTTCGGTCAGCTTGCCGTAGGCACCGCTGGCTAGCAGCTCGAATGTTCCCAGAATTGCCGTCAGTGGAGTGCGCAGATCGTGACTGATCATCTGAACGAATTCTCGCTTCGTTTGCTCTGCAGCTCTCAAGGCATCAGCCATATTATGGAAAACCTTGTCCAGGTGCGCGACTTCATCGGAGCCGCCGATTCTCTCGAGCAACGGCGCGTTGATCGCCATTCTCTGCGAATTTTCAGTCAGCACTGCCAGTCGAGAAGCGATTTCTCTGATGAAAAACATCGCTAAGCCAATGGCGATGATGATGTTGATGGTAAAACCGCTGGCAAGAAATATTCGCAGAAATGTTTTTCTTGCTTCAATGGCTTGAGGCACGGATTTCTGAACTCTCTCCTCCTCATTGGCCAGCATCTGCGCTTCTTTCAAGAAAGGATCGAATTCCGCATTGAAATCTCTTCTAAACTCTTGAAAGTTGGGAGAATACACACGATCAGAATCGCCGACCATCTTTTCGCGGTGACTGACCAAATTTCGCATCGTCGCTTTGCCATGGATCTCCAGCTTCCGTGCGTGCTCGCGCCGGATCTCGTTGTCGGCGCTCAGCTCTTTCAAATTGTCGATGCTGTCGGCGATGCCGAGCATAGTGTTGTCGAATTTCTGCAATTCAGCGCGCTTGTGCGTAAAATTCCAGGTAACAAGGTGACTGGCCGAATCGAAAATATTTTTGGAGATATTGTTTACTTCCTGAAGAACAAGTCTGGATTTAGTCTCCTTATTGACTGTGTTTTCGGCGTTTTCCAGGAGCGCAAACAAGCTAAGAATAAAGACAGCCTCGAACAAGAGAGGCAGCGACACCATGATCAATCCTTTTTGTCTTAAATCCAGCCGCATCGGTACGGGAAATTCCCTTTTGCAAGACCCCCAAATACTTTAAATCAAAAAACTGATGTCCGCACACAATCAGCAGTGATTGCAAGGTAAAATGGGTGAAACCGTCGCTTAGCTCGTTTTACCCGGGATTGTATTCCTACTTTCGCTTTCCAAGATGCCAAAAGTACTAATTGTTGAAGATGACGTTCGGTTGGCAAGAGTGATCGACGACTGGCTGACAGGTGAAAGTTATGCCGTCGATCACGTCACAAGTGGCCCGGCTGCTCTGGAAAGACTGACTTCCCACCAGTACGACGTGCTTATACTCGACTGGCAGGTTCCTGGACTGACCGGTTTGGAAGTTTGCAAAGAATACCGAGCCAATGGTGGGACCGGTGTCGTGCTTATGCTCACCGGCAAAAAAGAAGTCTCCAACAAGGAAGAAGGTCTTGATTCCGGTGCCGATGATTATGTGACCAAACCATTTCATATGCGTGAATTATCGGCTCGATTGCGCGCATTGATGCGGCGCTCGCGGGAAATCAAAACCAATGTCATAAAAATAGGCGATCTGGTTCTCGATTCGGTCAGCCACCGGGTCACAAAAGGCGACAGAGAGCTGCAATTGATGCCGCGCGAGTATGCGCTCCTGGAATTTTTTATGCGCAATCCGGGAAAAGTTTTTAGTGCCGATACGATCCTGGACAAAGTCTGGTCTAATTATTCGGAAGCTTCACCGGATACGGTGCGCGTACACATTACAAAGTTGAGAAGCAAAATCGATACGGACGGGCAAGACTCTTTGATCAAAACACTTCATCGCGTCGGCTATAAGTTTGAAAGACCAGCCGGCTCCAACCAGCATGAAGCTTCAGAAGACGCGGATCAAGAGCCGATCGGCGATCTGGAATCTTAGATTTCTCAGAGCGAATTATTCGCTGGCCTTTACAGGTTTGACTTTCTCTCCGGCGATCAGATCGACGGGCGGACTGAGCACCACCAGTTCGCCACCGGCAAGACCTCGTTTGATTTCTACCGTGTCGCCGAAGTCTCTGCCAATTTCAACTTTGTTGAATTGCGCCAAGTCATCTTTCACAACCACTACGTAGGTGCCATCGTTTTTCGGCACCAGAGCCGTTCCAGGCACTGTGATCCATTCCTCGTCTCGTTTTACAGTCACCTTCACCTGCGCATACATGCCCGGCAAGAGCTCGTGTTTTCTGTTGTCTATCCTCACTTCCGTTTGCCTGGTTCTTGTGGAAGGATCAAGGGCACCAGCAATATTCGTCACCGTCCCTTCAAATACCTTATCCGGCATTTCGGGCACAAACACCTCGGCACTTTGTCCGCAAGAAAGAAAGCGAGCGAATGTCTGCGGCACATTTACATAAATGCGCAAAGTGTCGATTTTGGCGAGTTGGAACAATTCCAAAGTGGGCATTTGACTGCCGGAGCTGATCAAGGCTCCTGGATCGACTTTTCGCAAAGTGATAACACCGTCGAATGGGGCGACCACGCGTTTAAAACTTTGCTGTGCGGCCGTGCGGGCAACGCTAGCCGTTCTTGCAGCGACCAGAGATTGGGAAACACCAACTTCAGCTTCTGCTGATTTGACCGCAGCCTGACTGGCTTTTTCCTGGGCAATGGAAACTTGCAGAGCGGCAGTCGCATCCTTAAACTCACGGACACGCTCGTCGCGGCTCTGCAAACTGACCGCACCTTTTTGCGCCATACTCACCCAGCGGTCGGCGGTTATATGAGTAAACTCCTCATTTGCTTGCGACTTCTGGATCTTTGCTTTGGCTGCTACATCTTGGGCAATGGCCTCCTTCAACTTGGCCAGCGAGCTGGCCAGCTGAGCCTGACTCTCAGCCAGGTCGGCTTTTGCCTGGTTCAATTCTTGATCGATTGTAGGCGTGTCAATCTCGGCGAGCAATTGACCTTTTTTCACCCAATCGCCGATATCTACTAGCCTTGATTTTAAGTAGCCGTCCACGCGCGCATTTATTGTCACATACTGAATGGCGCTGATATTTCCAGGCAGATTGCCTTGCTCTTTTAGAGGAGCACGTTTGGCAACAGTCGTTTGCACTACAGGAACCGATCCGGTCGTGACGTCATGCTCACGTTCGAGATCCTTTTTGTTGGACAATCTCGGCAAAAATCCGATCAAGAACAAAGCTGCAAATATCCCGACCGCAACCAACAGGATCAAAACTAATCCCCCTTTGCCCTGAGGGTTTCGGAACGCTTTGCGCTTGTTTTGCTGGCCATTCATGCTGTATTTCTCACTGTAATTTCGTTGCTAACTTTCCGTTTCGATAATCTGATCGTGTTTACCGTCGGGCGGCCAATTCAATTTGCTGTTGCGTCTGAAATGGCTGAAAATCAAAGGTACAAATAAGAGCGTCGAAAATGTCGCAATTGAAAGTCCACCGATTACAGCCCGTCCGATCGGCGCATTTTGACCGGAACTGCACGCCATCGGAATCATACCGATAATCATCGCCAGAGCGGTCATGCTGACCGGGCGGAAGCGTTGATGCCCGGCAGTATGAGCGGCATCTCTGGCTGTCTTCCCCTCACGCAATTGCTCATTGCAGAAGGTGACCATGAGAATACTGTTTGCCGACGCCACACCGATAGTCATGATCGTGCCCATCAAGGCCGGCACGCTGAAATTTGTCTGCGTCACATACAGGCTCCATAAAATTCCCGATAGTGCGCCCGGAACCGCCATAAGAATGATGAGCGGATCGCTCCAGGACTGATAGTTGACGACAAGCAAGAAATAGACAAGGACGAGCGCACCGGCAAGTCCGACCAAGAGCCAGTAGAAGGCGAGTTTCATGCTCAGAACTTGCCCGGCTACGACAATTTTCGTTCCCCTGGGCGCATCCTTGGAAAATTGATCGACAATCTTTTGAATCTCGTCGGAAACAGATCCGAGATCTTTTCCCTGGCAGGCCGCATAGACATCAAAGACAGGCATGACATTGAAGTGATTGACCACGGCTGGCGTGTATTGCCTGATTGGTTTTGCCACATTGGAAAGTAATTGCGATGTATCCTGACCGTAATTGGTAGCGCTGGTGGC
>PNKB01000185.1 GCA_013997645.1 Cyanobacteria bacterium PR.3.49
TTCAAGTTCGCTATCGATATTTAAAGAATCTTATAGGGAAGCAAATGAACTTCTAGATACTGTCAGCAGGCGTTTGAGAACGCGTTTTCCCAATTACAAGGTTGAGTCCATTGTGGTTGAAGGAAAACCTAAAGATTCCATCGTCCGGGAAGCTAAAGATTGGAGCGCGGATCTGATTTTGCTTGGTCCACACACAAAGAAAGGCATGGGAAGGATCTTGTTTGGCAGCGTCGCTCAATCTGTTATACCGGATTCTCCATGCAGTGTCGTGATGCTTTCTCATCGCAGATCTACACGTGTGGGTTCTGGAAGTGTCATGACCGAAGAGCTAGATACAATTCAACCAAGTAGAAAAGGAGTAGCATAATGAATGCTTTGGTAGAACACAAACCCATTCATAAGGTTGTACGAGAAACCAGACTATTGAATGGCATGAGGACCGGGATTACAGTTGCTGCAGTCACTGCTGTGTGGCACGCCGGCTGGCTAGTCCTGGTAGCCACAAATACAGCTCAGCATGTCAGTGATGCATTGTTTCGTTTGCACTTTATCGAACCACCATATTTGGTTTCGCCATTTCATCTCGATATTGCATTGACACTCCTTGTGATTTCATCTTTTGGCGGATTTCTTATCGGTTATCTGTTTGCACTTATCTGGAATTCTCTGTTCTTGCGCAAAAGAAGAATTCATTCGCACAAGCATCTCAAAAAATAGAGAAGTCACATTCTTAGCAGTTGCAGACTGCGTCGGTCCAGTAAGTGATGCCGTCTGCAACTTGCGCAAGAAGAGCACCTGTTCATACTGCGTACCTTGGCAAAACAGAAAAACTGCGTCAGATTCAAGAGTCTGGCGCAGTTTTTGTATCATAAGTTTTGCCTCTTTCTGAGTCCTCACACCAGGCTGCAATACGTGGGATGCGAGGCATCTTTAGGACGTGCGCAGACTTCACTTTTTCTTGGTCCCGACTCAAATGTATCTTGACCAGTCCAAATTGATTTCCAGGCGCTCTTCTTGTCCTGGTTGACATCGGCAACCATTTGCCACATTGCTTGAAAATTTCTTTGTTCCGGATCGATGATCTGCCCTACCCACGTAGTCATTGTGCCGTGGTTTGAGAAGTCAACGCAAAACGCGAACACGTCTCCACGCGCAAATCCTACAAGCGGATAAGTGTCGGAAGGATCTCCGGCAGTGTTGACACCACTGATGAAGTAGCCGGCTATTTTTCCTGCTTCGTCGATTTCTAGCTGCATCTGAGAATTGTGCTGATTGTGCCAGACACCTGTTAATACTCTTTCAATCGGGTTTTTGATTTTCATCATTTTCATCGTGATTGCTCCTTACGAATAGCCGCTTGCATTTGAGCCTTGCTTCCTGTGCTTGTTTCAGCAAGTCCCTGGGAAATCTTCATCTGCGCGGCTCTCGGAAACGTCGTCAATTTGTTTAATGCTCAAAGGCTTTTGCTCTTCATGGTCCTTCCAAGCTAGTGACAGTTCGGCCCAGGCCTTTTCCAGCCCTTCGCGCATTTCCTTGACTGCCAACTCTCCATGCGTCAATGCCATATTTTCTTTTGAAAGCAGAGTTTGCTTCGCTTTTCCTGCCGATTCGACTAACTTGTCAATTTTTGCTCCTATCTTGGCTAGGCACTCTTCTGCGGACATAGGTCGGTTTTCTTGTGTTTCCAATTTGTTCATTTTGCTTCTCCTAACTTTGTGCGGAAAGATTGTGACTAAGCGCATCTGTTAAAGATGCGCTTAGTCATATGGACTGGCTACCCTGTCGTCTTAGCCGGCTTTGATCTGAATTTTCTTGCCATTGCTTGCAGTTTCTCCGCTTTTCGCCAAAGTTACTTTCAGAACCCCATCTTTGTAAGATGCCTCAATCGCTTCCTTGTCGATTGCGCAAGGCATAGGCAGCTCTCTGTAGAATGAGCCGTAGCTGCGCTCCATGCGGTAAAAGCTTTTGTCTTTCTCTTCTTTTTCCGAACGCTTTTCGCCTTTTATGATCAGAGATTTGTCTTCGACCAAGACTTCAATGTCTTTTAGTTCGACTCCCGGAAGCTCAGCTGTCACTTCGATATTCTTGTCGTTGTCTTTGATGTCTACTTTTGTATTGAAGTCGGAGACTGCTTCCAACCATAATGGTTTATGAAACCCACGAGTGAAGTCTTCAAAGAGTTTGTTCATCTCTTCTTGCAATGTATATAAGGCATTGTCTCTGCGGTGGGCTACTGCAGTCGTTTGTTTCTTTTCCTCTTTGACAGGTGTCGATGTAGTCATTTTCTGTACTCCTTTTTTCGAAAGAATCGATAGTTTTGTTGCGGACCAAGCACGCAATCTGCACACATTCTCGCGCGCGGCTTAGAACAGCTACATCTACATTTCGGCTGATATCGAATATCCAAAGTATGATTGCAATTAGCAACGCACCTAAGAGGTTTTCTTGTCACCATCGGTGCGTGCCAGGCTTGGACCGTTGTGGAAGCCATTCGATTCAGCCAAAGCTTTGACTACTTCGTCATTGCTTGTCGGCAAGAATTCCAAATAATGCTCTGCCACAGCGTTAAATACTTCAGGTCTGTAGGCGGCGACGACATCGTCGCATATCAATTGCAATTGATTGAAGCTTTCTCGGCTCATCACCGGTGCCGCCAAGATCACACTGCGAGCTCCTCGCTGCCTCGCCGCTTCTATAGCGGCCATTGCCGTCATCCCCGTTGCCACTCCGTCATCAACGATAATGACAATTTTGTCTTCGAAAGATGACCTGTGGCGACCGGCAAGGACATAGAATTCATCTTCTCTTCGCTGTGTGGTCGCGAGCAATTGGCGCTTTTGTTGTTCGATATATTCTCGCCAACTTTTGCTTTGTGGAATGTCCGGGCTCAGGACTACAATGCCGCCGGAAGAAACTGCACCAATTGCATATTCAGGTTGATTCGGAAAGGGCAGTTTTTTCGCCACAATAATTTCAAGCGGACACTTGAATCGGCGTGCTACTTCCAGGGCAACAGGAACACCACCACGCGGCAAACCGACGACGAGAACCTCAGATTGCTTAGCTTTCTCAAGTAGCGAAGATGCGTATTGTTCCAACTTCAATGCCAGTTTTTTCCCTGCATCGACTCGATCATTGAAAAACATAACTGAACCTCCGCTTCGACTTCTCAGCGATCTGTTTACAGCCTAGCTGAGAGCTAAGGGCAATGCCTCTATCTGCAGGCTTAATGCAAGAGCATTGTTTTATCGTTCTACGGAACGAGGTGCGGTCATTTCGAAGCAGTTAAATTTAGTGGATATTGAATTTCCTAAGAGAAAGGACATCCTCAATGGCCCGTCTAATTTGCATCTTCATTTCGCTGGTGCTGCTAAGTCTGAGCGGAATTCCGGCCCATTCATTTGCCGGTAAACAAAAGCTTGAGATTTTTGAAGTTGTGCCGCAAGAAGAAGCTTGGACAGACAGCGATTACGACAACGCTGAGATTGCACTTCAAGCCGCACTGTTGGCAACAAATGGAGATTTTAACAAGCAGCTGCCGGTTCTTGCAGGGCTTGCAGATTTGTATCATGAACGCAAAAAATACAAAGAAGAGGTAACCGCACTTCTCGATCTTATAAAAGTTATGGGATGCATCGACGATTATCCCGCCATACCATTGGCCGCGCAGCACCTCAGGCTTTCAACCGTCTACTATGAATTGGAAGATTTTAGAAGTGCAGCGAAGTCTGCGCAAACAGCTGTTGAAATTTTTCGCGGGTCCTGCGGACCTGATTCACCTAATTTGGCCCTGGCATACAATAATCTGGGTTGGATTGAGCAAAAGTTAGGAAGCCTTGATGCCGCACTTGAGCATTTTGAAAAATCGCTCGCCATTGTTAACAAGAATCTCGGAAAGAAAAGCTTGCTGTATGGTCTGATTTCAGAGAATCTCGCCGTGTTGTACACACAAAAGGGTGAACATGAAGCAGCTTATTTTTGGTATCGCAGTGCGCTGAAAACACTCGGCGATTATCTGGACAAAGACGATCCCCTGGTGAGCGATTTGCTGAACCGCTGCAACCAATCTCGCTCGTTAGCAAGGTCTTCAAGCAAGCGAGATCTGGTCCTGATGAAAAGCAAGAAAAAGTTAGCCGGTGAGAGCAAACCTCAGAAGTAACTCCTTAGGTCAGCTCCCTAAAAATAGACCCCAGCGTTAGGCTGGGGTCTTCAGGTTCGAAGCTCTTGCTTGGTTGCCTGCTGCTCTTAGAATGTGTCTCTAAGGGGTTCTTTCACTTAGTATTATACACCCAATGCGCACTATATATGGTGTCAGCTAGCTTTTGCGGCTCAACTTTCATGGTTAATTAATGGGTATTGCGATTCCATGGTAGCCAGCCCAGTATTGTAGACATAGCGCAAGTGTTTGAAATTGCTGAAACGACCATTCCTAAAGCAACAACGACGGATAGGACAATCCAGTTCATATTGATTGTAGAAAGTGCAATGCCATCCAAAATGAGCAATCCTGCAGTGAACCTTACTTGACGGTCCATTGACCATACTTTCTCATTGTCTCTTTTCCTTCGCTCACACGATAGTTTCGATGTTTCAGACAAACTATCCTCAGGTTTGGTTGATTGCATGATTCACCTCTTCGGATTAGCTGGTGGCTAGGGCTGATTCCTGACGTTTCTGCAGGTATTTGCCCCTACTCATTGTCCTTTTCCGCCTTTTGCAATGCATGATCACTAAGGAGGGTGTTTGCTCATCTTTGGGATGAGTCTGCTTGTGTCTCTTCAAGTGGGGATGCCGTCAGCATAAAGGTCGATACGTTAACTGGTGGTTGACAAGATAATGGGGTGCATGGATAGATGCGAAGGAGTTTTGAAAGTTCATGCAGTTTAAGTGGAGGCATCATCAAGAACATTCTCCGCTCGCCTTGCCAAAACACTGGCGTTCATTGCCACACGCCTTTCTGCACCAGGCTCGAATGAGACCGCACGCACTGGCGGTATGTGACTCACTGGGTTCCCGGCTCACATATCATCAACTTCTCCTTCAAGCACTTACCCTGGCTAATCTTTTGAGCAAAACTCTCAATCATTCCCGTTGTGTGGGAATTCTATTGCCACCATCTGCAGGTGCTGTTGTTGCCAATCTTGCGCTTGCATTTCTGGGCAAAGTCGCTGTTAATTTGAATTACACATCCGGGCAGAAGGTGTTTGATTCGTATGTGTCAAAGTGCGGACTAAAACACATCATTACAGCGAAAGCTGCGATCAAGAAATTCAATTTAGAATCTAACGCTCAACTCATTTTCATCGAGTCCGCAAAGGAAGATGCTGACTTACTGGCTAAGTTCAAGGCCTGGACGGAAGCTGATTTTGTGCCTGAGGGCTTGGTTGCTCCCCTGTTGGCAGGGATGTCGTCGCTGAGCTGTATTCCTCTTTCTGAATTTGGTTTGCCTCCAGCAGGAAGCAGCACCATTCGGACCAAACTGAATGATCCGGCAACAATCATTTTTACTGCCGGCTCAACCAGCGATCCTAAAGGCGTTGTCTTGTCGCATGGCAATATTCTCTCAAATATCAATGCAATCAAGGAGCAAGGGCAGATCAAAGCCGGTGAGATTGTCTTAGGCGTGATACCTTTCTTTCATTCATTCGGCCTGACTATGACTCTCTGGGCTCCGCTTTGTTTGGGTGAAACGGTGGTTTTTCACTATGATCCGTTCGATGCCCGCAGGATAGGCGAGTTGTCGGAACTATTCAGTGCCACCTGCTTGATTTGCACGCCAACAATGATCAATGCCTATATCCGGCGTTGCGGACCCCATCAGTTTCGGACCATAAGAAATTGCATATTGGGAGGCGAAAAGCTGAAGCACCAGCAGCTGTTAAACCTTCAGAAAAACCTCTGCGTGACTCCGGTGGAGGGTTACGGACTGGCTGAAACATCTCCTGTTGTGTCTTGCAACGTGCCCAATCATGTCACTCTTGCCGACGGACGCGTAATTGAAGGGACAAAAATTGGAACCGTCGGTCTGCCCGTGCCTGGTACGCTCATTCGCATTGTCGATCTGGATACGGCAGAGGAGCTTCCTGCTGGACGTCCTGGCATGATTTTTGTGAAGGGCCCCCAAGTAATGCTGGGCTATCTCAATCAACCGGCAGAAACCGCCCGGGCAATTAAGGATGGCTGGTTCAATACCGGCGACATCGGCTTTCTGGACGAACAAGGCTTTCTGACTGTAACTGGACGTTCCAGCCAATTTTCTAAAATTGCAGGCGAGATGGTTTCTCACATTGCCGTGGCGGACGAAATACAAAAGGTTACCGGACAGCCGGCAGGAGATGTCTTTGTCACATCTGTCCCCGATGATTCAAGGGGTGAAAAGCTGGTCGTCATCTACTCTAATTTGGACAAGTCACCTCAGGAAATTGTCGCAGAGCTGAAAAAGAGCAATATAGCTCGACTCTGGATACCTAACTGGCATGATTTTATTGAAGTGCCGGCTCTGCCGGTCATGCCGAATGGAAAATTGAATTTGCGCAAATTGAAGGAAATTGCCTTGGATAGTGTTGAGAGCTGCCGACTTGGCTGACCTGGGCGTCACTTCAGCAGCAAAACTACTTTGAGTACTCCGGGGCTGTCCATTTTCGTTTCCATTGCTAATCCACAGTTGCGGAAAACTTCCAGCATTTTTCTGTTTTCGCAAAGGACGAGCGCTGTGAACGCTTCTAAGCCAGCCTCTCTGCCAATTTTTGTGAGGTGCTTTAGAAGCAGCGTCCCTATTCCCCGTCCCTGGTATTCTTCGCCGACTGCAAATGCCACTTCGGCTCTTTTAGTTGTCGGCCCGCTATCCGCCATCACATAACGACCGACACCGGCAGGCACTAGATGACCATTATCTTCAACACTGGCCAGCAGGGCGACATGGTGAAGAAAGTCGACTTCTGTGAAATAGGCTAGTTCTTTGTCTGTGAGTTCCTTTTTCGGCGTCAGAAAGCGATAGTACAGGGACTGGGGACTGAGATGATGCATGGCTTCTTTGAGCAGAGGCTTGTCCGTGGAGTGAACAGCGCGGATTACTAAAGCGCTCCCGTCCCGCAAGCATTCTTCGGCCAGATATTTCTCTTTTGTAGTATTCATGCTTCTATCTTAGGCGATTTTCCAGCTTTCCCTTCAGTCTAAAGTATGACTGCTGCTGAACACTCTTCTGCTATTCTTGAAACAAATTCAGAAGATTGGCAAGGTGAGAAATATAAATATGCACTGGCGGGCATTGGCGTTACTGACATTTCTTCTTATGGGCTTGCCGGCGCTGAGCAAGCCGTCTTCAGATATAAATAAAGGCGCGGCATTGTTCAAGAAGAGCTGCCAAACATGTCACAGCAATGGTGCAACGGGCGGCTGTCTTGGCCCGGTTCTGGCGGGAGAAGGTGCAAGACGCAGCAAAAACTTTATCGAGTCGCGTATCAGCAACGATGGCAAGAAAGTTGCTGAGTTCGTGCGCAATTATGGGCATGCTGAGTTGATGCCTCATATGCGAGTAAAGCCTGCCGACGCCAAAGTGCTTGCCACTTATGTTGCTTCTCTTGCGGCACCGGCTAACGGATTCGATGTGCGCGGACACGCTGCAATCAAGAAAGCGAAGACCTCTTCGATTGCTGCACAAAAAGCAACGCCTTCAATTGAGGCAGGTAAAAAACTCGTCTACGACAAAGGTTGTTTGATGTGCCACTCGTTCGGAGGGATCGGCGGTCAATTTGCCCCGTCTTTCGACGGCATTGGCACAAGGCGCTCGGATGAATATATCTTAGAAAGGATATCCAATGCTGAATTGCTTCTGGGCAATTCCGGCCGCGAATACGGTGTGAGAGGGCTGGTTATGCCTTCATCCTCTCTGTCTGATACGGATATCGCCGAAATTTCCTCCTATCTTTCCAGTTTGAAGTAGTCTGCATGTTAGTAACTCTCCACGGTGCGGCCAACGAAGTTACGGGATCCTGTTATTTGGTCGAGACCGGCAATGCAAGAGTTCTCGTCGATTGCGGGATGTTTCAAGGCTCCAAGCACCTGGAGAAACTCAATTTCATTCCGGCTTCATTGTTTGCTTCGAAAATCAATGCGGTGGTATTGACTCATGGACATCTCGACCACTGCGGGCGCTTGCCACTTCTTGTGAAAGGTGGATACCGAGGCAAAATCTATGGTACGAACGGAACTTTGGATATCGCGCGATTGATTTTGACGGATGCTGCCAAAATTCAGTCAGATGATGTGGAACGTGAGAATCGTAAACGTGCAAAGGCCGGTCAAAAGCCCATCAAGCCTTTATTTACGCTGGCAGATGCTGAGCAGGTGTTCAAGCGATTCACACCGCTGGCTTACAACTCATGGATGGAAATAGCTCCTGATACCAAAGTGGAGTTGGTAGAAGCGGGCCATATCTTAGGTTCTTCCAGTGTGATTATGGTGGCAGATCAAAACGGTGGACGAAGGCGTCTTGTCTTTTCTGGAGACCTTGGACAGTGGAATGTGCCCATTAACCGTGATCCGGCTCTGATGGACCGTTGCGATGCTGTTTTCATGGAATGTACATACGGCGGTCGCACTCACCCGCCGTACGAGAAAACTATTGAAGAATTGACGCATCTGATTAAGGAGTCGATCGAACGAAAAGGCAAAATTCTAGTGCCTACCTTTGCCGTAGGACGAACGCAGCAACTTCTTTTTCACTTGTCTGAGATGACCAGGAAAGGTGAAATTCCCGCCATTCCGATTTACTTGGATAGCCCTATGGCCACTGCGGCAACACAGATTTATTCAAATCATACGGAACTTCTGGATCCTGAGGTACGCGAATTTTTTTCAGACGACAATATTCGCAGGTTTCTTCCTAACTTGAAAATTTGTACTACTGCTCTTGAATCCCAGGCTCTCAATGATGTGGCGGGTCCGTGTTTGATATTGGCAGGAGCTGGCATGTGTGATGCAGGAAGAATTTTGCACCACTTGAGACATAATTTGAGCCTGGCAAGCACGCTTCTTTTGATCGTTGGCTACCAAGCTAAAGAGTCGCTGGGCAGGCGTCTTTTGGATGGGGCTAATCCAATAAAAATTATGGGTCAAACGATTTTTGTAAGAGCAAAGATTGTCTCAGTAGAAGGATTCAGCGCGCACGCCGACAAAAACGATCTTTTGCGGTGGATTGAACCGCTTGCCAGGCATAAGACACGAGTAATTCTTACCCACGGCGAAGCGCATCAGCTTAATGAGATGCGCCATACACTTCAAGAACAATATGGCTTATCCGCTCAAATTCCCTCTATCGGCGATGCAATAGAGATTTGAAAATTAAAACCAGGTGAATGCGGAACATTGCTTTTCTATTTCGGCTTTGAAATCAGGATGAGCGATCGATATTAGGGCTCGTGCCCTTTCTTTGAGAGTTTTGCCGTATAGTTGCGCGATTCCATATTCAGTCACGACATAGTGGACGTCAGCCCGTGATGTGACTACGCCGGCTCCCGTTGCGAGCATGGCACTGATGCGAGAAACCTGGCCGGATTTTGCAGTCGATGGCAAAGCGATGATTGCTTTACCCTGCTTAGAATGGGCAGCACCGCGAATGAAATCAACTTGCCCGCCGAAGCCACTATATAACAAATTACCGATTGAATCCGCCGCTACCTGCCCCGTGACGTCCACCTGTAAAGCAGAATTGATAGCCGTCATCTTGTAATTTTGCGATATCACAAAAGGATCGTTTACATAGTCGCTCGTTTGAAACTCAACAAGCGGATTATTGTCTACAAAGTCATAAAGACGCTTGGTTCCCATCACAAAAGTGACAACAACCTTTCCGGGCAACACAGTTTTTGCATCATTGGTGATAACGCCGTACTCGAGCAAATCAACAATTCCATCTGAGAGCATTTCGCTGTGTACACCTAAGTTGCGCTTGTCCATCAGGTTGCTTAGAACTGCATTTGGTATTGCTCCAATTCCAAGTTGAAGCGTAGCTCCATCTTCCACGAGTGAGGCGACATTTGCACCTATAGCCTTTTCGATGTCGGTCGGTTTGTCCGCTACGAGCTCCGGTACCGGATGATCTGTCTCGACTATATGGTCGAGCCTTGAAACGTGAACGAAGGCGCGACCGAGGGTGCGAGGCATTTGTTTGTTGACTTCTGCAATTACAATGCGTGCCTTTTTTCTTGCGGCAATAGTGCAATCAACCGATACGCCATAACTGCAAAATCCATGTGCATCCGGAGGAGAAACTTGCAGAAGGCATACGTCTATGCCGATTTCTCCGGAAGAAAATAGACTTGGTATTTCGCTCAAAAACACAGGTATATAGTTGGCTCGTCCGGCGTTGACAGCTTCTCTGATATTGGCTCCGATGAAGAAGGAATTTACCTGAAACGAGTCTGCATGTTCCTTAAGAGCATAGTCAGCTTTGCCCAATGTCATCAGTTGATAAATTCTTACTGCTTTCAGGTCACCGGCGCGACCGACTAATGCGTCAAGCAGAATTTGGGGGGCAGCTGCATTCGAGTGAACATACACGCTGTCATACGAACGGACATGACTTAGTGCATCCTCAGCCGAGGTAATTTTTCTTTTGTAGTCTTCCAGCCAACCCTGGCGGTCTTTTGTTTCAGGCAGCACCGGTTACTCTCCTTTTGCTTTTCGAGATCGCGAGTTTACGCTCACCATGTGCGTGGCGCAAGTATTGCAGGGATCATAAGCCCTGACTAACGTTTCCAAATTCGGCATCAAAGCTTCATCAATTTCGTTTGATGACACCACTTCTTTGATATCCAGCTCTATACGCGCCGTGTTTTGTGCCGATGGCGTGATCATGTCCGCTTTCACAATAGATGTGTTTGCATCCAATTCGTAATAGTGATAAAGAGTGCCGCGAGGGCATTCAACCGCGCCTGCACCTTGGCCGGCTCTAGGGATAATTTTAGGACGCCCGCCAGAATTATCCGGATCGATGGTGACGATTTCATCGATCAGCTGGACTGCTCTTTGTATCGCCTGCACTATCTCTATTGCTTGAGCCGCATTATTCCAGATTGTATTATGGTCGCCTTTGGCGAGCGCAGAGCCCTTGTATAAATGGGCTGCCTCACCTTCAAGTCTGTCGGAGAACATGGCTAATCGGGCCATAGAACCTACCATTATCGGCTTTCCTTCAACCGATGATTTTTTAGCGTGACTGTAAGAGACAACTTCTTCAAGCAGATACGATTGGTATTCATCTATGCTTCTTTGCCAACCTTCTGTTGATTGAATGACATCACCAAAATA